>DDSG01000100.1 GCA_002343325.1 Phycisphaerales bacterium UBA2396 | reverse complement strand
GCGGCGTTGGTCCGCGCGGTGCCCGTCGGCGTGTGAAGCGGCGCACCGATCGCGTGCTTTACGCCGGAAACCGCCCCGCACGCGGGGCTTCCGACAACCGTCAGGGTCTTTCCCACAGAGTTCCCCCGATGATGCGCGCGCGTGGTGGAGAACAATTTTTGCAACGCGCTAAGTGGCCGATTTTCAGGCACGAATGCAGCATGCGCCGCGTGATGATGGACCAACGCTCTTGCTCGGCGCATCGTCATCCACTACGTTTGCCGACGCGGCGAGGATGTGCCGCGAGCGGTCAAGGACGCGACCACCGGACCAACCAGCGCACGATGCGGCCCCCCTCGGGGTCGATCCCGATCAACGGACGATCACGCGTCCGCGGGAAGTCTCGTGGAGCGGGCGGGGACGGGTCGGCAGGACGCACAAGGCAGTTGTTCCGGGGCGCCAGGCTGGCGACCAGAGCACGTGTCGCGGGCTCGCGGGGTTGTGCCGTGCAAGGTTTTTCAAACCACACATCCACGATGACAGCAACGGGAGAGCCCGACGCCGCGTCCGCGATGGCGTCGGTGGGTGCGGCGGCGCGGGTGCTCGATCGGGTGTCGGCGGAGGTCGGGCCCGACCGCTTCGATCGCTACTTCGATCGGCGCACGAGGCTCTCGGTTCACGGACGCACGCTGGACGTCACGGTGCCCTCGGGCTTTGTTGCCGAGGTCGTCAACCGCCGCTTCGGGGAAGCGCTCCGCCGCGCGATGCAGGCGGAGCTGGGCGGGGGCGACGGCGCGGTCGAACTGCGCATCCGTGTCGAAGCGGCCGCGGAACCCGAGCCCGAGGCGAAGCCGCAGCCCGAGATCAGGCCGACGGAGCGAAAGCCCGTCAGGGCCTCGCAGTCGTGGCGTCACCGTTTCGAGGACTTCATCGTGGGGTACGCGAACCGCCTGGCGGCGGCGGCGGCCCAGCGGCTTGCCGAGGCCGACCTTTCTTCGACGCCCGGGCCAACCTCGGTTTTCGTCCACGGGGCGTGCGGGCTGGGCAAGACGCACCTGCTGCACGCGTGCTGCGCCCGATTCGCCGAAACAAATCCCGGCGCGGTGATCCGGATCACGACCGGCGAACACTTCACCAACGAGTTTGTCAGCGCCGTCCGCAACAACGCTGTCGATCGTTTCCGCAAGAACTACCGCGGGGTCGACCTGCTGGCGATCGATGACGTGCACTTCCTGGCCGCCAAGGACGCGACGCAGCGCGAACTGCTCCACATCTTCGACACGCTCTCGATGACGCGCCTGCGCGTAATGATGGCGAGCGACGAGCACCCGCGCGAGATCCGCAGGCTGTCGCAGCAGCTCGTGTCGCGGTTCGTCTCCGGGGCCGTCGTTCGGATCGATCCGCCAGACATGACGCTCCGGCAGGCGCTGGTGCGTGAGATCGCCCGCCGCCGCGGGCTTGCGATCGAGGATGTCGCCGTGCGGCTCATCGCCGAGCGAGCGGGCACGCTGGGCGGCGCACGCGGCGGCAGCGTGCGCGACCTCGAAGGGCTCATCACGCAGATCGAGGCGGTTCGCCTCATTTCTCCAGAGCTCGCGACGGGCCCCGTCGGGCTGGCGGTCACCAAGCGAGCTCTTGGCATCGGTGACGCCCCCGCGCCGCGCGTCCGTCGGCCCGTGCCCGTCGCCCAGATCGCCGCCGAGGTCTGCCGACAGCTCGGCGTCGACGTTTCGGATCTCTCGGGCAAGGGTCGGCACAAGACGGTGGTGCTCGCTCGCGAGCTGACGGTGCACCTCGCCCGCCGACTCACGACGTGCAGCTACCCCGAGATCGCGCGGGCGCTGGGACGGGACAACCACTCGACCGTGCTCACGGCCCACAAACGGCTGTGCGGGCTGATCGCCGCGGGGGAAGCGCCCAAGGCCGAGATCCCCGAGCCGTATGCCGGACTCTCGCTGGGCGAACTCGCCGAGCGTTTGCTCGCGTCGGTCGAGCGTTCGGCCTGACTCGGGGAAAGCGTCGCTCAGGGCAGGCGGCTTGGAGCGGCGGCCGTATCGCGGGCCAGGTGCCTCGTGCCCAGCGCCCACAGCACACCGCCCAGCAGCACGATAAAGCTCACCACGAGGAAGGCGAGGGTCATATCACCCTTGGGATTCTCGGGAGTGCGGGTGCGGTCGGTGATCCAGCCGATGATCGCGGGCGAGATCGCGTCGCCCAGCGCGTGGATCACGAAGATGCAGAACGCGTACGCCGTTGCGCGGATCTGTGGCGGCGCGACGTTGGCGATGATCGTGTTGCTCGGGCCCGTGTTAAAGAAGAGACAGAACACCGCCAGGAAGACGAACACCCAGGCCAGCGGGAACGGTGCATACAGCACGCCCAGCAGCATCGGGAACCCCGCGAGCATTCCCGCGGCGGAGACGAGGAAGTATGACCCCGGGAATCGCGTGCGGAGCTTGTCGCCCGCCCACCCGCCGAGCAGCGTCGCCGTCAACCCGGCGACGGCCGTGATGGCTCCGAAGGCGAATGACACTTCCGCGTTGAGGGCCGCCTGCGCTTCCGCGCTGGCCGCGGGTGGCATGCGATACTCGACGAGATACTTGGGCGCCCAGTACGAAATCCCGCCGATGGCGAAGGTCATCGCGGTCATCCCCGCGACGTTGATCACGTAGCTGGGGATGCGGAGGAGCACGAGACAGTCCTTGAGCGAGAAGGGGCGGGCCGAAGTGCGGTCTGCCGCGCCGCGGGGGGTTTCCTTCTTGAACAGGCACCACGCCGCCAGGATGATGCCCGGGGGGAGCGTCACGAAGAACGCCCAGTGCCACGTCATCCACTTGGCGAGCAGCCCGCCGAGCACGTACCCCAGCGCCGAGCCCACAGGGATCGCGGCGTAGAACCAGGCCATCACAGCTCCGCGGCGGCGGACGGGGTACATGTCGGCGATCAGCGTCGGGGCGACGGGGGCATACGCCGATTCGCCCACGCCCACGAGAATGCGCATCAGCAGCAGAAAGCCGAACGTGGTCGCGAGCCCGGAGCCGGCGGACGCCAGGCTCCACAGCACCAGCCCGATGGCGATCAGGATCCATCGGTTGAAGCGATCGCCCAGGTAGCCAAACAACGGCGCGAGCACCATGTACGCGACCATGAATCCGGTGCCCAGAAGCCCCATCTTGGCGGCGGCGTTGGGGTCATACCCCGCCTCGCCCGGCGTGCCGAACAGCTCGGCGGAGATGGGCGACAGAGTCGACGCGAGGATGTACCGATCGATGTAATTGAAGAGGTTGATGAGCAGCAGCAGCACCAGCGCGTTGCGTGCGCCCGGGAGCGGAGCGTCGGGCCCGCGCGTGCCTTCGGGTGTGTTCACCGCCAGGCTCCCGCGGCGAAGGGGCTGTCACCCGCGCCGGTGGAGATCACCTGCCCCGGCTCGGGCTCGTCGGAGAAGATCCGCAGCCGCTGCTTGCGGGCGACCGGGGTCGGGCGGATCAGCACGCCGAAGCTCGATTCATCGGTCACGTTGTTGTACCCGAGGTTGAGCCCGAGGACGAACGCGGAGAACTGCCGGCGGAGCTCGCCGCCCGCGCCCTGCCACCCGCCGTTCGCAAGGTCGTAGCTCGCGAGCCCCGCGACGGAGTACTTCCGCGTGAGGTCGTACGACGCGCCCAGGTCGAGGAACGTGGAATCCAGCGGGTTGAGATAGCGTGTCTCGGCAAAGGAGCGGAAGCCCGGCGCGTGCTCGATGATGAACCCCGCCGAGCTGCGTGCCTGCTGCGACAGATCCAGGTCGTACGTCGTCCCGCCCGTGATCGCCAGGGCCGACGACACCTGCCACTGTCCCTCGGCATTGAAGAAGTTGCCCGGGTTCGAGAGTTCGGGCCGGAAATCAAGCCAGCGGCCGAACGGGGTCTTGGGGTCGGTGTCGCCGCTGGCGAAGACGAAATCGGTGTTGAGCTTGAAGACATCGACCGTGTGGAACTTGCCCGCCTCGCGTGAGCCGCGCTCGGTCTGCCACGTCTGGTCGACGCCGAGCCGCACCATGCCGCCCTCGGCGATGTTCTCCACCGCGTCGTCGTAGACGGGAAGGTCGGCCCGCTGGACGGTTGTTCCCGCCTGCCACGCCGTGATCCCCGGCTCGACGATGTGCCTCATCCGGTGCAGGTCGAAGAACCGCGACTCGACCGAATCATCGATCCGCTGGATCTGCGTGTTGGCCCGCACCCCGGCCGAGCCCCACAGCCGCGTGCGGTTGGTCTCGGCGGGCGAGTAGGTCTCAAAGGAGTCGTCGTACGAGGTCATGCGACCGACGACAAAGGGCTCGACGCGGACCGGGCCCACGTCGTGCATCGCCGTGAACTCCTGCCGCGTGTCGAAGCGGTGGACGCCGTCCTCTTCGAAGCCCTGCGTGCGGAGCAGGTCGCTGATGCGCTGGTCGGGGTTGATGCCAAAGGCCCGCTGGGCGAGCGCGAGATCCGTAAAGCCGCGCTCGCGTGCGTAGGCCTCGTCGAAGTTGAGCCGCATGTAGGAGTAGTCATAAGACTGCCACCACATGATCCGTCCGAGATACTCGGAGGTCGCCAGTTCGTCGGCCTGCCTCAGGTACCCGATCGAGGGCGCCTTGGTCACCGCGTAGCCCTTGCTCTGCAGGAGGTACTCGTTCGCGATGAAGTCGTTAAAGGTCGTCTTGCCCTGGAGGTAGAACAGCGACTGGTCCCCGCGACGCTGCAGGTACGCCTGCGACGCGAACTCTCGCCGATCCTCCGCGAGGTTCTCGGCAAAGGCGTCCAGGAACGTCTCGTCCCCGATGTACGAACCCTCGGCAAAGAGAGTCCAGCGGTCGCTGAGGGTCCAGAACTGCTCGCCCAGGAGCATGCCGCGCGTGTCCTGGTCCCGCTCGCGGCGTGTACCGGGCTTGAGCAGGTCCGACCCGCTGTCCTCCACGACGGTGTACGCGAACAACTTCCCGCGGTCTTCCTCGTTCTGCCACGCCGCATCGATCCCCGCCGCCGGCCCGCGATCAAAGTAATACTGCGCCAGCAGGTCGAGCTGCCTCAGATCCGTCCGCTCCTCTCGCAGCAAACCCGCCAGGTTCCAGCGCGTCTTGAGCGCGGCCCCGTTCGCCCCGCTGTTCTCCACGCGGATGTCCTTGAGCACCACATCCTCGGGATCACCCACGAAACTCGGCGCCCAGAAGAACGGGACATCTCCGGCACGCAGCGTCACGCCCGACGCCTCCACCAGCGTTCGCGTCCGCGTCGTCGTCCCGGGGACAGCCATCTCGTCCTCGCCACCCTCGGGCAGCACAAAGCCCGCCCGCGTCGGGAGAGAACGACCAGCCGCCAAAGGAACCTCGACCTCCTGGCGACGGATCGTCACGCTCTCGGCCCCCAGCGAGAACTCGGGCTCAAAGAACGCGCTCGTCGAGAACCTCGCGTTCGTCGCCGCGAATTCCTGCTGGCTCTCCTGGCGAATCGTCTCGGCTCGCACATACAAGGGCAGCCGGCGCTCCTGGTCGTACGTCCAGAAGACCGCGTCGAGCACCACAGCCTTGTTGCTCCGGATGTCGTAGTAGATCTTCGGCCCGCGCAGCGTGTACCGACCATCGCTCGCGACCACGTCTCCCTCCAAATAGATCCCCCGCAGGCTCTCGACCGCCAGCCGCGTCGGATCCACCGCCGGCGAGTCCGCCGATCGCTTCTCCAGGAAAACCACCGCCCGCTGCGCCTGCAACTGCAGCGACCGCCCCGTGCGCGGCTCCACATATTGCACCACCACGCCGTCGGACGCGATGATCGCCCCGTCCCCTTCGCCCGCGTCGCCGATATACGTCAGATTCCCCGGGGCAACGGCGAGCACGCCCGAGCGAGCGAAGATCGGCGCGTTCTCTTCGCCGAAGGGAAGCCGCGTCGCCACGCGCGAGAACTCCCCCGCCACTTCGCCCAGATCCAAATCCCGCACGCTCCGGTACGGCCGACTCAGCGTCGGATCGACCCGCTCGGGCTGCTGCCTGGGCATCGGCGGCGTGAAAGGAATCGGGCCCGTCTCACCGCTCTCGCCCGACAGCATCCGCCGCAGCGACTGCGCCTGCACCGCCTCGGCCTCGGCGAGGAACTCGTCCGCCGGCCTTCCGCGCGCCATCGCGTCAAACTTCAGCCCAACATCCCCCGCCACGTCGATCACCGCCCGCACGGGCAGCCGATCCGCCGCCAGCGACACACTCGCCGGCCCACGCGGGTTGCCCACGCGATCAAAGTAGATCGTGACCTGATACAGCCCCGCCAGGTCCGGACCAAGCGGGCTGTCGTCGAGCCGCTCGAGCCACACACTCGCCCGCGCCGCGTAGAACTCGTACGACCCGAGCGTGACCTTCACGTCCCCGACCAGCAGAAGTCGCTGCACCTCACCCCCACCCCCGCGGGTGAACTGCCCCTCGGACCAGATCGCCGCCCGGCTGGCCGAAAAGCTCAGCGGACCTTCCACCGTCGAGAGCGGCAGACGCATCCCCCCGAAGTCGCGGCCCGTAAATCCATCAGAAGGCTGCGCTTGCAACTCCGCCACGGGCATCGCCAGCCCTCCGGCAAGGACAAGCAAGGCGCACGCGGACCATCGTGGTGTTCGGGGCATGTTGTGCGGATGCTAACCCGCCCGACCCCACCCCGCAACCCGCGGCCTCCGCGATAACCACGGGCTGACCCCCGCACTTTTCGGGCTCCGCCCGACCTCCCGCCGATGGAGATCCCCATGCCCGGCAAACACCTCGAGATTCCCCTCTCCCGCCCCGACATCGGACCGCTCGAAGAGGAACTGGTCCTCGCCGCCCTCCGGTCCGGCCGCCTCTCCATGGGCAAGTTCACCGAGGAGTTCGAAACCCTCGTCGCCGGGCGGGCCAACCGTCACCACGCGGTAGCCGTCAGCAGCGGGACCAGCGGGCTCCACCTGGTCATGCGGGCGCTCAACATCGGCCCGGGCGACGAGGTGATCACCACGCCCTTCTCCTTCATCGCCAGTTCCAACTGCATCCTCTTCGTCGGGGCCAAGCCCGTCTTTGTCGACGTCTGCCCGCGCACGCTCAACATGGACCCGGCCAAGCTCGAGGCCGCCATCACCCCGCGCACCAAGGCCATCCTCGCCGTCGAGACCTTCGGCATCTCGACGCACATGGACCAGTACGCCGCCATCGCCGCTCGTCACGAGATCCCCCTCATCGAAGATTGCTGCGAAGCCCTCGGCACCACCTACAAGGGTCGCCCGTGCGGCTCCTTCGGACGCGTCGGCGTCTTCGGGTTCTATCCCAACAAGCAGATCACCACCGGCGAAGGCGGCATGATCGTCACCGACGACCACCGCCTCGCCGAACTCTGCCGCAGCATGCGCAACCAAGGGCGACCGCTCGGCTGGCGCCCCGCCGAGGCCGTCAGCGCCAGCGGCGCCGGCGGGAACCCCATGGGCTCCTGGCTCCGCCACGAACGTCTCGGGTACAACTACCGCCTCAGCGAACTCAACTGCGCGCTGGGCGTCGCGCAGATGCGCCGCCTCGACGAGATCATCCGCAAGCGGCACAACGCCGCCGAGCTGCTCTTCTCTCGCCTCGCCTCGCACAAGGACCTCGTGCTCCCGACGATCGACGAGCACACGACGATGAGCTGGTTCGTCTTCGTCGTCCGCCTCGCCACCAGCTACACGGGCGAGGAGCGCGACCGGATCGTCGAAGGCCTCCGCCGCCACGACGTCGGCGCGGGCGACTACTTCCCCTGCATCCACCTCCAGCCCTTCTACCGCGAACAGTTCGGCTTCGCCCCCGGGATGTTCCCCATCGCCGAGAGCGTCAGCCAGCGCACCATCGCCCTGCCCTTCTTCAACGACCTGACCCCGCGCGACGCCGACATCGTCCACCAGACGCTCGATCTGATGCTCGCCCGCGAAAACATCCGACGCGCCTGATCGCACGCTGCCCGGTGAACGGCTGGCTCAGTCGACTCCCTTCACGCCGAGCCTCGTGGTGTGGAACGGGCCGCTGACCCACCACGGCAAAAAATCGAACCACTCGCGGACCTCCTCGCCTTTCCTGGTCTGCACGTGCCCGTCGATACACCATGCGAACCCGGGACGCCGGGGACGGTCTCGGTACGAAAGCCGACCGAGATCCCCGTCCCGGTTGGTGTACGACCCGCGCCATCCGTGCCAGACCCACCACTCGAACGCCATGACCTTCAGGCTCGGGAACGCGACGGAGGAAAGTTGCTGAACCTCGCCCATGAACTCGCTCGGACGAGCCGGCACGGCCGACGTGCGAGCAAGCGATTGTGGTCTCGTGTATGCGGAGACCGACATCACATAATCGGGCGTGAAGCCCGGCGGCTCGTGGCTCGACCAGTCGATCTGGTTGCTCGGGCAGAGCAGCCCGTTCGATCTTGCTTCCCGCGTGATACCGGCATGTTGTGTGAACTGCGGATACGCAAGAACACCCAAAGCATGAAACGACCATGCGTACCACCGCTCGGCGCTGGGGGTAACCACTGACCGAGCCGGCAGAAACGCAGGAGCTCGATCCTGGTACTCGGCGGCGTACAGAAGTACGGCATCACCGACCCGACGCAGATTATTCGAGCAGACAAGTTCGCGTGATGCTTCTTTCGCCTTACTCACGCCGACTGACGCGAGGGACACCAACACCATCACCACCACCATCACGACGCAACATTCGATGAGCGAAAATCCCGGCTGTCGCCCCCGAATCACCCTCCCCCCGCCCGGATTGCCGATGACGGTTGACACTCCGAACCGCATCCGGTAGTCTTGCCATCGCGTATGAAGAATCCCCCCGTGAAGGAGATCGAACATGGCGAGTCGAACCCGGACGTACCTGTTCATGGCGTGCATTGTACCAGCAGTCCTCTCCGCCGCGCAGCCAGGCGCGGGTGGCGGTTCAGTTCCACTCTGCAACAAGCGACTGAGCGGCGGACAGGACGATCGCATGCAGAATCACAGCTGTCAGGTCCTTCCATGCGATCACCCCGATATGGTCTAGACGGATGAGGTACCAACAAGTCAGACCTGCGGACGTGCGACGCACAACACGAATGTGACTGATTGCGGGTTCGAAGTTTCGCAGCAACGACTCATTAATCTTTATCGCGGTGGCCGCTGTGACGGGAACATGTGCGTCCATGACGAGACAACAGTGGTGATCGGACAAATCGAATCCCCTGTGTTCATTCGTTACATTGGAAGCACTCCTTGCACGATCGGGTGGTGAGCACGATGCAGACCGTACTTCTCACGCTCCTGTTCTGTTCGGCCTCTGCGACCGCACCCTCGGCCGGGCCGACCGACACCTCCGCATCGGTCGTGCAATGGGCACGCACGGTCAGCGACGCCCAGACGCGGATGGTCTGGGCCATGCGCCTCGACGCCGTCCCCGGGCGGGCGTTCGTCGATCGTTCCGAGATCGACCACCCCATCGCATATTGCATCGAGCTGGGCTCGGCCCCCGCGGAAGGCGACCGCTGGCTCGACGCCGCCCGCGAACTCGCCGGCCGACTCCCCGAAGCCCCGGACTACCGCGTCACCCTCGTGCGCCCCGACGGTCGGCAGATCGTCGCCCATGCGGGCACCCCGGTCCTGTCGATCACTGACGGCGTCGGCGGCCCCTCCGGCGGCATGTCCTTCCGCTCCCCCACCGCGCTCGCCCGCATGATCGCCGCCCGCGCCGACACGCCGAGCCCGGCCGTCATCGAGGCCGTCGCCGAGGGTGCCCTCGTCCGTCTCGACGATCGCGGGATCGACGCCGAGCTCATCAACCAAGGCGACGCCTGGGGCGTGCGCCGGTACACCATCCGCTCCCAAGGCCGCGTCACCGAAGAGGTCGAGTTCGATGAGTTCACCCGCACCCAGGGCGTGCCCCTGTTGCTTCCCGCACGCATGACCTCTCGCCTCGCCTCCCCAGATCTCCAAGGCGCCTCGATCAAAAACGGCATGCTCACCGGGGTCGGCCCATCGTCGCTCCGCCCACACGCCGAGGGCCGGTTGATCTCCGCCAAGATCGGCCCCGATCTGCCCCCGGCCGGTCGGGCGATCGACCTCGACCGCTGGACCCCTCCGGAGCGCATCCCTACGGCCGCCGAACGCGCGGAGGCACCTTTTGTCGCCAACGCCGCCGGGCAAACACCCCGCAATCCGGGCGTGCCGGTCTGGGTATTGTCCGGATCTGTCGCGGGTGTTGTGGCGGTCGGCCTCGCGGTCTGGGCCTTCCGGCGGCGCTGATCGCGGGTGCCGATCCGTGGCGACGGTTGCCAATCCCCGGGGAGACGCCTAAGGTTCCCGTCCCGAATCCTGACAGGAGTTTGACCCCCATGGGCGCTCAGTGCTTTTTCACCGGTAAGAAGACTTCCTTCGGCAAGATCCGTCGCTGGCGCGGTCAGGCCATCAGCAAGGGCGGCTTCGGCCTCAAGCCCACCGGGATCACCCCCCGCACCTTCAAGCCAAACCTCCAGAAGGTCAACGCCATCATCGAGGTGGACGGCGTGAAGGTCGCCAAGAAGGTCCGCGTGTCGGCCAAGGCGATCCGCCAGGGCCTGCTCGTCAAGCCCCTCAAGCGCAAGTACGGGTACACCCGCCAGCAGAAGGCCGCCCAGGCCTGATCGATCAACTTCCGTAGAACCCGAGCCCGATCACGCCTTGCCGTGGTTGGGCTCGTCTGCTTTTCGCCCCGGCCGCCGGCACCGGAGACCCGCGCCCGCACGCCTAAAGTGCTCCCGCGATGAAATGCGACCGCTGCGAGAACGAGGCGACCGTGCACGAGGTGACCGTGCAGGCGGGCGTCAAGGTCGAGAAGCACCTCTGCGAGTCGTGCGCAGCCGGCGAAGGGCTCACCCCGCCCGCGCCCGCCGCCCCGGAAGTGCTCAAGGCCCTGATCGAGACGACCGCCAAGCGCGCTTCTCGCGGGCCCGCGTGCCCCACGTGCGGCATGACCTTCGACGAGTTCAAGCAGTGCGGGCAGTTCGGGTGCGCCAACTGCTACGAAGCCTTCGAGGCGCGCCTGCTCCCGCTCATCGAGCGTGCGCACGAGGGCGCGACGCAGCACCTGGGCAAACGCCCCCGCAGGGCCACCGGACAGGTCGAGAGCAGCCGCACCAAGGCCCTCGCGGCGCTGATCGAAGAGCGTGCCAGCCGCGCCTCGGCGATCCGCCGGCTGCTCGAAGAGGCCGTCAAGGCCGAGCAGTACGAACGAGCCGCCGAACTGCGCGATGAACTCCGCAGGCTGACCGACGCCCCGCCGGGAGCCACCGCATGAGCGTCGAACCCTCCCCCACCGGCGGCCCGAACGACGGCGGCGCACGCCACGTGCTCGACGACGCCTCGATCGAATGGCTCCGCGCGGGCGGGCCCGCGGGCGACGTGGTCTTCTCCTCCCGCGTGCGTCTCGCCCGCAATCTGTCGGGGCTTCCCTTTGTGGGCCGCGCAACCCCCGAGCAGAAGCAGCGCACGCTCGATCTGGTCCGCGAGGCGATCCGCGGGACCGACCTGCCCGACCGCTGGGTCTGGCTCAACATCCACGAAACGCCCGCCTCCGACCGCGGCCTGCTCGTCGAGCGCCACCTGATCAGCAAGCAGCTGCAGAAAGGCCGCGGCGCCGCGATCGGAGAAGACCCGCGTGCTGTGGCCTTCTGCACCCCGGGTGAACGCGTCAGCATCATGGTCAACGAGGAGGACCACCTCCGCCTGCAGGTGATCCGCTCGGGGCTCGATCTCTCCGACGCTTGGGCCCAGGCCGACCGCATCGACGACTCGCTCGAAGCCGCCCTCGACTTTGCCTACGCCCCCAGGCTGGGCTATCTCACCGCCTGCCCCACGAACATCGGGACCGGCGCCCGCATGAGCGTGATGCTGCACCTGCCCGCGCTGCGGATGACCGGCGACATCGACAAGGTCAAGCGTGCCGCGGGAGACATGGGGCTCGCCGTCCGCGGATTCTACGGCGAAGGGTCCGAAGCCGCCGGCGATCTCTACCAGCTCAGCAACCAGACCACCCTGGGCAAGAGCGAGGCGATGATCCTCTCCGACCTCGAATCCGTGATCATCCCACGGGTGATCGAGTATGAACGCATCGCCCGCAAGACGCTCCTTACCAAACGGACCAACTTCCTCCTCGACCAGATCTACCGCTCACTCGGCGCGGCCCGGCACGCCCGCCTCATGACCGCCGAAGAAGCGATGCAGCACCTGAGCAACATCCGCATGGGCTGCATCCTCGGGGTCATCAAGGACGTCGAGCCCGCGCTGCTCAACCTCCTGCTGCTGCTCGTTCAGCCCACACACCTGCAGCGCGTCTTCGGGAAGGACCTCGACCAGGACGCCCGCCGCGAGGCCCGGGCCCTGCTCCTCCGCACCCGCTTGGGCGGCGTCTAATCCGCCCGGTCGTTCGCCGCGCCCGTGCTCAGCACGCCCCCGACCTCGCCCGCGATCTGCGACATCGATTCCAACGCGCTCGCGAACGTCGTCCGGCTCGACTTCTTGATCAGGCTCATCCACACGAACGGCGTCGGAATGATCGTCAGCGGAAGGTACCACGCCTCGAACGGAATCCCGAACGGCTCCCACGGGATCATGCTCTTGGTGATCGCCACGCCCGGCCAGATCGTAAAGATCAGCACCGCGGCAAACAGCACCGGATTCCGCTTGAGCAGGACAGGCCTCGCCAGCAGCGCCGTACCAGCGCCAGAAGCCTCCACGCGAACGATCAACTCGCGATCGAACGGCACGCCGAACGCAAGCACCGCGAACGTCGCCCCGTCGATCTCGCGAAAGCCGGGCAATCGCCCCCGCTTCGACGCCGTCCGGACACGATCCATCACCCCCGCGGGCGACAGGTCCGTGCGCACGATGGGCAGCGCACCCCAATCCACGGGCTTCTGCGGACCGACCGGATTGTCACTCGGTGCTGACATGGCTGAACGCGCAGTGACCATCGACCGAACACCGGCACGCGTGCAGAATAACACGCCGCGGGCCCGTCCGTTGTTGGTTATTGACCGCGCACCGGCCCCGGGCGGTGGCCGAACGCGGGGCTTTGCGTCAGAATCAACCCGGCCATGCCCGGCACGCCCGCCCAGAACCGACCCACGCTCAGGCTCGTCCGCGAGGAGCCCGAGCCCGCCCCACGCCGGGCCCGGGCGGAGGTCGCCCGTGAGAACGTGCTCGCCGCCGGGCTCAGCCCGCTCGACGCCCGCTGGCTCTTTGCGGTCAATGTCGCCTCGGCGATCGAAGGAGGAAAGGCGGCCGTCCTCCCACCCGACAAGCGTCACCGGCTGGTGGCCTCGGCGGCTCAGATGGGCCTTGGGCCCTTCGACGCCAATCTCGTGATCGCCGTGGTGCAGGAAGCCGCCCGCGAGGGCTCGCCCCTCTGCCGCGAGACGCAGGAACGCCTTGTCTTTGTCCGCCCCGCCCCGCCGGAAGACGCCGGGGACATCTGGATCCGCCTCGTCGTCTCCCTCACGCTGGCCGGGCTGATCCTCTTCCTGCTCGCCGACTGGCTTGCCGGCTAATCGCGCCTCGGCCTTCGATCGCGTGGCCTTCGATCACTTGGGCGGCTGCGTCGCGACCCACGCGTACAAACCCTGCCCGATCCAGATCAGCACCGACATCACCGCGTGCGACCCCGCCACGATCTGCCAGTCCCGCCACGAGAACCTAAACAGCGTGAACGTCACCCCCGCGTACACCGCCAGCGCCAGCACCACCTCGTCCACACGCCCCGTGTAAGGCAACTCGTAGTTGGGCGTAAAGACCGCGGTCGTCGCCGCCACCGCCAGCAGCATCCGCGCCGCCGACAACTCCACCCGACCCAGGGGACGCTCCGCAAGCCGTGCCGCCAGAACCACCGCCGCAACGCCCGCCGCCGTGTGCGCCAGCGTGTTGTACACCGTCAGGGGCACCGCCTTGTACCAGGGCAGCTCGTGGTACACGATCGCCAGCACCGCCGCCGCCGCCAGCGCGATCCCGCCCGCGATCGCCACGTTTCGAGGGCTTCCCATTCCCTCCTTCACGAACGGCGGCTTCGACTCCGACGCACCCGATACCTTCGACTCGGCCTTCACACCCGACTGGCTGCCCGACCCTCCACCCGGTGTGGCGTCGAAGTCCGCGCTCGGATCCTCCCCTTCAAGAATCGGCGGCGCATCGAGCTTCGGCACGCCGGCCGACTCAGGCTCGACCGCGAAAATCTCCTTCTCGCCCTCCGGCTTTGTCTGCTCGTGCTTCGGGGTGTTCTCTTCGGGCATCACGGTTCTCCAAAGAGCCCGGCCGCGGTGCCGCCGCCCTGCCCTTTCTTCGGTTTCGTTCCCACGCTCTTTCTCGCCGGACGCCGACCGCCCGGAACCCCGCCGTACAGCACATATTCCAGCAGATCCCGCCCACGATCCACACGAAGGTCGGACTCCGACGCGCTGGTCTCCCCGAAAGGCCTCGCCACCATCGATCGCACCCACGACCCCGCCAGAAGAAACGGGCACCACCCCTCGTCATCCCCGCGCAGCACGCTCGACGAGGCCAGCGGCGGCACGACCAGCAGCCGCCACCCGCGCGAGCCCTCGTCCACGCTCGGGTCCCCGAAGTCCGCAAGCCGCGACGCCACCGGCGCGACCACCATGGCGTCGAGCATCTCGATCGCCGCGATCTTCGCCTGCTCGTCCCCCGATCGCGTCGCCAGGTCCGCCATCGTTGAGTGCACCACCACCAGGTCGGCCCGCCCCAGCTCTTCCGTCGCCACCACGCCCAGCTCGTGCTCCGCCGCCAGCCGGACATCGATCGACAACGCCCGAGCGACCTCCAGCGCCAGCTCATCATGCCCCACCCACACCGCCCGAAGCCCGGCCTTCTCCGCAAACCCCGCCGGACGACCGCCGCGTCCGGGACCCCAAGGCCACAACATGCCGATCGGGGACAACCCGTGCTCGCCCCGCGCCTCGTTGATCGGGTGCCCCTCCAGCACGCGCGCCGAACATTCCGCGATCCGCTGCAGCACCGCCGCCGACCCGACCGGCCCACGCCCGGGAAGCGCCTGCCGCCACGCCCGCCCCGACGCCATGCCCGGCGTCAGCGCCTCGACCCCTTCGTACGACCGCCCCGAACGATCGATCATCACGCACGAAAGCCCGTGCGCATGGAACGACACACCCTGCATCAACTCGGCGTCCGACGCCCTGCACGCCGACTCCACGTCCGCCAGCACACGCCGCAGTTCCTCCCGCGTCACATCGGCCCCGGGCAAAGGCACCACACCCGCCGACGCGCTCCACGATGGCTCGCCCGCGTCCGTACGGAGCCCCACACACTCCAGCGACACCGCCCACTGCCCCGCGCCCAGCGACTGCCCGGACGCCTGGCAGACCAGCGACGCCCGCGACAGCCCCGTCTCCGACCACTCGTACCCCAGCAGCGACGCCAGCGCCGCCTCCCGCACCAGCGATGCCCCCTCCGCCAGCGTGAACACCCGCCCCACACGCCCCGACGCCGCCAACGACGCCATCGCCGGACACCTCGAAGATTCCAGCGGCGTCCGGCCGTCCAGTTCCTCCAGCGGCTCGTCCGAAAGCCCTTCCAGGATCACGATCGCGTACTTCACTCGCCAAAGCCTACACCGCGCCGCCCGCGACGTCCGCCAGCACCGCGCGCAGCAGCCCCGGGCACGCCGCGTCGATCATCTCGTACACCCGATCGAACCCCTCGGGGCCTCCGTAGTACGGATCGGGCACTTCCGCCTCACCCTCGCCGCCGAAGCTCCGCAGCAGCGACACCCGCCCGGGCGAAAGCCCCATCCGTGTCAACGCCGCGATGTTCGATCGATCCATCGCGATGATCCACCGAAACCGCTCCGGGTCCTTCGCCGCGTCAAACTGGCGTGCCACGTGCTCCAGCGGGATCGACCGCGACGCCGCCGCCGCGATCGTCCTCGGGTCCGCGCCCTCCCCCGCGTGCCACCCGCCCGTCCCGCACGAATCGATCGTCAGCAACTCGATCACCCCCGCACGCCGAGCATGCTCCGCGAACACCGCCTTGGCCAACGGGCTGCGGCAGATGTTCCCCAGGCACACAAACAGCACGCCCGCCCGCGCCCTCATCGCGCCGCCCCTTCCCCGCACACCACCTCAAGCAGCCGCCTCGCGATCGCCACACGATCAAACGACGTCGCCGCGTCAGTCGCACCGGCCTCCGGTCCCATCACCACCCGCACGCCCACACCCCGCGCAAGGTCCGCCAGAAACCTTCTCGCTGATGCCGCCGGCACGCCGCTCCGCGCCGGAGGCGGCAGCAGGCACGCCGCATCAAATCCCGGCAGCATTGACACCACGGGCTCCTCACGCATCGACCACCGCATCCGCAAGGGCACACGCCTCACCAGCCTCCTCGCACGATCAAGCCCAACCCCGCCGCGATCCGCAAAGCCCGCCACGCACACCCCGGCCTTCTCCAGCAGCCCCGTGAGATACGCGAACTCCGCCAGATCCAGCTCGTCCGGACGCTCCGCCAGCAGGCAGACCGCCGGCTCGTCAGGACCAAGCCCAAGCCGCTCTCGGCACGCTCGCCTGACATCGCCGGTCCTCTCCCGCCCCCACAACATCGCCGCCGCCCGAGGCGCCGCCCCTTCGAGCATGCCAAGCCCCGTCCGATCCGCAGGGCTCAGCCCCGCCGCCTCGCACGCCGACAGAGCGCCCGGGGTCCACGCCACCGCCATCGCACATGGGCCCCGCTCGCGCCACGCGTGCCGAACCGCTCGGGTCACCGGCGCGAGCCTCCAAGGCATGCCTCCGCCCAACGGACACACGGTGCTCACCCGCGACAGCCCCAGGCTGCTGGCCCGCTCCCGCACACCCGACGCACCGACCACCACCACCTCGTCACCCGCGCCCAGATCCAGCGCGCACGCGATCCCCGCGGCGTCCGACCCCGCCCGATGCACCGCGTCGGGCAACTCCACCACGTGAAGTCTCCGAGCTCCCATCGACGCCCCGCTCATCCGCCACCGGCGGTCACCTGCCCCGCCGCGTCCTTCCGCTCGTGCTTGTAGAACATCTGCGCCACCGCCAGGCCCAGCCGCGACGCCACCTCACGCAGCATCCCCTCACGCTGCGCGATCGACCGCGGCATCTCCCCCGCCATCCCGCGCATGTTCAGCGCAAGCTGCCCGGCATTCTCGTCCTTGGGCCACACGCGCACATCGTTCTTCACGTCGATCACCTTCACCCGCGCGCTCGCCGCCGGGCTGTACGACGCCCCATCGCTCGACAGTGTGATCGACACGATCTGCACGTAGATCACCACCTCCGCGCTCACCGCCCGGCCCACTTCCGTGATCGACATCTGCTCCCCGAATCGCTCCCGGCTCACCGCCTGGAGCACCCCGCGATGATCGATCACATCCTTCAGCACTTCCTTGTCCAGAAGCTGCTTCTCCGCCGATCGCGCGATCTCGCCCCGCAAAGAACGCTGCGGCAGCGCGTTCCCGGGATCATCCACAAACACCACCGTCGGCCTCAACGGATCAAGCTCGAACACCGCGTCCGTCGTCGGCGGGCCCTCGATCAGCAACGCGATCGGACCCACCACGTTGCACCCCGGCAGCCACAGCCCAGCCGCCACTCCGACGCAACACGCCAGCACTCCACTCGCTCGACGATGCACCATCGATCACTCTCCGATTCCCGACCCGATCCAACTTCCGCGCATTCCGCCCTCAGTACGTCGGGTAATACGGCTCCTCGTGCGAATAGAAAGGCCAGCTCGCCCGATCGATGAACCGCTTCGACAACGCCGTGTTCACCGTCGGCATGTTGAACGTCTCCGGGCCCACGCCCTTCTTGTCCGGGAACCCCACCGACACCGCAGTCCGGAACGCCGGCTCGTTCGGCACCGAACTGCGAAGGTCAAACACGCTCACGCTCCCCGCCGCAAGACCATTCCACAAGTACGCGTCACCGGGCTCGTGCAGGCGATACTCCGTGATCTCCACGTACACGATCGCGTCCACCCCGCCCAGCAGCGTCCCAAGCTCCGTCATCGTCTTGGCCTGCCATCCCGGCGTGTTGTAGAGCACCCGAAGCACGTCCTGCGGCGGCACATACCCCCCGATCCCCGCGTCGCTCGTTTCATCCGCCAGCCGCGCCGTGATCTCCGTCGTCACGCGCACCGTCAGCACCGGATGCTCTGCCTCGATCCCCGGATCCGACGCCACCACCACCGCGACCGTCTTCCCGCGAAGCCCGAGGTACTCCGGCTCGACCGTCCGTGTGCTCGTCCGCTTGTACGACTCGACCATCCCGCCGATCGCCGCCGGGACGATGCACCCGCCCATCGAAAGCCCCATCGCGCACACGCCGAGCGCCGCCCCCACACGCACCGTCGCCCACCAAGGCCCAACCCCACAGGCTCCGTCTTTCCCGCTGCTGCGCTTCATGCCGAGGGCTCCAGGTTCACGCCGAACGATACGTCCACCATTTGTACGCCCACGCCGCGCCCAACGCCGCGACCATCCACCCCGCACGCCAGGGCGTGACCGCCCGCAGCGTCACCCACACCGCCCGAGAACCCGTCACCGCGGTGTGCAGGCACACCCAGAATCCCGCCGCCGCCAACACCGCCAGCAGCAATCCCCCGGGCTGCGCCGTCGCCGCCGACACGAACTCCCCGTGCGCCGCGTGGGTGAACGCCGTCGTCATCCCGCACGTCGGGCAAGGCCTCCCGTACGCCACGATCCAACCGCACGGGGGCATCCCCAGCTGCGTGTGCGTCCCCATCCCCGCCGCATCCGCCTCAAGCCCGGACGCCACCACCAAAGGCGACGCCAACCCCACCGCCCCGATCAACGCCCACACCCGTTCGCCCATGGACGCACGGCGGATCCCTCGGTTCGCCGATCCGCCTCGCCCTTCTTCCTTCTTTTCTGCCGCGGGGCTCGTCCCGCCACTCTCGGGGGTCATCACCACCAGCGTATCACACTTACGCCGACAGCCGCGCCCGCTGGATCCCCGCCACGATCAGGCGACTGCCCTCGCCCTCGTCCGTCCCGCGAGCATCCCGCGCCGCGCGATACACGTCCGCAGGTGTCTCCGCACCCGCGAACGCGTCCGGCACCAGCACCGCCCTCAGCCCCACCCCACCACGCCCCGACCCCTCGCCGGGACGCTCCGTCTCTCCAGTCACATCAAACGTCTCGAGCATCCCCCGCAGCCGACCCGCCAGCACCCCGGGCGGCGCCGTCACCAGGAACCGATCGCTCTCCAGATGCGCCAGGAACACCCCCGCCTCCCCTCGCACCACCTCGGTCCGCAGCAACGCCACCACACGCTGGAGCAACTGGTCGCCCAGTTCATACCCCACCACCGCGTTGAACGCCGCGAAGTTCCTGATATCCACCACCGCCGCGTCGCCCGACCGTCCCGGCCTGCTCTTGGCTTCCGCGATCAGCGATGCCACGTGCTCGTCCGCCCGGACCCGCGCCGGCAATCCCGTCACCGGCGCTGTCCGATCCTGAACGTCCCGCGCAATCGCCGCCGCCGCCGCCAGCAACTCCCCCACCGTCGCAATCCCGCTCACCACACCCTGCTCGCCCAGCACCAGCGGCTCCGACGCCGCCCGATCCTCACGCGCCGCCGCGATCTCCAGCGCCTCCGTCACGGGCGTCTCCGCGCTCACCAGCGGGCTCTCCTTGTGCGCGATAAACCCCACCGGCAGACCGCTCCGCCCGTCCCCAGCGCTCCGCAGCAGCTCATCCCGCCCGCACCACCCCACATACCGCCCGCTCTCGGTCACCGCCGCCCCGACCGCCCTCGCATCGCGGAGCATCATCGCCGCCGCGTCCGACACACTCATCCGCCCGTCCACGCACAACACCTGACGCGACCACCGCGACACCGGCGTCCGCCTCGGATCCGCAAAGCTCGCCGATCGACGCGCCGCCTGACGCTCCGACACCCACGACAGAAGCTCGGGCTCAAGCCCAACCTCTCGGCTCCCGGGCCTCGCCAGCAGATACCCCTGCGCGTACCGCACCCCAAGATCGATCAACGCCCCCAGCTCCTCGCGCTTCTCGATCCCCTCCGCGATCACCTTCACGCTCGACATCCGCGCAAAGTGCAGAAAGAACCGGATCAGGTTCTGCTTCGCGCGATCCAGATGGATGTTCTCCACCAGGTCCCGGTCCAGCTTCAGCCATCTCGGCTTGAGCGCCATGATCCGATTCAGACCGCTCGTCCCCGCCCCCACGTCGTCGATCGCGATCTCAAATCCCTGGCTCTTCAGCACCGTCACCTGCTGGACCAACGCCTCCGTGTAGTGCTGATCCGATCGCTCCGTCACCTCGATCACGATCCGCCCGGGATTCAGCCCCGGCGTCCCACGCACCAGCGTCACCAGTTCGCCGGGGAACCTCGGGTCCGACAACACCTGGGGCGTCGTGTTCAGAAACAACTGCGACCCGTCCGACCACTCCCGCGATGCCGCGATCGACTTCGACCGCGTCACCGCCTCAAGCTCCCACAACCTCCCCAACTCCTCCGCCTCTTCGAACAACTCCCCAGCGTTCGAGTATCCGGACGAAGGCCCCGGACGCGCCAGCGTCTCTCGCCCGGCGATCGTCCCACGCTCCACATCCACGATCGGCTGGAACAGCGCGGTCACATCCCCCGCCGCGATCAGCCGCGAGAGCCGATCCCCGGGAGACCCTTCCTTTGGTGTTCCTTCCGCATGCCCTGCCATGCACACTCCCACGCCACACCGTCCTTGGCATGGCGTCTGTGCATCGGCAGAGACGCAACCTCACTGAGGGGTTTCAACAACGCCGACCCACCACCACCGGTGCACTGCACCGTCTGGCACGTTTACTCGGCTTAAATCGGACACATCGGGCCGATTTAGCCCCGCGTCTCCACCGACCAAACACCCTGTGTCGGTGTACCGCCCAACCCGCCCACTCCGCGCCTCAGTCAAACTGGAAGACGCCCTTCCGGCGGCCGTACAGGTACATCACCACCGTCGTCAGCATGAAGAACCCGATTCGGCCCAGCCAGATCAACCCTTCCTCGCTCATCGGCTTCAGGTTCGCAAACGTCGTCGCCCACGGGTACAGGAAGATAATCTCGACGTCGAACACCAGAAACGTCATCGCGATCAGGTAAAACCGCACGTTGAACCGCTTCCGCGCCGAACCCACCGGCGACATCCCCGACTCGTAGCTCGATCCCTTCGTCGCACCCGGACGCTTCGGCCCAAGCAACAGCGTCCCCACGATGTTGATCGACGCAAAGCCGATCGCCATCATCACGATCAGAAAGACCGGCAGGTAACTCCCAAGCTCAACGCTCGCCAGTGTCGTCATCATTCGGCCCCATCCTAGCCAGACCCCTCAACCCCCTTCCACACCCCCAACCAGCTACTTCTTCTCCCCCACGCCCCCCGTCATCTCCAGTATCCACCCGCTCACCGCCTCAAGCGCCGCCGGCGCGAACGTCTCCTCGATCTCCACATACTCCGAAGGCGACCCCGTCTTCGCCGTCTGGAACAGGTGATTCAGCCCCACCATCTCACGCAGCGTGCCCCGCTCGTTCCCGCCCGCCTTGAGCGCCGCCGCGATGCCCGCCAGGTTCTCCTTCGGCGGCACCTGCAGGTCCTTCTCCCCGATCAACGCCAGCACCGGCACCCGCACCCGCCGCAACGACTCCGCCGGGTCAATCGCCAGGAACCGCTTCATCCAAGGCGACAACACCGCCGCCGCCTGTTGCTTCACCGTCTGCTCCACCAACCCCGCCCGCTCCTCCGCGGGCCTGTCCTTCGTCGACTCATTGACCGCCAGTTCCGCCTCCACCACCTCCCGCAGCACCTTCAGCACCGCCTCGTCGCTCGCCCCCTCCACAATCGACCGCAGCACCCGCTCGCTCGCCGCCGCGTTCCTCGCTGCAGTCTCCGCGTCCGCGCCGCTCGCCTCCGCGATCAGCCGCCCCTGCAGCACCAGCAACTCCACCCCACGCATCCCCGGGCCCGCCAGCAGCACCAGAAACTTCGGCACCTCGCTCTTCGCCGCCACCAGCGGCGCGATCAGCCCACCCTCGCTGTGCCCCACGATCCCCACCTTCGCCGCATCAATCTCCGCCCGCTTCGACAGGTACTCGAGCGCCGCCAACGCATCCACCGCGAAGTCGTCGCTCGTCGCCGTTGCAAAGTTCCCCGTACTGCGACCAACCCCCCGATCGTCATACCGAAGCACCGCCACACCAGCCCGCGTCAGATGATCCGCCAGCACCAGAAACGGCTTGTGCCCAAGCAACGACTCGTCCCGATCCTGCGGCCCGGACCCCGACACCAGAATCACGCCCGGAAACGGCCCCTTCCCCTCCGGCAGCGTCAACGTTCCAGCGAGCGCATGCCCATCCGCAACCTTCACCTCCACCTCTTCGCTCCGATACGGGAACGGAGGCTTGGGCTCCTGCGGCCGCTTCATCTGCGGCGCTTCCTGCCCCGCCGCCAGACGCTTCGCCGTCACCTTGAACTCCTGCCCCATCTGACGCAGAAGCCCGTCCTTCGCCGTGCCGTCTTCCGCAACCTCCCACGAGAACTTCGCGTGCGTCGCCTCGGGCGTCCCCGCGGGCTTGATCGTGAAGCGGATCGACTTCCCCCGCCCCGTCACATCCGCCAGCGGCAGGTCCTTCACACCCTGCACCGGGATCGAGATCGTCCCCGAGGCTTCCTCCAGCGCCACGCTGAACTCCAGCTTCGCCCCCCCGGGCAGCTCCACCACCCCGGTCCACGATTCGGGTGCCGCAACCCCGCCGAACGCCGCCACCGATGCGACCACCATCCCCATCACCATTCCCAACAGGGCCGACCACCACCGAATCGCGTGTCGCATCCAGGATCTCCTTCAACAAGGTGCGGGGCCAGCATAGCCACCCTCGCCTGCCAGTTCGGCAGACTTGGACCCCACCATTCCCGGGCTGACAGCCTCCGCCACGCCGCGCAGCCCCTTCACACCCCCCAAACACCCGCCCGCGAATGGCACGTTGCTTGCCAATGCACTCGTACACCGCGGTGCCCTCCGACCCGGCCGTGGCGACCGCGCCACGAGCACACAATTCACCCCTCTTTGTGGGAGTACACAGAATGGCCAAGGAACTCTCGTTCGACGTTGACGCTCGTCAGTCCCTCCTCGCCGGCGTGACCAAGCTCGCCCGCGCCGTCAAGGCCACCCTGGGCCCGCGCGGCCGCAACGCCGTCCTCGACAAGTCCTGGGGCGGGCCCACCGTCACCAAGGACGGCGTCTCGGTCGCCGAGGAAGTCGAACTCTCCTGCAAAGCCGAGAACATGGGCGCCAAACTCGTCAAAGAGGCCGCCAGCAAGACCTCCGATGACGCCGGCGACGGCACCACCACCGCCACCGTCCTCGCCGAGGCCCTCTTCCGCGAAGGGCTCAAGGCCATCGCCGCCGGCGTCGACGCCAACGCCCTCGTCCGCGGCATGAAGGCCGCCGTCTCCGTCGCCGCCGAGTCCATCGACACCCTCGCCACCCCCGTCAAGGGCAAGGGCGATATCCAGAACGTCGCCGCCATCTCCGCCAACAACGACCAGGCCATCGGCAAGATCATGGCCGACGCCTTCGAGAAGGTCGGCAAGGACGGCGTCATCACCGTCGAAGAAGGCAAGAACATCGAGACCGAGGTCGCCGTCGTCGAGGGCATGCAGTTCGACCGAGGCTACCTCTCCCCCAACTTCATCACCGACGCCGACGCCATGAAGGTCGAGCTCGACAAGTGTCTCGTCCTTATCCACGAGGACAAGATCGAGTCCATCGCCAAGCTCGTCCCCCTCCTCGAGAAGGTGATGAAGGCCAAGAAGCCCCTCCTCATCATCGCCGAGGACGTCACCGGCGAAGCCCTCTCCACCCTCGTCATCAACAAGCTCCGCGGCACGCTCAACGTCGCCGCCGTCAAGGCCCCGGGCTACGGCGACCGCCGCAAGGCCATGCTCGAGGACATCGCCATCCTCACCGGCGCCACCGCCATCATGAAGGACCTGGGCATCGAGCTCGACAAGGTCGAACTCTCGCACCTGGGCATGGCCAAGAAGCTCGAGATCGACGCCGACAACACCACCATCGTCGAGGGCGCGGGCGACACCAAGGCCATCCAGGCCCGCATCGCCCAGATCCGCGCCGAGATCGAGAAGACCACCTCCGACTACGACCGCGAGAAGCTCCAGGAGCGCCTCGCCAAGCTCGCCGGCGGCGTGGCCCAGATCAAGGTCGGCGCCGCCTCCGAGGCCGAACTCAAGGAAAAGAAGGCCCGCATCGAGGACGCCCTCCACGCCACCCGCGCCGCGGTCGCCGAGGGCATCGTCCCCGGCGGCGGCGTCTCCTTCATCCGCGCCCGCAAGGCCATCGAAGCCACCAAGGAATTCAAGGCCGCCTTCGGCAAGGGCGACGCCACCAGCGAAGACCTCGGCCGCGCCAAGTACGACTACGCCGCCGGCATGAAGGTCGTCTACAACGCCCTCGCCGTCCCCCTCCAGACCATCGCCGAAAACGCCGGCGAGAAGGGCTCCGTCGTCGTCAGCAAGGTCGAGGAAGGCAAGGGCAACTTCGGCTTCAACGCCCTCTCCCTCGAGTACGGCGACCTCGTCGCCCAGGGCGTCATCACCCCCGCCAAGGTCGACCGCCTCGCCCTCGTCAACGCCAGCAGCGTCGCCACCGTCCTCCTCACCGCCGACTGCATCATCACCTCCAAGCCCGAACCCAAGGAACCCGCCGCCGCAGGCGCTGGCCCCGGCATGGGCGGCATGGGTGGCATGGGCGGCATGGGTGGCATGGGCGGCATGGGTTTCTGAGTCAGTCAAAAACATGACGGAGTGCTGCTGATGCCGAGACTTGTTTCACAATCTAAAGATTCGGACCGGTGCAGCGCTCTGTGTATCTGTCGCACTTCGGACGTTGTGGCAACGGTACTTCGGTGTGTGGAAGCCTTACAGGCACTGGGTTTTTCTTCTGCGCAAGACACTCGGATACTCAACTACGTCGAAGAGGCTCTGCGAACGGCCTTTGCAAGTTCCACGGTCGGCACGAGCCTACTCATGCTCCAGACTGTCGAGTTGACGGAAGAGGGAATTCCAGAGCGTTACAGAGTCCAACTGCGTGGCTTGTTTTACGCTCAGAACTTTCCTAACGAGTCTGAAGCCCTCCAGAAGACTCTTCGCTGGGACTGCGGTTCGGATGAGCGAATTCTTGAAGAGAACTCTGTACAACTGGTGGAGCTGCTCGTCGTTTCCAATTCGCTTCACGCGATTGGACAACTCAATCACCCTCGGAACCTTTTGGAACAGATCGAGGCGGTCGTGGCTGCAGCATCACGTGTGGAAGATAGTGAAGCGGTCGCCTTTCTAAGAGCACTTGAGTCAGCGTGTCTTAGGGCAGAGCGCAAGACGGCAAAGATTGCTGGTGTGGCGATTCGTGACGTTGTTGGTGCCGATGGCCGTAAACTAGAGTTCGAGCCGTTTTTTGCAGCCGACGAGAACGCGTTTCGGATGGAGGAAGTCAGTCGTCGCAGCTCAGCGACCTGCGAGAAAATTGAGATAACGATTCAGGACCTGCCTGTGGGAGTCAATCAATGAAATTCCGCATCCACATCGAGCAGGATGAAGACGGCAAGTTCGTGGCCTCGTGCCCGACCCTCCCGGGATGCTGGAGCCAGGGCGAAACGCGCCAGGAGGCCGTCAAAAACATCAGCGACGCGATCGAGGGGTACCTCGAAAGCCTCAAGAAGCACGGCGATCCGATCCCCCCGCCGATCACCGAGGAGACCATCGACGTCAATTTCGGGAGGACCGGCTGATCCATGGGCAAGCTCCCCGTCATCTCCGGGGCCGATGCGGTCCGCGCCTTCTGCCGAATCGGCTACGAGCTCAGCCACCAGAGCGGCAGTCACATGATCCTGCGCCTCCGCACCCCGCCCCACCGGCACCTCTCGATCCCCAACCACAAGGAACTCGCCAAGGGCACACTCCGCGGGCTCATCCGCGACGCCGGCCTCACCGTTGAACAGTTCGAAGAGTTGCTCGACTAACCCAGCCCATGGAACAACTCCTCGACATCTTCCGGGATCTTCCCACCTTCCTCGAAGGCTTCGTGCAAGACCACGGCCTGTGGGTCTACGGGCTCCTCTTCGCCATCATCTTCGCCGAGACCGGGCTCGTCATCATGCCCTTTCTCCCCGGCGACAGCCTCCTCTTCACCGTCGGCGCACTCGCCGCCCCCGGCGAAGGCCGACCGCCCATCCTTAACCTCGGCTGGTCCCTCGCCCTCCTCACCTTCGCCGCCATTCTCGGCGACGCCGTCAACTACCACGCCGGACACTTCATCGGCCCCCGCGTCTTCAAGTCCAAGCCCGGCGAAGGCGCCACCCGCCTCGAACGAATGCTCAACCGCCGACACCTCGACCGCGCCCACCAGTTCTTCGAGAAGTACGGCGGCAAAGCCATCATCCTCGGCCGCTTCGTCCCAATCGTCCGCACCTTCGTCCCCTTCGTCGCCGGTGCGGGCGCCATGAACTACTCCCGCTTCGCCCTCTACAACGTCAGCGGCGCCATCCTCTGGGTCGGCGTCTGCGTCATCGCCGGCTGGTTCTTCGGCAACATCCCCTGGGTCCGCAAGAACTTCGAGGCCGTCGTGCTCGGCATCATCGTCGTCAGCCTCCTCCCCGTCGCCATCGAACTCTGGATGGAACGCCGCAAGAAGCCCGCCCCCACCCACTGATCCGTCCACTGATCCACCCACTGAACCCCCCCCAATGGCCACGCACCAGGACAACTGCGAGATCTGCCGCCGGATCGACGACGCCCGCAACGGCCGTCATCCGGGCATGATCGCCGAGCTCGACACGGGCTTCGCCGTCCTCGGCGACTCGCAGTTCTTCCGCGGCTATTCCGTGCTGCTCTCCAAGGCCCCGGCCACCGAGCTCCACGAGCTCCCCCCCGCGACCCGCACACGTTACCTCGAAGAAACCGCCCAGCTCGCCGAGGCCGTCGCCCGCGCCACACAGTGCCACAAGCTCAACTACGAGTGCCTGGGCAATCAGGTCCACCACCTGCACTTCCACGTCTTCCCGCGCCGACTCACCGATCCCGACCCCAAAGCGCCCGTCTGGGGGCAGATGCCCACCGGGGACGCCGCCCGTCAATGTTCACTGGACCCCGCGCGTGACGGGGACCTGCTCCACACCATCCGCCGCGAGCTCTTTGCCGTTCGCGGCTCATCCCACTGACCCCAAGAAGGAGAACCCCATGTCCGTCAAGCCGCTCGAAGACCGCGTGCTCGTCAAGCCCGCCGAAGCCGAAACCAAGACCGCCAGCGGGATCTTCCTCCCCGAAGCCAGCAAGGAAAAGCCCGTCCGCGGCCAGATCGTCGCCGTCGGACCCGGCAAGCGCCTCGACAACGGCAAACGCGGCGAAATGTCCGTCCGCAAGGGCGACACCGTCGTCTACGGCAAGTACGCCGGCACCGAAGTCGAGATCAAAGGCGTCAAGCACCTCATCCTCCGCGAGTCCGAACTGCTCGGCGTCATCGAAGGCTGAAGCTCGATCCGCCTCCCTGCGTTCATCTGAATTCTGAGATCGCACCTCTGATCTTTCTGGAGACCCCATGGCCACCAAGCAACTCATGTTCAAAGACTCGGCCCTCGCCGAGATGAAGAAGGGCGTCGACGCTCTCGCCGCCGCCGTCAAGTGCACGATGGGCCCCGCCGGACGCCACGTCGTCATCGAGAAGTCCTTCGGCGGGCCCGCCATCACCAAGGACGGCGTCTCCGTCGCCAAGGAAGTCTCTCTCCCCGAGCCCTTCCAGGCCATGGGCGCCAAAATGGTCAACGAGGTCGCCAAGAAGACCGCCGACGTCGCCGGTGACGGCACCACCGCCGCAACCGTCCTCGCACAGGCCATCTTCTCCGAAGGGCTCCGCCACGTCACCGCCGGCGCCAACCCCGTCCTCCTTCAGCGAGGCATCTCCGCCGCCGCCGCCGCCGCGGGCGACGCCATCTCCAGCATGGCCGTCAAGTGCAAGGGCAAGGACGACTACGCCAAGATCGCCACCGTCTCCGCCAACCACGACGCCTCCATCGGCCAGCTCATCGCCGAAGCCATCGCCAAAGTCGGGCCCGACGGCGTCTGCGAGATCGAGGACGGCAAGACCGCCGACACCACCCTCGATTACGTCGAAGGCATGCAGTTCGACAAGGGCTACCTCTCCCCCTACTTCATGACCGACCCCAAGACCGCCGAGTGCGTCCTCGAAGACTGCTACATCCTCATCTACGAGAAGAAGATCTCCAACCTCGTCGACCTCCTCCCTCTCCTCAACAAGGTCGCCGTCGCCAGCAAGCCCGTCCTCCTCATCGCCGAGGAAGTCGAGAACGAAGCCCTCGCCACACTCGTCGTCAACCGCCTCCGCGGCACCCTCCGCATCTGCGCCGTCAAGGCACCGGGCTTCGGCGACCGCCGCAAGGCCATGCTCGCCGACATCGCCGTCCTCACCGGCGGCACCTTCTTCGCCGAAGACCTCGGTCGCAGCCTCGATTCCGTCGAGCTCTCCGAACTCGGCCGCGCCAAGAAAATCGTCGTCACCAAGGACAACACCACCATCATCGAAGGCGCCGGCAAGAAGGCCGACATCCAGGCCCGCGCCGCCCAGATCAAGGCCCAGCACGACAAGTCCACCTCCGACTACGACCGCGAAAAGCTCATGGAACGCCTCGCCAAGCTCACCTCCGGCGTCGCCATGATCCACGTCGGCGGCGAGACCGAACTCGTCCAGAAGGCCCGCAAGGACATGGTCGACGACGCGCTCCACGCCACCCGCGCCGCCGCCAAGGAAGGCTACGTCCCCGGCGGCGGCGTTGCACTCCTCCGCTCCCAGGACGCCATCCTCGCCGCCGCCAAGAAGGCCAAGACCGACGACGAGAAGACCGGCTTCCATATCGTCGCCAAGGCCGTCGAGGCCTGCGCCTACACCATCGCCGAGAACGCCGGCTTCGACGGTGACGTCGTCGTCGAGAAGGTCAAGGAAGGCGGAAAGGGCGGCAACTCCTTCGGCTTCAACGCCGCCACCGGCGAATACACCGACCTCGTCAAGGCCGGCATCATCGACCCCGCCCTCGTCGCCAAGACGGCCCTCACCAACGCCGCCTCCGTCGCAGGGCTCATGCTCACCACCGACGTCCTCATCACCGACCTCAAGGACGACACCAAGGCCGTCGAAGGCGCCACCGCCTAAGACACGCCCTCCCGCGGGACACCGCGGACCACCACGCTTTCCGAAGCCCACGGGTTCACACCCGTGGGCTTGATTCCCAAACCGATCCTCCCGAGCTCCCCATGCCGCGCGACTACTACGACATTCTGGGCGTCGAACGCTCCGCCGACGCGGAGGAAATCAAACGCGCCTACCGCCGCCTCGCCATGAAGTACCACCCCGACCGAAACCCCGGGGACGCCGAGGCCGAGAAAAACTTCAAGGAAGCCGCCGCCGCCTACGAAGTCCTCGCCGACGAACAGAAACGCCGGATCTACGACCAGTACGGCCACGAAGGCCTCCGCGGCGCCGGCGCCGCAGGACACGACTTCCAACGCATGAACGTCGAGGACATCTTCTCGATGTTCGGCGATCTCTTCAACGGCATGGGCGGCATGGGCGGCGGCGGACGCAGCCGCGGCGGCCCGCCCCGCGGATACGACCTCGAGTACGAAATCGACATCTCCCTCGAAGACGTCTTCTCAGGCTGCGAGCGAGACATCGAATTCCAACGCGCCGATCTCTGCGACCCCTGCAAGGGCTCCGGCGCCAAGCCCGGCTCCAAACCCGTCAAGTGCCCGACCTGCGGCGGTCAGGGCAAAGTCCAGCAAACCGGCTTGGGCGGCATGTTCCGCATGGTCACCACCTGCCCCGCCTGCCAGGGTCGTGGCTCCACCATCAAGGACAAGTGCGACTCCTGCCGCGGCAAAGGGCGCGTCCCCAAGCCCCGCAAGCTCTCCATCAAGGTCCCCGCGGGCATCTCCGACGGCCAGGTCGTCCGCATCCAGGGTGAGGGCGAACCGCCACCTCCCGAAGTCTCCCCCTCCGGCGAAGGCCCGCGCGGCGACCTCCACGTCGTCGTGCGCGTCCGCGATCATGACCTCTTCCGCCGCGAGAACGACCACCTCGTCCTCGAACTCCCCATCTCCTTCACCCAGGCCGCCCTCGGCGCCGAAATCGAAATCCCCGCCATCGACGGCAAAGCCACACTCTCCATCCCGCGCGGCACGCCCCACGGCTCGGTCCTCCGAATCCCCGGCAAAGGCCTCCCCAATCTCCGCTCCCAACGCCGAGGCGACATGGGCGTCGTTGTCGGCATCGAAGTCCCACGCAAGCTCTCCAAAAAGCAGGAAGACCTCCTCCGAGAGTTCGCCGCCACCGAAGAAAAATCCGTCATGCCCGAACGCGACGGCTTTTGGAAGAAAGTCAAAGACGCCTTCGGCGCCTGAGGCACCACCATGTCCGACGACACCACACCCCATCACGACCTGAGCGACGAAGTCGAATCCGCCGCCCAACTCGCCGACCGCGTCGCCAAGCTCGAGGCCGACCTCGCCGACGCCAACAACCGCTACCTCCGCCTCGCCGCCGACTACCAGAACTCCCAACGCCGCGCCCTCCAGAACGAAGCCCACGCCAAGCTCCACGGCATGGCCGCCGTCACCCAGTCCATCCTCTCCGTCCTCGACCACTTCGACCTCGCTCTCGCCATCGACCCCACCAAGGCCTCCGCCGCTCAGGTCATCGACGGCGTCCGCGTCATCCGCGACGAACTCATGAAGACCCTCGTCGGACACGGCGTCGGAACCATCCTCCCAAAGCAGGGCGATCCCTTCGAACCGGGCCGACACGAGGCCGTCATGCACCAGCCCGTCGATGGCGTCGGCCCAGGTCTCGTCGCCTCCTGCTTCCAGCCCGGATACACCATCGACGTCGCCGGCACCGAACGCGTCATCCGACCCGCCAAGGTCGCCGTCACGCCCGCCTGAGCAACCCCACCCTCCCGCGAGCTCGACCATGCCCACCTACGACTATCGATGCTCCGCCTGCAAGCACCAGTTCGAGCAGTTCCAGTCCATGACCGCCAAGCCCCTGAAGACCTGCCCGCAGTGCGGCAAAAAGGCCCTCGAACGACTCATCGGCACCGGCGCCGCCCTCGTCTTCAAGGGCTCGGGCTTCTATCAGACCGACTACCGCTCCGACAGCTACAAAAAAGCCGCCTCCGCCGACAAGCCCGCCCCCACACCCGCCGCTTCAACCGCAGCAGGCTCGAGCGACGCCAAGCCCGCAGCAAAGGACGCCAAGCCCGCGGCCGAAGCCAAGCCCGCGAAGCCCGCCAAACCCGCCAAGCCATGATCTCCCACGGCGTGGACATCATCGACGTCGCCCGCATCGCCGACATGATCGAGCGACACGCCGACGCCTTCTGGAATCGCGTCTACACCCCCGCCGAACGCGCCTACTGCGAATCCAACCCCAAACGCCTCGCCGAGCACGCCGCCGCCCGATACGCCGCCAAGGAAGCCGTCCTCAAATGCCTCGGCACCGGCTGGCGTGACGGCATCGCCTGGACCGACATCGAAGTCCGCAAACTCCCCTCCGGACAGCCCATCCTCTTCCTCACCGGCCAAGCCTCCCTCATCGCCCAATCCCTCGGCATCCGCCGCTGGCACCTCTCCCTCTCCCACACCGCCTCACTCGCCATCGCCAGCGCCATCGCCGAGTAACCCCGCAATACACTCCGCCATGCTCGCACGGATCCGCGCCCGCAACCCCAACCACAGCGTCCTGAAGTCCTTCGTCTATTTCCTTTGCAGCCGAACCGCTCGCTTCTTCCTCTATTCCTGCTTCGGCGCACGCGCCCACCACGTCGATCGTGTCCCCGCCGACGGCCCCCTCCTCATCGCCGCCAACCACCAGTCCTTCCTCGATCCACCCCTCGTCGGCTCCTTCATCCACCAACGACAGGTCGCCTTCATCGCCCGCGCAGGGCTCTTCAAGTTCAAGCCCTTCGCCTGGCTCATCTCCGCCCTCAACTCCATCCCCATCCGCGAAGACGGCCAAGGCGACACCGCCGCCATCAAAACCGCCCTCTCCGTCCTCGCCGACGGGCACGCACTCGTCATCTTCCCCGAAGGCTCACGCTCCCGCGACGGCGCTCTCCAGGACTTCAAACGCGGCACACTCCTTCTCCTCAAACGCGCCAAGTGCCCCGTCGTCCCAGTCGCCGTCGAGGGTGTCTTCGACGCCTGGCCTCTTCACCGCCCCCGCCCCACGCCCTTCCGCTGCCCCATCGCCGTCATGTACGGACACCCCATCGACCACGACGAACTCATGAAAGACGGCCCCGACGCCGCCCTCTCCAAACTCGCCTCCGTCATCGAAGACATGCGCCTTGAGCTCCGCCGCATCATCCGCGAACGCTCCAAAGGCCGATACCCCGCGCCAGGCCCCGCCGACCAGCACTCCCCGCTCGTCCCCACGCTCACCACCAACGCCGACCCCCTACCCTCCTCGCGTGGATGACACCAACAAGACGTTCCAGGAAGTAACCCGCCGAACGCTCCATCGCGGCCGAAAGTTCGACTTCGAGCAGGTCGTCCTCCGCACCCCCGCCGGCGAAGAGTTCGCACGCGAATGCGTCCGCCACCCCGGCGCCGTCGTCATCCTCCCCATCCTCGAAGCGCCCGGCCTCCCTCCACGCATCGTCTTCGTCCGCAACGAACGCTTCGCCCTCGGCAAGGCCCTCCTCGAACTCCCCGCCGGCACTCGCGAACAGGGCGAAGACCCCACCCGCACCGCCCACCGCGAGCTCCTCGAAGAGACCGGTTATCAGGCCGCAACCCTCACCCCCCTCTCTCGGTTCCACACCACGCCGGGAATGACCGATGAACTCATGTGGGCCTACGCCGCCTCAGGCCTCACCCACCTCGGCCAACGCCCCGAGCCCGACGAGGCACTCTCCGTCGTCCTCATCGACGCCCGCGACGCCCTCGCCATGGCCTCCGACGGCCGCCTCGCCGACGCCAAGTCCATCGCCACCATCCTCATCGCCCATCAACGCGGCCTCTTCACCTCTTCTCCTCCTCACTGACCCGATCCATTTCCCCTCGACACGCGAAGAGCCTTGTACGTGACCGAGCACCCGCGACAACACGCCTCCAGACCGCAACGAGGGTCCCCCTCCGCCGCCTCCCCCACGCGCCGCGCACTCTCCTTCGGCCAGGTCTTCGCCCGCTCCGACGACCCCCTCACCTGGTCAATCTCCCTCTTCTCCTTCCGCTCCTTCCGCGTCGGCGTCCACTGGGTCTTCCTCTTCTGGGTCGCCGCTGTCCTCCTCCTCGCGATCCCCCTCGACCGTGTCGGCCCCTCCTACATCGCGCTCGCCGTCTTCTTCGTCGCCGCCGTCGTCCTCCTCCGCGAACTCGCCAGACTCGCCGTCGCCCATCGACTCGGCGTCGAGCCCGAGTACATCCCACTCTGGCCCCTCGGTTCCCTCCTCGGGCCCACGCTCCCTCGCCCGCTCGTCCCCAGGCTCATCCTCGTCCTCACGCCCACCGTCGTCTCCCTCGCCCTCGCCGGCACACTCGCCGCCGCCCTCTTCCTCATGGGCTCCCCGACCTCTCACCTCCTCTTCAACCCCTTCAACCCGCGCCCCATCGCCGCCTCCCTCACCGATTGGCCCTCCGCCATCCTCTGGTGGGCCTACTACGCCAATCTCTGCGTCGCCGGGCTCAACCTCCTCCCCATGACCCCGCTCGACGGCGGCCGAACCCTCGAAGCATGGGTCGGCCGCGGCGCTCGTCCCGCCGCCGCTCGCGTTGTCGGGCTTGTCGGCCTCCTCACCGCCGGCGCGCTCCTCGTCGTCGGCGCCGCCGCCGGTCAGACCACCCTCCTCGCCGTCGCGCTCTTCGGCGGGCTCGCCTCCTGGCTCGAACTCCGCCGCGCCGAGTTCATCACGCTCCCCCTCGCCGACGATCCCCTCGCACGAAACGCCCACCCCGATCCCCTCCTCTCAGACTTCGACGACGATCTCGACCCCGCCCGCTTCCCAGACCTCGCACCGGACGATCCCCCCATCCGACACACGCCCAGCCCCGCCGCAGCCACCTCCGCCCCTCGCACCGCCGAACCACCCACAGACGACGAGGCCCGCCTCGACGAGGTCCTCCGCAAAATATCCCTCACCGGCATGGCCAGCCTGACCGATGATGAGCGGGCCGTTCTCGACCTCGCCACCAAACGCCGCCGATCCGACTAACCTCCTTCATGGCACTCCACGACCGCATCTACGCCCGATCCGACGACCCCGACCGCGGCTACGTCGGCCCGACCTCACGCGCCGAACTCACCTCCTCCCCTCGCTTCTGGTCCGTCAACACCTGGCTCATCGTCATCAACGTCGCCATCTTCCTCGGCTGCATCCTCTTCTCCTCCGCCGGCATCCCCGTTGTCCGCTCCTTCGCACCCCCACAAACCCTCAAGCCCTTCACCGACCAGGGCTTCGTCGAGTCCCCCTTCTTCCTCCACCCACAGGGCTTCCAGGCCGACCGCGAATACCTCCGCCGCGCCGGAAACCCCGCCTACACCACCCTCGTCAAGCCCGGCACCAAGGACGTCGTCGTCGACCCCGCCACAGGTCTCCCCATCGTCGCCGCCGTCTACCTCGTCCAGGATCCCCTCACCGCCCTCGGCCACTTCTCCACCTACCAAGGCTTCCAACGCCTTCAGGTCTGGCGACTCGTCACCTTCCAATTCCTCCACGCCAACATCATCCACATCGCCTTCAACATGTTCGGCCTCTACATGTTCGGCTGGATGGTCGAGCAGTACCTCGGCCGACGCAAATACCTCGCCTTCTACCTCGCCTGCGGCATCTTCGGCGGCGTCGCCTACCTCGCACTCAACCTCCTCGCGATCATCTGGACTGGCTCTCTCGGCATGAAGCCCCTCCCCCTCGCCCTCGTCCAGGAAAGCACCACAAGCCTCGTCGGCGCCTCCGCGGGCGTCTTCGGCGTCATCGTCGCCTGCGCAAAAATCCGCCCCAACGAGCGCATGATGCTCCTCTTCCCACCCGTCGACCTCCCTCTCCGACTCATCGCCTACGGCTACGTCGCCATCGCCGCTCTCAGCCTCATCCTCAACCACGCCAACCCCGCCAGCAACGCCGGCGGCGACGCGGCTCACCTCGGCGGCGCCATCGCGGGCTTCTGGCTCATCCGCCGTCCACACCTCCTCACCGACTTCTTCGACATCCTCAAGGACTCCCGCAAACCCCGCAAGCCCAAGCTCCGCCTCGCCGACGAGCCGCAAGCAACACCTCAGGACGAGATCGACCGCATCCTCGCCAAGGTCTCCGCCCAGGGCAAGGAAAGCCTCTCCGACCGCGAACGCGACATCCTCCACGAGGCCACCCAACGCCTCCGCGGCCGCACCGGCTGACCACAGCCCACGCCTTCACTCCATCGGCAACGTCGCGCGGATCAACCGATCCCGCACCGCCATCCACACGCCCCACTCACGCGTGCCGACCTCTCCTCGCGGCGGAGTCTCCACCGCGATCACGCTCGGCCCACCCGCGTCCGCCTCTCGCAACGCCCCATACAACCTCGACGCGTACCCCTCCGCATCCCCCGGCATCACGATCACGCGGTGCGGCGGTGCCACCACCCGCGCCGCGTGCGTCACCACCACGCCTGGACCCTCCGCCCCGCTCAACATCTCCTCCACACGCTCCCACTCCTCCGGCTGAAACAGCACCGCCGTCGCCCGCGGCGCATAGTGCTGCACCATCTGTCCAGGGCTCCCGCTCTGCCCACCATCCACGCGCCCGGGTTCTCCCTCCTCCACCGAAACACCCAGCACCCGCCCAATCTCCACCGCCGACACCAGCCCCGGACGCAGCACACGCGGCCGACCCGCCAGGCTCACCACTGTCGACTCGATCCCGCCACGGCATGGCCCGCCGTCCAGCACGTACACCTGCTCGGACGAAAACGATGAACGAACATGCTCCGCCGTCGTCGGCGACACCCCGCCCGATGGGTTCGCACTCGGCCCCACCACCGGCCTGCCGAACGTCTCGATCATCGCCAGCGTCAGCGCGTGGTCCGGGCTCCGCACCGCCACCATCGGCCCGCCCGCCGTCACCACGGGCGACACCCCCACCGCCTTCGGCAGAACCAGCGTCAGCGGCCCAGGCCAAAACGCCTCCGCCAGCCGCTGCGCCTCCGCCGACCACCCCGCCACCACGCCCCGAGCCATCCGGGCGTCGCTCACATGCACGATCAGGGGGTTCTCCGCGGGCCTCCCCTTCACCGCAAACACTTGTCGCACCGCGGCTTCCGACGTCGCATCCGCCCCCAGCCCGTACACCGTCTCGGTCGGAAAGGCAACCAG
>DDSG01000007.1:4795-5038 GCA_002343325.1 Phycisphaerales bacterium UBA2396 | reverse complement strand
GCAGACCAAGTTCCGAATCCCCACCACCTCCTGGTTCATCTACCTCGTCAGCGAGCTCGACAAAGTCCCCGCCGCCGAACAAGCCATCAACGTCATCGACGCCAAACTCAAGCGCGTCGGCGTCCCCTCCGCACAGGGCGCCCTCTACGAAGTCCCGGGCCGACAGATCGAAGTCCTCGACGCTTGGGGCAACCCCATCCGCTTCGTCCACCCCAAGTTCGACGGCCGAATCACCGCCGGCGC
>DDSG01000007.1:0-4510 GCA_002343325.1 Phycisphaerales bacterium UBA2396 | reverse complement strand
GCCCCCAACATCCGCCGCAACGCCCTCACCGACGACCAGCGCCAGGCCCGCAAGGACGCCGGCGAGCCCTACATGATCGGCGACTCCGACGGCGGCCGCTGCACCGGCGACCGACCCTACTTCTACTCCGCAGGCCCCGACGGCGACCCCTCCACCACCGCCGACAACGTCTACCTCGCCCCGCCCCAGTTCGAGTCCCAGTAATCCCAGCGCCGGCGAGCCCCAGCGTCTCACTCACCGCCCCACGCGCCAACACCGCCCCCCTCGCCTATAGTCCTATCCGGCCCCGAAAGGGCACCCGGGGTGTAGCGCAGCTTGGTAGCGCGTCTCGTTCGGGACGAGAAGGTCGCAGGTTCAAATCCTGTCACCCCGACTTCGATAGACCACATGGCCTCGGCAATCGCCGGGGCCATCTGTGTTGATGGGCACCCCACCCGCGCCTCTACCTCCACCCCTCCCAATCCGGCACGTACCTCGCCCGCCCGTCCACCCCGCCCACCGAGCCGATGCCCTGCGCCGCGTGCGTCAGCCACGACGCCTCGCCCCGCACCACCTCCACATGCCCATCCGCGCACGCGACGGCCGCACTCCCGACGCCCCGACCGACCGCCCGCCCATGCCGGAACGCCGTCGTCGGGCTCGCGTTCGCCCGCCACGTGCCGCCGTCGCGTGAAAACAACCACGGCGGATCCAGCAAAGCACTGTTGCTCGGCAGCGAAGACCCCGAACCGGGAAGCAGCGCATCGGCAAACACCAGCACGCTCGAAGGCCGCGGCACGTCCGCCAATCGCCGCCAGGGTCGATGCCCGATCTCAAAGGCCCAGCCCGGTGTTTTCGAAGGGCTGAAGTAGTACCCGTTGTAGCCGTACGTGCTCGTGATCGTTCGTGAGGGGCCCTGAGCCCGGTACGTCCCCCACGGCTGCTTGGGACACTCATAGACCGAGCCGTCCCGAAGCCCGTCCGAGAGATACCCCGACAGAAACCCGCGCGCATGGTCCGGCGGCGAGCTCGATGTGCCGTGCGAACCCCACCAGAAGATCTGCTCCCCGGACCCGATGTCCTCTTCCGACCAGTACGCCAGCGGCATCGCGCGGTCGCGGTAGTCGTTCGCGTACAGCGTCCACCCCGTCACCATCTGCCGAAGATTCGACGAGCACCTGATCGTGCGCGACAGCTCCCGCGCCGAACCCAGCGCCGGCACCATCAGCCCCACCAGCAGCGAGACCACCGCCGCCACCACCAGCAGCTCGATCAGCGTGAATCCTCGCGCCCCTGTTCGCCCGCGGCCGTGCCTCACCGGTTCACCTCCCACCCTCGCCCAGCTCGCGGGCTTCGTTGCGGCGAAGTTCAAAGACCAGCATCTCGCGGTCGGCGTCGTCCGCCGCGCCGCTCCGATCCACGTCGCGCTGGCCCTGCCCCTGCTCCCAGGCGTGCAGGTCCTCGATGTCGATCACCCCGTCGCTGTTCACGTCAAACCTCGGCGGCGGCGTGCCGAGCGCAGCCAGACCGTTCACGCCCACGGAGTACACCCCGGCCCCGAGCATCGCCGCGGTGGAGCCGGCCTGAGCGGTCTGCCCCGCGATGAACCCGGGCTGCCCGGGCATCTTGGACAGATCGAGCGCGTACAGCGTGGTGTACGCCGTGCTGACGCTCGAACCCGCGGGAATCGCCCCGACGATGAGGCGATCGCTCGCGCCGGTTGAACGCCCGCGAGCCAGCAGCGGCTGGGTGGTCCACCCGCCGACGGCCAGATACTCGCCCGCGTCGAGCCGCCCGTTCAGGTTCGCGTCCTGCCAGGTTCCCTGAGCCGTGTTCCACAGAGGCTCGGCCCAGGTGCCATGGTCGCGGAACATCTGCACCATCGGCACCGATCCAAACCCCAGCAGCCCCGTCGAGAGCGCGATCCGACCGTCCGCGAGCACCACGGGCACCGACGACGTGCGGTTGGAAGGAACGGACCAGACGAGCTCGCCGCTGCGAGCACGGACCTTCACCATGTTCGCCGAGCTGAACGAGCCTGTGAAGGCATAGGTCGCGGCGTAGACGAACGGGCCGCCGCTGCCTTCGCGCAGAGCGATTCCACCAAAGAACCCCTCGGGGATCGGATTCACGAACGTCCACAGGGGCGCGGGAGCGATGGTGGCGCGAGCATCGAACGCCCGGATCTCCCCACGTCCGTCGCCGTCGAGCCCCGAGCTGCAAACGTACACCACGCCCTCGTGGTAGGCCGGGCTGGCGCCGTTGCTCGACCCGATGGGCACCGACCAGACGATCTCGCCGGGGTCGAAGGGGTTGAGGGTTGCGTGCCTTGGCGAGACGTTGATGCAGGAGAGGAAGCTCTCGCCGCCGAACCCGCCGTAGTCCGTGACGAAGAGGCGGTTGGCAAGGCCGAGGTCCGGCGTGATCACGGGGCTGACGTTGACGGGCGGGCCGGCGAGGTCCGTGCGCCACTGTTCAACGCCATCGAGCATGCGGAGCGCCACCACCGACGACCCCGCCGCATAGACCACGACGCCGCCCCGCGGATCGATCGCCGGGCTCGCCCACGAATCGAACACCATCGGCGGGATGGGGGTCGCCCAGACGATCTGCCCGCCCTCGGCGTTGATCGCCAACGCGAACGTGACGCCGTCGACAACCCCGGCCGTGAACACGCGAGGGAATGGGAGCGTGGTGGCGACGAGCCCGGCGTGCCCGAGGTACTGGATCGGCAGCCCGGCGTCGGTCTGCCCGCGCACCCAACGCACCGACGCGAGGTTTCCCGGTTCGATCGTGCGGGCCGACATGCGGCTGGGATCGCCGCCCATGGACGTCCACGCGGCGAGGGAACCGACGGGCTGCGCCGACGCGGCCGAGCAGGCGACCGTCGAGATGACCAGGCCCAATCGCATCACCATCGCCGGCTCCTTCCCGCGTGGCGCGACCCGATCGCGCACGCGAACCAACCCGATCGGACCAAGCCTCTCGCGGTGACGTGGAGTGTGATGCCGGGGAAAGCGACGCCGCGGCGGACCGGAGCGTGTTTCGCCGGCGCTCCATGCCGATTCACCCGAATCGGCCCGCGAGAGCGACCCTGCGCCGGAAAGTTCCGCCAGACGTGAGGCGGGGCCGGCATCGTCGGCAGGTCTTCCGGCTCGGGGCCTGTTCGCCGATCGCCTTCCCGCCGCGTGCCGCGTTGCCGCGGCGCACGAGCAGTGGCCTGCACGCCCCGCGATTGCTGCGTCGCGAGGGCGAGGATCGGCGGAAATGCCCCTTACGGCGGCGCGTCCGCGGTGGAATCGACGAGCGCGAACGCCCATCTCACCACACTTCCCTTTTCACCCGCGGAGCCGGCTTGAGGATTCCGGTCGCGGGCACCGATGACGCGGTCAGTATAGCCGCCGGCCCACCCGGACCGGCCAGGCCGGGTGCCGTGCCACGATGCGGATCCCACACGACGTTCTCGCGGACCATGATCTGCCGGATCCGCGGGCATCCACGCACATCATGAACCGCAGGAGACGGCTCGTGCGGCTCGCCGGGCCGGCGCGGTAGACTGCGGGCATGAACGCACCTTTGCTGACGTTGGCCACAATCGCGGGGATTATGTTGGCGGGCGGCTGCTCGACGGCCGAGAAGGCAGCGGCCCCGGCCGACCAGTCGATCGATCTGGGAAACTTTTCGGTGAGCCTGACGGTGAAGGACCTCGCCGCGTCGCGGGCGTTTTATGAAAAGCTGGGGATGAAGGCTGTCGGGGGCGATGGGAAGGGCTACCTGATCATGCAGAACGGGACGGCGACGATCGGGCTGTTCCAGGGGATGTTCGAGAGGAACATCCTGACGTTCAATCCGGGATGGGACCGGTCGTCCGCGACGCTGCCGGCGTTCACGGATGTCCGCGCGTTGCAGAGGGAGTTCGAAGCACGCGGCCTGACGATGAGCGTCAAGGCCGACCCCGCGAGCGAGGGGCCCGCGAGCATCATGCTGGTTGATCCGGACGGAAACCCGATTCTCATCGATCAGCATGTGGCCTCTCCGAAGGGCGCAAAGAGCGGGACCGGGCGCTGAGCGGGGCGTCGAGCCGGGCGGCGAGCGCACGAAGATCGCGGTGGTGCGAGGCGGCGTGGGCGAGGGCGTCGGCACGCAGGGCGCGGAGCCTGGCGGGAGTGGTGTCGTCGAAATCGCCGGCCAGAGACCGCCATCGAGAAGGATCCGGATCGATGCGGACGAGATGAACGGCGCGGTCGGCGGCGGCGAGCATCGAGGCATTGAGCCAGGCTGCGCGGGCGGAAGCTTCGATGACGAGGTCTGCGATGAGCGGGGCCCAGCGCAGGCTGCCCCAGCGGCCCGCGCGCGGAGCGGGAATGGTCGGCGGTGGGGAGCCGGTGCCGAGCGAGACGACGGTCCAGCGTCTGGCGCGGGGGAAGAGGTCGCGTCGGCGGGCGATGGCGAGGGCGAGGGAGGCGGGGTTGTTGCAGGCGGTGCCGCCGCCGGCGGCGGATCGGCCGGGGGGGGGGGGGGCGGGGACCGG
>DDSG01000045.1 GCA_002343325.1 Phycisphaerales bacterium UBA2396 | reverse complement strand
AGTACATCCCCCCCCCCCCCCGGCCCCCCCCCAACTTCTCGCCCAAGAAGTCTTCCCCCCCCCCCCCCCCCCCCGCCCCCCCCCCCCCCCCCCGCCCCCAACCGAGCCACAAACGACCCCCGCCGGGGCGTCAGAAACGCAGTTGCACGCCCGCCGTCAGGCCCGCCGCACCGCCCTGCCATTCGAATCCGCTCCCGGAATCCAGCTCGAACCAGATGTTCCGGTAGCCCAGATTGACGCCGAAGTTGGTGGCGGGCCGCCACGAGAACATCACCTGGATGTCCCAGGACGTCGCGGACCGGTCGGCGGGCATCCAGCCCACGGTGGTCTCGACGTCGATCGAGAAGCCGTGACGGAATCCCATTTCGAGCCGTCCACCGACCACGGGCTCGGCAAAGAACTCGTCGGCCCGCGCGGTGGAGGGATCGGTCGCGCCAAAGCCCAGGTCCATCTCGTAGACACGCAGCCCGCCGAGCAGCGAAAGGTCCGGGACGAAACCCGGCGACCCATTCTGATCAACGCCCATGTTCCACCGGCCGAGCGAGTAGCCCCCGGCGATGGTTCCCGTCGCGAAGTCGATGGAGGCGCGGATGGGATCGCCCGGATTGAAGGAGAACCCGCCGATCTGCCCGGCGGCCCCGGCGACCGACGAGAGATCGATGGACGTCGCCATCGCGCACAGCGAGAGCCTCCAGCGATCATCGAGGCGGATGTGGGCCGCGCCCGCGGGAGCGATGCGCGGGCTATCGAGCCCGAAATCGTTCAGGGTGCTGTACGCGGCGGGCCCCCCCGGCAGCTTGAGGTCGCCGGCGAGCCCGACGTACCACACCCCGGGATCGACGCGGAGTTTGGCGGGTGCCTCGGGGGTGAAGGTGATCTTGGTATCGGCGGGCTCGTCCTGCCTGGCGAGCGTCTGGCCGCCGATCGCGGCCGCCACCAGTATCGCGGTCAAGGGCACGTGCATGGAGACCTCCTTGCGAGCGGAAGCGTAACCACATCATCTCACCATGGCTCCTAGCCTCTGGCGTGCGCACGCCCGCGGCCATTCTCGCGATCGAAATCAGCAATCCCTCTGCATGGCGCAAGAATGACGACTGGTCGCCGGGCATTGCGGTGGGCGTGATGGAGGGAACGGGGGTGCGTCTTCTGGGGATGAAGGCGAGCGACCCGCGCGACCGGGATGATCCGTTCCTCGCGCACGCCGCCGAGCTTCTCGCCGAGCATGGGCTTGAGCCACGCGACCTGGCGCGAGTCGCGGTCTCCGCCGGCCCCGGGGGGTTCACCGCGGTTCGGGTGGCGGTGACGGCGGGAAAGGTCATCAGCCTGTCCACCGGGGCGGCGTTGTGCCTGATTCCCTCGGCCCACGTCGCCGCCCGGCGGATCGATCATCCATCGTTCGCGGTCGCCCTGGCGTCGAAAGGCGACGACGCCTGGCTGACGCCGATCCGCGACGGTCAACCCGAAGCGGGCCGACTGGCCGAGGCGCGGGATCTCGCCGAGATGCGGATCGGGCTGTTGCTCGCCGACGACCACCTTCCGGCGTCGATGCGTGAGGAGTGCGGGCGGCTGGGGATCATGATCAAAGGGCCGAGGTTCGACCCGGCGGACCTGCTGCAGCTCGCGGTGAACGCGGAGAAGGTGGACGTCCACCGGGCCGTGCCCCTGTATCCGCGTCAGGCGGAGGCGGTTCGGAAGTGGCGAGCGTTGCACGGCGACCGATAAGCGACGGCCGCCGGAACGTCCGGCCGGAAGGGCGCCCCGGACGAAGCCGGCCTGTGAAGTTGGGCAATCTTGGCGTCGATATCAGTCGGCCGAGGGTTCGGCCGCGATGTCCAAAGCACCCGACGACAATCTCGCCGACAAGCAGGTCTTCACCACGGGTGAGGCGGCGGTGCTGTGCAACGTCTCGCAGCAGACGATCATCCGCTGCTTTGACTCGGGGCGGCTCACGGGCTTCAAGGTGCCCGGCTCGAAGTTCCGGCGGATCCCGCGGGACGAGCTGATCCGGTTCATGAAGGACAACGGGATTTCGACGGAGGCTCTGGGCGAGCGTCGGCAGCGGGTGCTGATGATCTCGGACGATCCGAGCGCCGTGGAAGCGTTGCGTGGGGCCGCGGTGCGCGAAGGGCGGTTCGAGGTGTCGTCGGCGACCAATGGGCTCGACGCGGGCATTCTGCTCGAGAGCCTTCGGCCTGATCTGGTGGTGCTCGACCGACGCGTGGCGGATCCGGATCCGATCCTCGTCTGCCAGCGGATCCACGCGCGGGAGAGCCTTCGCGGCTGCCGAATCGTGGCGATCATCGGCCCTGAGGCTCCGGCGGAGGCGTTGCGTCGGGCCGGGGTGGAAGAACTCCTGCGGACGCCGGTGCGAGCCGAGGCGGTGCTGACGAAGATTGCCGAGCTGCTTGGAACGCCCCGGGCGTCGTAAACACACCAACGCGTTGTGAGATGGAGCGAGCGAAGGTCCAAGAACCTCGCTCGTCGGGTGTTGGGCTGAGCGAGCCGTGGGCCGGGCCGATCGCGCGGAGTGGGAGGGTGGGGAGGGTGAAGTGGGTGG
>DDSG01000056.1 GCA_002343325.1 Phycisphaerales bacterium UBA2396 | reverse complement strand
CGGAGCGGGGTTGTCGGCCGCGGGCGCTGGGCGGGCCGCCGCGGGCTCCGCCGGCTTGGGCGCTTCTTCCGCCGGAGGTTGCCCCGCCTTCCCGAAGGGGAAGGGCTCGGTGCGAGCGGCGGCGTCGATCGCCATCCGACCCGCGAGGTCCACGATCTTCGCCGCCCCTTCGATGTTGATCTTGTCAGCCGTGTCGATCGGGCGGTGATAGTCCGTGTGCAGCCCGGTGAAGAAGAACATGTTCGGGATGCCCACCGCGTGGAAGCTCGCCTGGTCGCTGCGCCCGTCGAACTGCGAAGCCGTCACCTTCGGCAGGATGTTGAAACCGGCGTTGTCAAAGAATGGCTTCGCCCAATCCGCCAGCCCGCCGGCCGAGCCCAAGCCCGAGACCTCCATCGGCGGGTCATCGCGCAGGCGACCCACCATGTCGAGGTTGATCATCAGGAAGTGCTTCTCCTTGGGCGCGATCATGTTCCGCGTGTAATGCCGCGAACCCTCAAGCCCGGACTCTTCCGCCGTAAAGCCCATGAACAGGATCGAACGCATGTTCGCGTCCGCGGGCAGCGTGGCATAGTGCTCCGCCAGTTTCTTGGCCAACACCAGCACGCTCGACGTGCCCGAGGCGTTGTCGTCGGCGCCGGGGTGAATCTTCCCGGTCTCGCCGGACATGGACCCGAACTCGCCGTACCCGACATGGTCGTAGTGGGCCCCGATGACGATGTACTCATCCGCCAGTGCGCCCTTGCCCTTGAGAATCCCCGCGACGTTGGGCGAGGTCGTCCGCTCCGTCTTCATCTTGACGTCCAGATCGACCGTCGCCCGCGGCAGGTCGACCACGATGCCTTGATCGTCGGCCAGCTTGCGAAGATCGGCCAGCGAGCGACCCTGCGCGTCCGCCGCCTTGACCATCGACTCGGCCGCCGCTTCGGAAACCATCACCACGGGGATCGATTGAGCGGTCCCCTGCCGCGTCTCGTTGATCGTGGCCAGTCGGCCCATCCGCGGGTCTTTCGCTCCCGGCGCATTGACGACGATGATCCCCGCCGCTCCTCTCGACGACACCGCCGCCAGCTTGGCCGCCAGCCCCGACGAGGGCGACCAACCGCGGTCGGACCACTTGCTTGTGCCGTCTTCCTTCATCGGCTCAAACCGCAGGACCAGGGCGATTTTGCCCTTGAGGTCTGTCCCGTCCGGGAAGCCCTTGTATCCGTCACGCCCCGACTCGATGCCGTAGCCGACAAAGACCAGCGGGCCCGCCGCCGCCGCGCTCCCGGAAAGCCCGAGCGCTCCAAAGTCCGTGTTCGGCGCGAGCGTGGTGCCCGCGACGGTCAGCTTCTGCGACTCGACGACCAACTGCCCCGTCCGCAGCCGCGCCGGCGTCATCTCCTGCCGGTACGAGGCGAACGCTTTGGGTTGCTCGCCGGACGCTGTCTCTTCAGGGAACGCCGGCGACAACCCGTACCGCCTGAAATAGAACTCGAGATAGTCGGCCGCGTCGGCGTTGCCGCGTGTTCCCGGGGCCCGCCCTTCGAACCACGGATCCGCCAGCGTCACCAGGTGCTGGCGATACACCGCCTCGATGGCCTTGCGAGCCTCTTCGTCTGCCGGGGTGTACTTCGCATCCACCGCCGCCGCGGTCGGGCCGGCCAGTGCGGGGCCCGCGGTCAGTGAGAGAGTGGCCGTCGACAGGGCAAAGCCCGCCAGAGCGAGCATCAGGCGGGGCATTCTTTGAGAGCGCAGTGAGAACATGAGAACTCCTTGGGATGGGGCGCGGCAGCGCCGTCGCGGTGTACCGTACACCAACCCGGCTTTCTGCATCTGAACCCCCTTTCCGCCGGAAGTCATGGGGGCAGATTTGCAGGGGGCGGCCGGGTCTCCCTACGCTTGCCCAACGCCGGGCAGAAGTGCTGTCACTCCCCCTCCGGCGACATCCATAACCCCCTGTTCCAAGGTGTGTATGACCGCCACGACGACCGCTCCTGTTCACGCCCCGGGCACCCGTCATTCGGTGGATCTGAACCCATCGGACACGTTTGTCCACCGGCATCTCGGCCCGCGCGAGCACGAGCTGCTGGAGATGCTCCGCGTCGCCGGGTACGCCTCGCTTGAAGCCCTGACCGACGCCACGGTCCCCGCGGGGATCCGCCGCCAGGGGCTCATGCACCTCGAAGGGCTGCCCACCGATCGGACTCTCGGGGAGCACGAGGTGCTCGGCCTGCTGCGGACCATCGCCGACCAGAACACCATCGCCAAGTCCTACATCGGCATGGGCTACTACGACACGATCACTCCGGGCGTGATCCTCCGGAACATCCTGGAAAACCCGGGCTGGTACACGCAGTACACCCCCTATCAGGCCGAGATCGCCCAGGGACGCCTCGAAGCCCTCCTCAATTTCCAGACCATGGTCGCCGATCTGACCGGGCTGCCGCTCGCCGGCGCCTCGCTGCTCGACGAGGGCACGGCCGCCGCCGAGGCAATGGCGATGTGCTTCGCCGTGGGCGGCTCGGACCGGAAGGTGTTCCTCGTCGCCGAGGACTGCCATCCGCAGACGATCGCGGTCTGTCGCACGCGTGCCGAGTCGATGGGCATCGAGCTCCGCGTGGTTCGTCCCGCGGCCAATCTCCCCTTTGAGGGCGTGTGCGGGCTTCTGGTGCAGTATCCGAACACCACCGGCGAGATCGCCGACTACCGCGCCCTGACCGAGGCCGCCCACGCCGCGGGGGCTCTGGTCGTGGCGGCCACGGATCTTCTGGCCTTGACCCTCCTCACCCCTCCGGGAGAGTGGGGGGCGGATATCGCGGTCGGATCGGCGCAGCGGTTCGGCGTGCCGATGGGCTTCGGCGGGCCCCACGCCGCCTTTATCTCCACGAGCGAGCAGTACGTTCGCAAGATGCCGGGTCGAATCATCGGCGTCTCAAAGGACAGCCACGGCAACGTCGCGTTCCGCATGGCGATCCAGACCCGTGAGCAGCACATCCGCCGCGAGAAGGCCACCAGCAACATCTGCACCGCACAGGCCCTTCTCGCCATCATGGCGGGGATGTACGCCTGCTACCACGGGCCAAACGGCCTACGGGCAATCGCCGCTCGGGTTCACGCGATGACGGCCTCTCTCGCTGCCGGCCTCGCCGCCGCGGGTCACGCCGTTCTGAACACCTCGGCCTTTGACACGATCCGCGTTCGTCCCAAGAACGGCGCCGCGACCGTGCTCGCCGCCGCCGCGGCCGCCGCGATCAACCTGCGGGACTTCGGCGATGGGACGCTGGGCATCTCCATCGACGAGGCCACGACCAAGGAAGACCTCGCCGCACTCGCCGCCATCTTCGGTGCCAAGCCGGGCGCCGCGAAGGACGGGTTCATCCCCGCGACCTTCGCTCGCACCTCGGCGTACCTCACCCACCCGGTCTTTAACACCCACCACTCGGAGCACGAGATGCTCCGCTACATCTTCAAGCTTCAGGGACGCGACCTTTCGCTCGCCCACAGCATGATCCCGCTGGGCTCGTGCACCATGAAGCTCAACGCGACGGTCGAGATGATCCCCGTCACCTGGCCTCAGTTCGGCAAGCTCCACCCCTTCGCCCCCGCGCAGCAGTGGAAGGGGTACGCCCGGATCTTCAGCGATCTCGAGCGTTGGCTCGCCGAGGTCACCGGGTTCGCGGCGGTCAGTCTTCAGCCCAACGCCGGCAGCCAGGGTGAATACGCCGGCCTGCTCGCCATCCGCGCCTACCACCACTCCCGCGGCGACACTCACCGGAACATCTGCCTCATCCCCACCAGCGCCCACGGCACCAACCCTGCTTCCGCCGTCATCGCCGGCATGGAAGTCGTCCCCGTCGCGTGCGACGCCAACGGGAACATCGATATCGATGACCTCCGCGCCCGCGCCAACGAGCACCGCGACAACCTCGCCGCCCTGATGGTCACCTACCCCAGCACCCACGGCGTTTTCGAGGAAGCCATCCGCGATATCGCCCGCATCGTCCACGACGCCGGCGGCCAGGTCTATATGGACGGCGCCAACATGAACGCCCAGGTCGGGTTGACCAGCCCGGGGCTCATCGGCGCCGACGTCTGCCACCTGAACCTCCACAAGACCTTCTGCATTCCGCACGGCGGCGGCGGGCCGGGCATGGGCCCCATCGGCGTCGCCGCTCACCTCGCCCCGTTCCTCTCGGGGCACCCCGTGCTCTCGCCGTGGGACGCCCGCACCCAGGGCAACCCGACCATTGCCGGCGGCCGAGCCTCCGGGCCAGTCTCCGCCGCCCCGTTCGGCTCCGCAACGATCCTGCTGATTTCCTGGGTGTACATCGCCCTCATGGGCGCCGCCGGGCTTCGCAAGGCCACACAGGTCGCCATCCTTAACGCCAACTACATGGCCGCCCGCCTCAAGGGACACTACAAGGTGCTGTACACGGGCAAGAACGGCACATGCGCCCACGAGTTCATCCTCGATTGCCGTGACTTCGAGAAGGCCGCCGGCATCAAGGTCGACGACATCGCCAAGCGACTGATGGATTACGGGTTCCACGCGCCGACGATGTCCTTCCCCGTTCCCGGCACCCTCATGATCGAGCCCACCGAGAGCGAGCCCAAGGCCGAACTCGATCGATTCTGCGACGCCATGATCCTCATCCGCGAGGAAATCCGGGCGATCGAGGAAGGCCGCATGGACAGGGCCGACAACCCCCTCAAGCACGCCCCCCACACCGTCGCCGCGGTGTGCAGCGACACCTGGAATCACGCCTACACGCGGGAACAGGCGGCCTACCCGGCCAAGTGGCTGCGCGACTCGAAGTTCTGGCCCTTCGTCGGACGCGTCGACAACGCCTACGGCGATCGTAATCTCGTCTGCTCGTGCCTCCCGATGAGCGACTACGCCAAGCCCTGAGCCGCGGGGCTCGACGGGAGAACCGTTCGGAACAAATCGGGCATCGGCATCGTCAAAAACAACCGAGGCCCGGGGTTCAACCCGGGCCTCGGTGCATTTCAGTCTAGCGAGATCGCGGGGCACAAGGCCCGACGATTCACGTCATGTGCTCAGCGGCGGCGACGCAGACCGGCGACGCCGGCCAGACCCAGCAGGGCGAAAGCGCCCGGAGCCGGAACCGGCTTGAACTGCACGTCCGTCAGCTTGTCGTTGACGAACCAGACCTGCCCGACGTACGCGCCGGTGATCCCGTTGTACTTCTCGACGCCGCCCGAAGCGTGCGCGACGTAGAGGTTGCCGTCGGGACCGAACGTAAAGCCGTGCGGGCCGTAGGGGTAGTTGCCGGTGCCGTTGGGCGCGTCGCTGGCGCGGGCGAACATGCTCCAGGTGCCGCTGGCCGGGTCATACTTCCAGACGCCGGAGACCGCGCCACCCTCGTAGAGGGCGGAGGCGTAGAGGTTGCCGAAGGAGTCGGTCTCGAGCGCCTGGCACATGAAGGGCATCGTGACGGTGCCGAAGGACATGTCCTGAGCGCCGGTCGTCTGGTCGACCTTGATCACGACGTTGCTGTTCCAGCCGGAGACGTACAGCGAGTTGCCGCGGGCCTTCATGAGCGTGTTGCCCTGCGCGCCGACGCCGGTCGTCAGGGTGCGGATGCGGGCGCCGGTGTTGATGTCGTATTCGCCGACGCCCAGGCCGTCGCCGCGGTAGAGCGTGGTGCCGGTCTGGGAGATCTGGACGTCCAGCGCGCCGCCGGAACCGATCTGCTTGACGAACGCGCCGGTGTTCCCGTCGATCTCCGTCAGGCCGCCGAAGCCGCCGATGAAGAAGTTGTTGTTCACGCCGCCCCACGTCGCGCGGTAGGGGCTGATGCCCAGCGTGTCCGCCGACAGGGCGAAGTGAGAGCCCGTCCGGGCGTTCGTGACTTCCGCGCCCGCCAGAGTCACCTGGTACACCTGGCTCGAGCCGTCGCCGAAGACGTACATGTCGTTCGCGCTGCCCGTCTGTGCGCTCGCCGCACCAGCAAAGGCCAGCAGCCCGATGATCGAAAGTGTCTTGTTCATCATGATCTCCTATCTCCTCGAGGACGGTTTGTGGCCGACCTCAACCCTCTCTGGTGCGCCCCACGAGGGGCGCACGAACTGACGAGTAACCCGTGGTGCAGACAGCCGTTGGCCGCCCCGGTCTGCGCGGTTCCGCCCAAACTCATGGGATTGTCCATTGGCTGAACGCTCCCCGGGCGACCTGCCGCACCATCGCAGTATGGACCGCAAGGAGAGGAGGGTCAAGATCAATGTGTCCGAATTCGCGGCACAAGAGCAGATTTGCCGCGCGGCGTTGATACGAACTGGACACTAACAGCCTTGCTCAAAGGCAGTTACGTACGCGTCGAAATCGAAGAAGTCGATGAAGCCGTCGGGGGCGAAGTCCGCTTCGGGGGCACCAACCTCAAAGGCGGCGACGAACGCGTCAAAGTCGAAGAAGTCCGAGAATCCGTCACCATCCATGTCAGCAGAGCCGCTGGGGACCAATGCCTCAAAGTGGGCATCTTCCGTCTCGCCGGGCTCAAAGAACCCTATTGTGGTGGTTCTCCGGACGGGTGGAGTGGACGTCACGAGTTCGAATCGGGCGAGGGTGCCCCAGCGCACGGCCGAGGCGTTGGGGTTCGCCGAGGCGTCCTCTGTCTGCCAGACGAAGCGGGAGCCGATGATCGACGCCGACCAGGGGGTATTGGCATAGGGCTCGCCGCTGTGCCAGCGGGGCAACCTTTGCTCGGTGGTCGGCGTTGGTGCGCACAGGGAGATGGGGATCGACAGGCTGGCGGCGGCGCGTTGGGAGTTCAAGTTGTACAGGGCGTACGTGTAGCGCCAAAGTCCGTTGCCAAGGTCGGTGGCTTTGGAGGCGAGCTTGAGCCGTCCTTCGCCCGGAATGTCGGCGGAAGAGAGGACCACGGAAGGGTCGATCTCGGGCCAGGCGTCGATGGCGGAGAGCCCCACGCGTGTCGGTCGTCCGGGGATGAGCGAGAGGGAGAATGGGGCATTTCCGACGGAAACCTCGCGGAATGATGCGTTGTTGAGGGCGTTGCCCGCGGCCGCGTCATCGGCGGCGATGATGTGCATCTCGACGAAGTAGCGTGCGCCGGGATTGAGCGCCGGGTCGAGGTCGATGTTGGCGACCTGGATCCTGCGGCCGATAGGCGCGTCAGGGGTGGGGTAGCCGGTCAGGTTGATCGGGAACGTGATGGAGCCAGAGAAGGGGTTGACCTGGCTTTTGGGGCCCAGGCGAACGTAATCGCCGTTAAGGGAGGCGGTGTACGCGTCGGCGCAGTTGACGCCGAGTTGCTGGTTGGGGTTGGGAGGGAACTGGCAGGTGCCGCAGTAATTGAAGCTGCTGACGGCAAAGGCGTGCTTGACGAAACCCTGCCCGACTTGCTCGAATCGGCCATCCTTCAGCCGGTAGATGGCCTGTCCGAAGACGGGATGGTTCGGGGTGTCGCGGTACCAATTGGCGGGGCTGGTTCCGAGGTTGCAGGAGTAGTTGCCGAGGGTGTAGGCGGTGAAGCCGTCGCGTGTGCCCCAGCGAGTGGTCTCGAAGATGTCGGCGATAACCACGTCGGGCCCGGGGCCGGCGCGGGTGGACGCTGCGGCGCAGAGGGACGCTGCGGCGGCGGTGCGGAGGTTGAGAAGTCTGGGGGCCACGCTGCGGAGTCTACATCGGCCCAATTCGGACGCCAAGGGAAAGTGGGCATGCGGGCGAGGGTCCGGTATCCTCGCGGCATGCCGAATGGTGTGCCTGTGTGGGTTTGGACGGTCGGGCTGCTCGTGTTGTCGAACGCATTCATGACGTTCGCGTGGTATTACCACGTGAAGCAGAAGGCCTGGACACTCGCGGCGGCGATCCTGGTGTCGTGGCTGATCGCATTGCCGGAGTACATCCTGCAGGTGCCGGCGAATCGGATGGGACACGTGGACCACGGGGGGCCCTTCACGCTGCCTCAGCTCAAGATCATGCAGGAGGCGATCACGCTGGCCGTGTTCACGGTGTTCACGATTACCGTGGCGAAAGAGCGTCCGACCTGGAACGATCTGGTGGCGATGCTGCTGATCTTCGCGGCTGTGGCGGTGAGCATGATGGGGCGGATGGGGCCTCAGAGCGCCGCGGCGGGGGGGCATTGAGCGATGAGCCACGGACGATCGAGGTGGAATTGGGTGTGGTTGGTGCTGGGCCCCGTGCTGGCGGCGCTGGTGTGGGCGTTGCTCCCTGTTGAGCAGAAGGACGAAGCAGGAAAGGTGGTGTCGGGTCTGAGCGACGCGGGTCGAGCGGCGTGCGCGGTCGGGGTGCTGATGGCGGTCTGGTGGGTGACCGAGGCGGTGCCGCTTGAGGCGACGAGCCTGCTGCCGCTGATCTTGCTGCCGGCGTTCGGGGTGTCGAGCGTGCAGGCGGCGGCTGCCCCGTACGGGGATCCGACGATTTTCTTCTTCATGGGCGGGATGATGCTCGGGGCGGCGATGGAACGGTGGGGGGTTCCGCGGCGAGTGGCGTTGATCGTGCTTTCCCGGTTCGCGTTCGGCCCTCGGTTCCTGGTTCTCGGTGCGATGATCGCGGCGGCGCTGGTCAGCATGTGGGTGAACAACACTTCGACGACGGTGATGATGCTCCCCATCGGGATGTCGCTGGTGAGGCTTATTGAGTCGGAAAGGGCGCGTCCGCGTGAGGGCTCGACCGAGCGTGCGGAAGGGCTCGACAACTTCGGCTTCTGCATGGTGCTGGGCATCGCGTACGCGGCGACGATCGGCGGGGTCGGGACACTTTTCGGGACCGCTCCCAACCTGGTGCTGCAGTCCACGGTCGAGCGGATCACGGGGGAGCGGCTGACGTTCGGGCAGTTTGCGTTGGTCGGGATTCCGATCGTGGCGTTGTACATCCCGATGTGTTGGGCGGTGCTGGTGTGGATGTTCCCCTTCCGGTTCGAGAGCGGACCCACGGTCAAGGAGCACGTGACGCAGGAGCTGCGTGAGCTGGGTTCGTGGACGTGGCCCGAGCGAGCGGTGGTGGGGGTGTTGGTCGCCGCGGGGTTCATGTGGGTGTTTACTGACGCGGTGAACGGGTGGATTCGTTCGTGGACCGGCGTCGACCGGGCGGTGAGCGAGGCCGGCGTTGCGGTTGCGGCGGCTCTTGCGCTCTTTATTCTGCCGGCGAGGGACGGGCGGGGAACGCGCGTGCTGGATTGGCCGACAGCATCGACGATTCAGTGGGGCGTGCTGGTGCTCTTTGGCGGCGGGCTGTCGCTCGCGCAGGCGTTGAGCACGACGGGAGTGAACACGGCGATCGGCTCGCTGGTTGGGATGCTGGACGGGCTGCCGCTGTTCCTGATCATCCTGACGGTGGCGGCGATCGTGACCTTTGCGACCGAGGTTGCGAGCAACACCGCGATCGCGACGACATTCCTGCCCATCGCGGCGGCGGGGGCGAAGGGCCTTGGCGTTGACCCGCTGCTGCTGATGATTCCCGTGGCGATGGCGGCAAGCCTGGCGTTCATGATGCCGATGGGGACGCCGCCGAACGCGCTGGCGTACGCGACGGGGCGGGTTCCGATCCGTTCGATGGTCCGAGTGGGGCTTGTGCTGAATCTGATCAGCATCGTGCTGCTCACGACGTTCCTGACGTTCGTGGGGCCGATGCTGGTGGCCTGGTTCAGATAGGGGTCGTCGCGCGTGGCGAGAGTCCTGCGAACTCTTCGATCGCATCGGCGGCGCGAAGGGCTGCCTTGCCGGTCAGCATCGGTGCAAGAAGCTGGCGGAGGTCGTTCCGCTGCTGTTCCATCGCTTCCGGCGAGGCGATAAGGCGATCGAGCTCGCGGACGAGCCGATCCGGGCCTCCGAAGTGCGGCACGAACTCGGGGATGATCTCCCGTCGGGCGAGAATGTTGGGAAGGCTGAAGTGCTTGGTCGCCAGAACTGTCTTGATGAGGAGATAGAGCAGTGGGTTGGCCTTGCGGTAGAAGACGACCATCGGCTTGGCCTGCCGGGCGACCTGCAGGGTGATCGTCCCGCTCTTGACCAGCGCGAGATCGCACCAGCGGACGACGGCGTTGGTCTGTCCGGTCACGATGCGCACCGAATCGGGCCAACCACCCTGCCGGGCGGCGATGTCGCGGAGAACCCGCTCGGCCTCGGGGTGGGCCGCGGCGACCACGCCGACCAGATCGGCGTAGCGGGCCTTGAGCAGGCGATAGGTCTCGAGGGTGAGCGGGAAGTGCTTCGAAAGTTCGTCGGGCCTCGACCCGGGGAACATGGCGAGGCGGATGGGGCCCCGGGGGAAGTGGGCCGCCTGCTCGTCGAGCGACTGCAGATCAAGCGGGACATCAAAGAACGGGTGGCCGATGTATCGGGCCGGGATCCCGCGACGCTCGAAGAACCGCACCTCGAAGTCGAAGAGGCAGAGCAGCAGATCTGTGCGTCGCCGGAGCTTTCGGGCACGCCAGCGTCCCCACGCCCAGACCTGCGGGGCGACCAGGTGAACAACGCGGGCGCCGCGCCGGCGAGAAATGTCGCAGATCGGGTCGTTTGCCCCTGGTGAGTCGACCGGAATGTGCACCGCGACCTGGTGCTTCTTCATCCAGCGGTCGATTCTGGCCATCACCTTCAGGTGCTCGCGGATCTTTTTGAGGCCCGGGACTCCGATGACGGCCGAGTCGATGGTGCGCTCGACCAGGGTTGCGCCGGCCGCGCTCATCTTCGGACCGCCCCAGGCGAAGACGGGAAGGTCCGGGTGCCTTCGCTTCAGTTCGGCGATGACGATCGACGCGTGCTCATCGCCGCTGGGCTCGAAGGCGGTGAACAGAAGAACGGGGCCGACCTGGGGCGGCACCGGACGTTCGAAGGGTTGTGCGGGATCCTCCGGCACGCGTCATTGTTGGTCGGGTCGCCGCCCGTGGAAAGGTCTGGTGACGAGAGAGTTGCGGGTGAAGCCCTACACGTTGAAGTACTTGGCCTCGGGGTGGTGGACGATGATCGCGCTGGTCGACTGCTCGGGGTCGATCTGGTGATTCTCGGTGAGATGGCAGCCGATGCGGGCCGGGTCCAGCAGGGCAAAGAGCTTGTCCTGGTCGGACATGTCGGGGCAGGCCGGGTAGCCGAACGAATAGCGGCTTCCCCGATAATGCTGCGTGAAGAGGTCTTTGATGCGGGGCGAATCGTCGTTGGCGATGCCGAGCTCCTGCCTCATCCGCTTGTGCCAGAACTCGGCGAGTGCCTCGGCCGTCTCGACGCCCATGCCGTGCAGGTAGAGGTACTCCTGGTACTCGTTCTTCGCGTAGAGCGACTTGGCGGCCTCGGAGGCTTTGGAACCCATGGTGACGCAGTGCAAGCCGAGCACGTCGACCTGTCCGGACGCGGCGGGCTTGAAGAAGTCCGAGATGCACAGACGCTTCTTGTCGGGCTGGCGGGGGAACGTGAATCGGAGCAGTTCGCGCAGGCTGCCGGGCGAGAGCGGCTGACCGGGGGAACTCGCGGGCGGTGCGTAGACGATGAGGTCGTTGCCCACGGCATTCACGGGGAAATACCCATAGACCACTCGGGGCTGGAGGATTCGCTCGGCCTTGCAGCGGGCTTTGAGTCGCTCGAAGATCGGGAGCACCTTGTCCTCGATCATCGCGTCGTACTCGGCATCAGAGAGGGCGCCCTTTTTGAAGCCCCACTGGCCCCGGAAGAGCGCGACGGGGTTGATGAACGGGTAGATGTCGTCCAAGTTCAGAGCGCCATCCTCAACGACACGGGACCCCCAGAAGGGCGGCGTCGGAACGGGCACGCTCGTCGACACATCCGACCGAACAATCTCTGTCGGGGAGGCCGCCGCCGGCTCGCTGCCCGGGGTGTTGGCCGTGGCCAGCTTCGCCGCGCGGGAGGCGAGGATCGTTTCTTCGGCCTTGGATCGCTTGCCCTGGCGTTCCTCGATTTCGGCGGCGAGCGCGTCAGTCTTGCCGGAGGTGATCAGGTCCATGATGCGGAGCCCGTCGAAGGCGTCCTTGCCGTAGTAGCACTCGCCCTTGTACTTGGGGCGAAGGTGTCCCTCGCAGTAGTGCCGGGTGAGCGCCGCGCCGCCGAGAATGAGGCGAGGGCGTTCGGTGCCCTGGTTGAGCTCGTCGATGTTCTCTTCCATCACGTTGACGGACTTGACCAGCAGGCCGGACAGCCCGACCGCATCAGGCTTGTGCTGGTGGTACGCCGCCATGATCTGGGCGAGCGTCTGCTTGATGCCGATGTTGATGACGGTGTACCCGTTGTTCGTGAGGATGATGTCGACAAGGTTCTTGCCGATGTCGTGCACGTCGCCCTTGACCGTCGCGAGGACCAGCGTGCCCTTGGTGCTGCCCGAGGCACGTTCCATCAGGGGCTCGAGCTGCGCGACGGCCATTTTCATCACTTCGGCGGACTGGAGCACGAACGGGAGCTGCATCCGACCGGAGCCGAACAGGTCGCCCACCGTCTTCATCCCGTCCAGCAGGTGATCGTTGATGATGTCGAGGGGTTTGTAGCGTTCGAGGGCGGCGTCGAGAGACTCCTTGAGCCCCTGCTTCTCGCCGTCGATGATGTGTGCCCGGAGGCGCTCCTCGATCGTGAGGTTCTTTGTTTCCTTCTTCGCCGTCGCGGTGGTCGCGTCCTTGAACAGGTCGATGAACGCGGCGAGCGGGTCGCCCTTCTCTCGCCGGTCGTAGATCAGATCGACCGCGGCGGCCCACTGATCGTCCGGGATGCGGTTGCGTGGCAGGATCTTGCCCGCGTGCACGATCGCGCCGGTGAGCCCGGCCTCGCGCAGCTCGTGCAGGAACGCCGAGTTCAGCACGAGCCGGGCCGCCGGATTGAGCCCGAACGACACGTTCGACAGCCCGACGACGGTCTGGCACTCCGGGAATGCCGTGCTGATCCGGCGGATGCCGTCCACCAGCTCGAGCGCCGAGCGGCGGTCGGACTCCATGCCCGTCGAGATCGGCAGGACGAGCGGATCGAAGAGGATGTCGGCCGGATCCATGCCGAACTTCTCGACCGCCCGGCGCAGGCCGCGCTCGGCGATCAAGAACTTCCGGTCCGCCGTGCGGGCCATCGAGGCCTGCTTGTCTTCGTCGATCGACCCGATCACGACGGCGGCCCCGAAGGTCTTCGCGAGCGACAGGATCTCGTCGAACTTGTGCTCGCCGTCTTCGAAGTTAGCCGAGTTGATGATGCACTTGCCGCCCGCGTGTCGCAGACCGGCCTCGATGGTGCGGATCTGCGTCGAGTCGAGCATCAGCGGCGCGTCGACCTGGCGGACCACGCGCTTGACGATCTCCGCCATGTCGCGGGCGTTGTCACGCCCGGCGTAGTCGACGTTCAGGTCCAGCACGTGCGCCCCCTCGCGGAGCTGCTCCTTCGCGAGCGAGACGATCGAATCCCAGTCCTCCGCCTCCAGCAGCTTTTTGAACGCCCGCGAGCCCGATGCGTTCATGCGCTCGCCCACGATCAGGAACGAGTTGTCCTGGCGGTAGTCCGTCACGCTGTAAAGCGACGTCGCCCCCTTGGGAATGGTGCCCGAAACCGCGACGGTGGTGGGGGAGCTGCGCCCTTTCCGGGCCACTTCATCGACGCAGCGAGACAGCAGGCTGATGTGGTCGGGAGTCGTGCCGCAGCACCCGCCGACGATGTTCACGCCGTCCTGCTCGATGAACTTTTGCATCGCCTCGACGAACGGCTGCGGCTGGAGCGGATACTCCGTCCGACCCTCGTTGAGAATCGGAAGCCCCGCGTTGGGCATCACCGACAGCGACCGCCCAGGCCCGCTCGAACGCCAGTGCTTCCCGAGCCAGTGCACGTGCTCCGACATCTCCGTCGGGCCTGTGGCGCAATTCAGCCCAAGAGACAGAATCGGGTATGACGCCAGAGCCGTCGCCGCGGCCTCGATCGATGAGCCCAGCAGCATCGTCCCTGTGCTCTCGATCGTCACGCTCGCCATGATCGGGATGTCGAGGGGCGTCTTGCCCTTCTCTTCGAGCGCCGCCAGCACCGCGTTGATCGCGCACTTGACCTGAAGAAGGTCCTGGCACGTCTCGATGATGAAGAGGTCGGCCCCGCCGTCGATCAGCCCGCGGGCGCACTCGCGGTACGAGTCCAGCATCGTCGCCCAGTCGGTGTTCCCCAGCGTGATCAACTTTGTGCCCGGACCCATCGATCCTGCAACAAAGCGAGGCTTCTCACGTGTGGAGTGCTTGTCCGCCGCCGCCCGACCAACCTCCGCGGCCGCGCGAGCCAGCTCGTACGTCCGCTCCGCGATGCCAAACTCCGCCAGCACAAGCTTCGATGCGCCGAACGAGTCGGTCTCCACGACGTCAGCCCCGGCCTCCAGGTACCGCTCGTGGATCGCCTGGATCACGTCGGGCCTCGTCTTGGCGAGGATGTCCGTGCAGTTCTCGCACCCGCAGTAATCGTGATCGATGGAGAGGTTGACCTTGTGGATCTGCGTGCCCATGCCGCCGTCAAAGACGACCAGGCCGCGAGACAGTCTGTCGAGGAAGCGTGAGGGCATGGCCTATGTTAGGCTATATCCGTTCTGCCGGATGGAGGGATGAAGACCTGCCAGCCGCTTTCCGCTCGGCACCACAGAATGAGTGTGCCGCAGCCACGGAACCCCTCGTTCAGCGGGCGGCTGCCTCTGTGATGCGTACCGCCAAACCCGCGCTGAGGCCCTGCGGGCGATCGATCACCGCCTGCACATCCTTGAGCTCGTCAAGAACCTCGCGCATGCCCGATTCGGCCTTGCCGAATCGTGAGCGATGCTCCACGACCTTGCCGTCGCGCACGCTGAACACGCGCTGCACGCCGGCAAACTGAAGCACCGCCGACTCGGGCACGAACACCGCATCCGTCTTTGTCCCCGAGCTCATCCGCGCGATCATGAAACTTCCGGGCTTGAGCAGCCCTTGCGGATTCGCGGCCTCGACTTCGACTTCGAACGATCGCGTCTGGATATCGATCGCAGGGGAGATACGAGCCACCGTGGCTGCAAACGTCCCGGGAAACGCGGAAGACATCAGTTCGGCGGAGGCCCCCGCCGAGATGTCGCGAAGGTATCGCTCGGGTACCTGCCCTCGGAACTTGACGCGTTCGCTCGCCACCAGCCTGAACATCGCCTGGCCGGGGTTGACCACTTCACCCGTCGAAACCAGCCTCGCGGCGACCCGATAGGTCAGCGGCTTCTCGGCGGGAGCGATGACCCGCGTATCCGAGAGTTTCTGCTCGGCCTGACGGAGCGACGAAGCCCTTGCTCTTGCTTCGGCAACGAGCGACTTTGCGTTCAGTCGCTCGACGCTCACCGTGGTCGTCGCGACTTCGTACTGAGTCTGGATGTCCGCGAAGTCCTGCTCGGATATCAGCGGCGGCGTCCGCTCGTAGAGCTTGCGAGCGCGATCGAGCTTCGCCCGAGCGTTGTCCGCCTGCGCTCGCGCACGAGCCACGATCGGCAGCGCGTCCAGATCAACGTCATCGCTCGGCAGAGAGTCCAGCCCGATCTGCGCCAACGTCGTGAGCAGCACTGATCGCTGCTCTTCCACCGCCAACGCGTAGTCCGTTGAATCGATCCTTGCCAACAGGGAGCCGTGCTCCACGGCGTCGCCCAGGTCTGCGGCTACTTCCACTACACGACCCGCGACCTCGGCCGCGATCGTGACTTCCTCTTCGCCAAAGAGCGTGCCCGTGATCTCGATCGTTCGTTCCACGGGTCGGATCGTCACGCCGACGAGCGATACGGGGCGAGGTTCTGCGGCGGGGGTCGTTGGGCCTCCCGGTCCGCCGGAGGGCGATCGCTTGCATCCCGTAAGAGCCGCCGCCGAGATCGCGAGCGCCACAAGCCCCCGTCCGATCGGGCCTGAAGAAAGTATGGAGGACGTTTGCATTCGTGGCATCTCAGGAGCCCCTCGCACGCGAAACCATAGGAGGCGGCTACAGTACTGACCAGTCAGTATTGCTCGTAGGAGTCAATGGGTGACCAAACCTCGGCCGACCAGGGCTGACGAGATTCTCGACGCCGCCGCGGCCCTTTTCGCCGCCAGACCTTTCCACGAGGTTCGGCTGGAGGACATCGCCTCGCTGGCGCAGGTCGGCAAGGGCACGATCTACCTGTACTGGTCCAGCAAGGAAGAGGTCTATCTCGCGATCATCCGACGGGGCTTTGCCGCGGTCATGGAGAGGCTCGATCTCGACCTTCCCGCGTGCCGAGGCCGGTGTTGGGACGAGTTGCGGGTGGTCGTTCATGCCCTGCTCGACTTCGCGTTCGCGTTCCCGGGCGTGTACCGCATCATGCGGGGCGGAAACCTGACGCCGGAAGACCCAGACTTGCAGGCGATTCGAAGGAAAGTCACCGAGAGGATTCAGGCGGTCATCGAGCGAGGGGTGGCCTCCGGCGAACTGGTTGACCCATGCCCCGAGCTGACTGCCCAGTATCTGCTCTCCTCCATCCGTGGTGCGTTCTTGTATCCGCCCGCCGGAATGACTCGCGAGTTGCTCTCGGATCATCTGATGCACATTCTCAAGGGCGGCATCGGTGGAGGGACCCGCCCATGACTTCCAGAGGCACACGGCTCACGCGGATCGCGTGCCGAACAGGGACGGTCCTGTTGCTCGCGGGGGCGGCAGCGCTGGCGGGTTGCGCGAGCGATCAGCAGGCCGACGTCAACGTCTACCGGGCGATCACGGATCCTCTCGTCCCTCCCGATACTTCTCAGCCGGATGCTCCGGTGTCGCTCGTCGAGGCGATGCGGCGTACGGCGGCGTTCAACGAACGATTGGCGTCCAGAGGCGAGGACTACGTGCAGGCGCTCGCCGATCGGCAGCGGGCGGCCGCCTCGCTGCTGCCGACGCTTGATCTCTTCTCCGATCTCGCGCTTCGCGAGAACACCGGCGGTGATTCGATCGTGCAGTCATCTCTGGGCGTGAGCGGGCAGTATCGGCTGCTCACCGGGCTGTCAGACCTTCGCAACGTCGACGCAGCGGACGCCACGTCCGAGGCTCGCCGATGGCTGGTTCTCGATCTCCGCGAGGCTCTGCTTCTGCAGACGGCGACTTCGTACTACGAGACGCTTCGCGCGGAGCGGCTGGTGCGTGTGCTGGAGTCGTCGGTCGCGGCTCAGGCCGAGCGACTCGAAGACGCGCGTGCCCGCAATCAGGTCGGCTTTGCGCGCCCGCTCGATGTCGCACAGAACGAGGCGTTGGTCTCAAGGACACGCACCCAGCTCATCACCGCGACGCGTCAGGCCGCCGAAGCACGGGCGGCGCTGTCTCTTCTCACGAACACGAATCTGCGTGCCGCGGTTCTTTCGGACGGGTACGACACTCCGATGAGCCATCGAGAGCTTCCGGAGTTGATTGCCCTGGCGGAGCGACATCGCCAGGACATTCAGGCCGCCCGCGCGGATGCCGAGGCCGCCCGGGCCCTCGTCGACGCTGCGATCGGGCAATACGCGCCATCCATCTCCCTCAACGTCAACTACTTTCTTGCACGCGGCCCCGACGACACGGCGGCATCGATCGCTTCGCTGATCCAGCTCCGCCTCCCGCTGCTCTCCGCCGGGAGGATCGAGGCGGACATCCGCGCCGCGTGGTCCGTGTTTCGCCAGCGAGTTCTCGACTTTCGCCTCCGCGTTCGCGAGGCGCAGCGCGACGTGGAGACGGCGCTGCTTCAGGTTCGGTCGTCCGAGGAGAGGGCGGCCGAACTCCGCACGCAGGTTCGGTCGGCCCGCGACGCACTGGAGCTTGCCGCCGCAGCCTACGAGGCGGGCTTGGGCACCAATCTGGAGCTTGTGACGGCGCAGGACCAGTTGCTCGCCGCCGAGCTTGAGGCCGCCAGCGAGGAGTTCACGACCAAGGCCGCCTCGATCGCGTTGCGCCGCGCGTGCGGGCTGTTGAGCGTGGACCTGCTCGACGCCCCGCTGCCCGACGTCCGCGACGATGCCGAAGTGCCGGATTCACCGTTCCTGGATCGACCCATGTCCACGCCCGCTCCCCGTCCGCCAGCAGGATGACCCATGAAGGGACTCGCCGAAGTCTGCATCCGTCGCCCCGTCTTCGCCGTCATGCTCATCGCGGCGATGGTCGTGGCCGGCTCGGTCGCGTTCACGAAGCTCGGCGTGGATCGACTGCCATCGGTTGACCTTCCAACCGTCAATGTCCGCACCTCGCTCCCCGGAGCCTCTCCTGAAGAGGTGGAGACGCAGGTCTCGCAGATCATCGAGGAAGCGGTCAACACGATCGAAGGAATCGAGGAGCTTCGATCGATCTCGGGCCAGGGGCAATCGATCATTCTCGCGACGTTCAGCCTGAATCGTGACATCGAGGCCGCCGCACAGGACGTCCGCGACCGTGTCGCGACGGTGCTCCGCCGGCTTCCCGATGACGCCGAGCCGCCGGTCGTCTCCAAGTTCGACAATGACTCGTCGCCCATTCTGACAGTTGCGCTCAGCGGCGAACTGAGCATCCGCGAACTGACCGAGATCGCGGACAAGGTCGTTCGCCCCCGCATCGAGCGATCGGCGGGAGTCGGCCAGGTCTCGATCGTCGGCGGACTCGAGCGGACCATCAACGTCGATGTGGATGCCGAGCGGCTCGCCGCCCTCGGAGTCCCGATCACCGCCGTCCGCGACGCGATCGTTCGCCAGAACGCGGATGTGCCCGGCGGCAACGTCACGGGTGATCAGCGGGAGCAGGTCCTGCGAACGCTGGGACGCCTCAAGTCCGCCGACGAGTTCAACGACATCATCATCACCACGGTGAACCGCACCCCGATCCGCGTCCGCGACGTCGGCATCGCGCTCGACTCAACCCGCGAGCAACGATCAAGTTCGCGGCTCAATGGTGTCCCCGCCGTCAGCATCGAGATCCGCCGCCAGTCCGGCGCGAACACGGTCGCCGTGATCGAGGGGGTCCGGTACGAGATCGCCGCTCTCCAGGAGCTCATCCCCGCGGGCTCGAAGCTCGAGATCATCCGCGACCAGTCGCAGTACATCTACGCCGCGCTCCACGAGATCGAGGTGCACCTCGTCCTGGGGTCGATTCTCGCGTCCCTCGTTGTGCTCGCCTTCATGAGATCCTGGCGGTCGACGCTCATCGCGGCCGTCGCGATCCCGGCCTCCGTTGTGTCGACGTTCGGCGTCATGTGGGCCCTCGACTTCACGCTCAACAGCGTCACCATGCTCGCCCTTGTGCTCATGGTGGGCATCGTGATTGATGATGCCATCGTCGTGCTCGAGAACATCTACAAGCTCGTCGAGGAGCAAGGCCTGCCCCCCATGGAGGCCGCCAAGCGAGGCACCGAGGAGATCGCCCTTGCCGTGCTCGCGACGACGCTCTCGCTCGTCGTGATCTTCGTCCCTGTCTCGTTCATGTCGTCGATTTCCGGGAGATTTCTCTTCCAGTTCGGCGTCACGGCCGCCGTTGCCGTGCTCGTGTCTCTGCTGGTCTCCTTCACCCTGACGCCCATGATGGCATCCAGGATGCTCCGCGGCGCGAGGCACTCGGACAAGGCGCCCGCGTCAAGGTCGGGCTTCTACGCGAGGCTCGATCGTGTCTATGAGAGAGCGCTGCGGCTTTGCGTTCGCCATCGCATCAGCACGCTTGTCGTCGCCGCCCTCGTCACCGCGTCCGCCGTTCCACTCTACGGCGTGCTCAGGCAGGATTACCTTCCCAGCGACATCGACGAGGCCGAGTTCAATGTCAACATCAGCGGCCCGGAGGGTGTCAGCTTCGCCGCCTTCGACGAGGCCGCCCGGGAGGTCGAGGACAGGATCCGCAAGCACCCCGCCGTCATCACGACGCTGTCGTCCATCGGCGGCTCGTTCCTCAACCAGGTCAATCGCGGCGAGATCTACGTCCGAATTGTCCCGCACAGTCAACGCTATTTCTCCTTCTCACGCCTCTGGCGAGAGACGCTCAACGGCACTCCCCTCCGCGCCTTTGAGGGCAACTACACGCAGGCCGATGTGATGCAGCAGCTCCGCCGGGAGGTGCGTGGCCTGCCGGACGTCCGCGTCTCGATCCGCCCCTTCGCGGCCTTCAACATCGGCGGCGGCAACTTCGACATCGACATCGCCATCCGCGGCCCGGAGCTCGAACGTCTCGCCGACTACACCGAGACGCTCCGGCTGCGTGCCCGCGAACTTGGCGGGCTGCCCGATCCGGATACGACGCTCAAGCTCAATACGCCCGAATTGAGAGTGAACATCGATCGCGACCGTGCGGCCGACCTCGGCGTGTCGCCGCGCGACATCGGCACCGCGCTGCGTCTGCTCGTCGGCGGCGAGGACGAGGTCTCACGCTTCCGCGACGAGGCGACCAACGAGGACTACGACGTTCAGCTCCGCCTGCGATCACAGGACCGCACCGAGCCGGGCGAGCTGCCGAGGCTGCTCATCCCGGCGCCCGCCAGTCCGGGCCGCGTGGTCGAGCTGCGAACGCTCGCCAGCGTCGAGGAGTCGATCAGCGCCGCGCGCGTCGATCGGCTCGACCGCCAGCGAGCCGCCAACCTGCGCAGTTCCGTGGGGCCCGGCTACGCCCTCGCCGACCGACTCGCCGCCATCCGAACCGAGATCGACAAGCTCGGCATGCCTCCCGAGTACAGCGTCCGCACCCTGGGACGCGGGCGGGAGCTCGAAAGAACCTTCGGCGAGTTCCTCATCGCCTTCGCGCTGTCGATCGTCTTCATGTACATGATCCTCGCCGCGAACTACGAGAGCTATCTCCACCCCTTCACGATCCTGCTTTCGCTCCCGCTTTCCGTGCCGTTCGCTTTCGCGTCGCTCTGGCTGATGAATGAGTCGCTGAACCTCTACTCCGCGCTCGGCATTCTCGTGCTCTTCGGCATCGTCAAGAAGAACTCGATCCTCCAGGTCGATCACATCAACCAGCTCCGCGCCAAGGGCGTCCCGATCGAGGATGCCGTCGTCCGGGGAAGCCGAGACCGACTCCGACCGATCCTGATGACCACGCTCGCGCTCGTCGGGGGCATGCTGCCGCTCGCCCTGGGCACGGGCCCCGGGGCCGAGGAACGACGGGCCATCGCCGTCGTTGTCATCGGCGGGCAGATGCTCTCGCTGATCCTGACGTTGCTTGTCACGCCGGTCGCCCACCTGATGCTCGACCGTCTCTTCGCACGACGTCGCACCCCGGACACGCCGCCCCTCGATCACGCCAACGACACACACTCCGTCAGCGGCCCACGCGAGCCGGTTGATCCATCCCACCGTGGCGAGCAGCCTCCGGGGTAGGTGGCTCCCTGTCCAAGACCCCTCTCTGTCCAAGACCGTCCCGAGCGCATTCTCTCGCCCAAACGGGTCCGCGTGCCCGGAAATGCACGCTTCACACAGACGCGGCGGCGAGAACCCGATCGGAATCCCGTCCGGATGTGGAACTCGGGCAAGCCACCGCGGTGTCTATGCCCATCAGGGGTGTTCACTCATCAGTCACAGCAAGTCTTCTTATGCATCGGCCGATTGTCATGGCTTCAATCTGCAATAGTAAAAGGCTGCCGCACACGGGTAGCCAACTGTAATACTGAGTTGAGCGATCAACCATACGGGCGCACCTATGACTGGCAAGACGAGCGTGATCGGTATGGCCGAGTACAAACCCACGCTTACGATAAGTCCATAGATCAAAGCAAGTGAAACATCAATTGTAACTGAATGCCGAACTGGCTTGTCGCGAACGACGTTATATCTAAGTAACGCTATCATAAAGGACAGAGCAACCGTGATCAAACCGATAAACCGTATTGAAGACTTCATGTGGGACGGAGCGTATAGCATGTAGACAAGTAAGCAGCCAGCCGGAACCACAAGCCAAAATACAACCGCCAAAATAGCATTGATGTGAGAACGTACAATCACCCGGCGATTGGCTTCGTATATGTTCAAGCCACACTCAGGGCATGTCGTGTCGGATCGAGATTCATAACCACAGAGTGGACAAATGTGAGTAGACATGGAGCGCATGCGAGATCACAGTCCGATGGGGCGAGGAAGTACGCGAGGCAAGATGTCAATTATGAATGGGATAACTCCACGTCTCGTCGCGCATGCAGCGAATTCCAGAGGGCAATTAGTCATCTGGAAATGCCAGTAGGTTGCGGCACAAGTGGTCAAGAGAATTGGATCCATGCCCGTTGGATCGTTCAGCAGGCATCCTATGTAACAGACACGATGGGCCTCATCGGGGTTTCCGCCATTGTCGTAGTAGCAGTGAAGACAGGATCGAACACAGTTAGACCACGGAGAGTTGCCGGCGCAAGTGCAGAAGCACGTGGCATTGCTGCACTTATAGTGTTCGCACGGACCGTACGCGGCGCAAATGGGACCTGGCGGGGCTGGGAAGGCCGCTCCGAAAAGAAAGCAGTGAGCCATTGATGCAATCAAGCCTGTTGAGTCGTTCGCTGCAACAGGCGAGCCTTTCACGTACTCGTACGGATGCGCCCCGTCGTGGTACCCCATCGGATCCCGCTCGTCCCACGCCCCGACGTTGGGGTCGTACTCGCGGTGACGCACCAGGTACTGCTGCGTGCTCGGCTCGAACCAGTACCCCGCGTAGCCGATCCGGTTCACGGCCGCGCTGCCGCTGCTCTGGCT
>DDSG01000009.1:4633-17374 GCA_002343325.1 Phycisphaerales bacterium UBA2396 | reverse complement strand
CCGGGCGGGCTTGTTGAACGGGTCGAAGTCGGCGGGCTTGAGCAGGCGGGATCGCTTGGGATCGCGGGCGGTGTTGGCCACCACGGACATGACGGCGGCGGCGATCGACCAGTCGTGGCGCTGGCGACCGTCGAGCATGGAGACCAGCTCGCGCAGCGTCAGGGGCCCGGGGTCGACGCCAAGGACTCCGGCGCACTGGTAGATGAACTTCCAGGCGTCGGCGGCTCTTGGAGCGGTGGGACCATCCAGTTCACGAGCTTGTCCAGCTCGCTCTCGCTGGTCAGCGTCTGGATCCGCTTTTCCGTCAGGTCGCGGGCCTTGTCCAGCACCCGATTCGTGGCCTGGAGCACCCGCCCGAGGTTGGCCCGGTCCCTCGGGCTCGGGCAGAAACTGATGAGTTCGTCAAGCACCGCGCCCGTCGCGGCCTCGATAGCGTCGCCCGCCATCGCCTTGCCGAACTCCTCGTCGGAGACCTTGGCGGCGTCTGCCTCAGGCTTGCACACGGCGTACACCACGTCGCACAAGAGCACGGGGTCGCGGATGAGCTTCTCGATGAGCGTCCCCTCGATGACCTGCATGAGGTCGACGCCCGTGAGCCCGCGCACGCGCTTGAGCGTGGCGACGTTGATGTCCACCGTCCAGGTCCGACCCGCGTTGTCCTTGAACTGCCGCATCCGTGCCTCCGTGCTTAGCTGCCGATCCATGAGGGCGCCGTGGTCGAATACGTCACCTTCGCCGTCACCGAGACCGTGATGGCCTCCTCGAGGGCCTCGCTGCGGCTGAAGTTGGTGATGGAGAAGTCCGCCTGCAGGCCCTGGCCCGCGGCCGCGTCGAGAATCTGCAGGCCGATGGGGTCGTTGTTGAAGAAGGCGTTCTTGATGGCGGTGAACCCGGCATCGCCGGTGTCCCAGACCATCTCGAACTCGACGCTCGCCTCCTTGAGCGTGGCGACCGTCGCCCGCCAGCCGTTGTTGGCCCGCGTGGTGACGTCCGCCTCGCCCGCTTCGAGGTTGAGTGTCACGTCGCGGGTGTTGCCCAGCGCCGTCCACGCACCCGCGCCGCCCTGACCGCCGACCTTGTACTTGAGGGCTGCCTCCATGCCGAGCTTGATTGCCATCGCTGACTCCTTTCACTCGGCACTGTGGCCGACCACAAAGACCATCTCGCCGCCCTTGCTCTTGACCAGAATGTCCGCCAGGTTCACCCGCTCGAAGTAGTACTGCGTGCCCGGGGCGACCTCGATGGGGTCGGTCTTCCCGTCCGAGAGCAGCAGGTCCTGCGTGTTCTTGTGCGACGCGGTGAGCGTGAAGGTGGCGATGGTCTTCTGGGTCGCCAGCGGCTTGAGCTCGTCGGTCATTGCCACGCCGAAGATGATCGTGTTGCGCATGGCTACCTCCGCTCCCGGTAGGTGACGCTCAGGACGCTGGTGAACACCCGGTGCTGCTCGAGCGCTTCGCTCGACACCACCGGCTCGTTGCTGATCCCGACCCACGCCGCGTCGGGAAAGCCCTCCAGCCGTATGAACCGCAGGTGATCCGCGATCGCCTCGACCAACACGAGCAACTCATCGATCGCCGCGTCCGCCCCTTCGGCGGGGAGCTTCTTCTGCACACCCACGTCGATGACGTACTCAATGGCCAGGCTGTCCCGAGTCACCGGCGACATCTGCACCGTGCGCGGCACCACCGAGACCCGCAGCTCCTTGAGATCCTCCAGCGTGAACGCGGGCTGGTACATGCGGACGGCCGCGACGGGCTGCCCGTAGGACCCGGCGCTCACGTGCGCCGCGACGGCGTCGGCGAGGGCGGCGATCGTGCTCACGGCCCACCCCCGATCACCGGGGAGCCCGTGGTTGGCAGGCTCTGGCGCGGCGAGTTGGACGTCAGTCCGGACAGCTTGCCTTCGAGGAACCAGATCTTGCGTTCCATCTCGGCGTACTGGGCGCGGATCGCGTGGGCCTCGCCGATGAACTCGTCGAGGCGCTTCTCCACCTGCTGGAGCTTCGTGGTGACCACGCCCCACTGGACGGTCATCGCGCCCGCCGCGAGCACAACCGTGACGACCACGCCGGCCCAACGGGCGCTGCCGTTCTGTCCGTTGGAGTTGTTGCTTGAGTCCGCCATCACGTCTCCGTGCCGATGTGCTTGGTGTGAATCCGAAGAACCCTGCGGCACGGGTCGCTGTAGCGCCAGGGCGGTTGTCCACCGGGGGCGTTGACCTCGTACACGAACACGCTCGCCCCAACCGTCTCACGCACCTGATCGCCCGCCCGCGGGAGGATCGGGCCATCGCCCAGATCCAGGTCCGCGGCCCGCACCAGGAAGTCCCGCGACTCCACCCGGTGAATGAGCCCTGCGTCGTCGGCCTGCTCGAACTCGGTCTTGCCGATGGTGGCGTGGACTTCCTTCTCGTCCGTGCCACGCCGGTAAAGGACCGGGCGGGAGAGGTGCTGGTGCCGCTGGGCATCGAGGAATGCCGCGCCGCGATCGAGCAGGTCACCCACGGGTGGCTCCTTGAGGACTACTGCTGCAGCCGCACGCGAACGACGGTGTCGGCGTCGACGGTGGCCTTCACCGCCTTGCCGATCAGCTTGTTCGCGCCGGCGGCCGCGTTCTTGGTGGCGTTCTGGGCGGCCGCGTCCCAGTACGTGAGCGTGCCCGCGGGGATGGCGCTGCCCGCGCCGACCGCCTTGTTGAAGTCGAAGACGCCGGTGACGGCGATCGACCCCAACTGCCCCGCCTTGATCGGTGCCTGCGCCACGCCGATGAGATCGGCCTGCACGATCACTGCGCCGACGAGCACATCCGCGCCCGGGGTGTAGTCGATCGAGCCGCCTTCCTGAACGAACTTCGCTGGTCCTGAAGCCATGCCTGAACCTCCATCTGTTGGTGGGCCATCGGTGTCGATGCCCGATTGCTGATCGATGCCGCTCTGAAGGTCGCCCGGGAGCTCTTCGCCGAGCCCCCCAGCGTCTGTGCTGACCTGCCCGGGCATGGCTTACACCTCGCCCTTGCTCTTGACGCCGCCGCGCGGATCCTGCAGGTTGACGCCGAAGTCGTGGTACCCACGCATCCGGATGCCGAGCATGTTGAAGTCGGCCTCCGAGCTCTCGACCGTCGGGGCTTCCTTGCCGTCGAGGAACGCGACCTCGATCACCGGCAGGTCGTTGGGGTCCGCCAGCAGGTACCACGCCTTGGCGGAGTTGCCGGTGTAGATGGCGTTGGCCAGGTAGCGGCTGACCTCAATGCGGAACTTGCCCTGGTGTGGGTTGGCGACGGGAAACTTGGTGTTCGCGGTGGTGTCCCGGAGCTCGACGCTCTTGTAGAGCTGCGTGCCCATGGCCGAGAGCGCCGTGGGCACCAGCATGATCGACGGCATCACGCCCGTGGGCTTGCCATCGGAGTCCACCAGGTCCATGAACGCCTGCTCGACCTTGGTCAGACCATCGATGCCGAGGGCGGTGTCCGCGCCGGTGACGAAGTTCTTGTTGCCGGCGCTGAAGAACGCCGCGTTGTTCAGGAACGCCGTCCAGAACACGTCGTTGATCTTCAGGCCCGAGCCGCGACCGAGCTTGCGGGGGACCGTGGTGATCGCGCCGAGGTCATCGTTGATGATGTCGCGACGATCGATCGACAGCATCAGGGCGTAGGTGCTGGCCTTGTTGGTGTAGGTCTCTTCGCCGAGCGTGCCGTGCTTGATCTCGCCACCCGCGCCGATCTCCTCGTATTGGTCCTTGCCGATGAGGCGGTAGCTGGTGACCGTCTTGAAGTCGTTGACGTTGCGGACCGCGCAGATGTTCCGCCACACGCGCTCGACCGAGAAGAACCCTTCGAGCAGGAACTTGTTGGCGACATTCGACAGGATGCCGCCGACATCGATGGTGGTCATGCCCGCCTCAATCCCGCGACCGAAGGCGGCTTCGAGCACGCGGCGGCTGTCACGGAAGGTGCGGCCCGTGTAGCCGTTGGCGATCGCGGCCTCGAAGAGGAGTTCCTGCAGGCCTAGGCCGCCGTTGAAGCGCTTGGCGGCGACGTCCATTGCTTGCTCCGAGCAGACCTTCTCGATGCCTTCGAGCTTGGCGCTCTGGAAGCACGCGGCCTCCAGTACCTCGGTGGTCACGCTCGTGTCCGGAGTCTGGACGAACGGGATCTTGGGGCGGCTGGCACGGAGCACTTCGAGCTCGGTGCGGGTCGCGTCCCAGCCGTCACGGATGGCTTGGGCCTCGATGCTGGTGTGCTTGCCGCCGCAGACCTTGCGGATCGCGTCGATGCGGGCCGTCTCGGCCAGCGCCGCGGCGCGGATCTGCTCGGGCGTCTGCTCGGTGCCGGTGACGGGAGGGGTGGCGGAGGGGGTGGGGGTCGGATTGGACTCGTCGGCCATGACGCTGGGCTCCTTGTGAAGACGCGCGGCGATGCTCGCGCTGGTGCGGCCGTCTGCGCCGAGATCCACGAAACTGATCTCGCCGAGCGTGGCCTTGCGGACGACGTTCACCGGGCCGGTGATCTCCTGACCGTTGACCGTCGCCTTCTGGTTGTCCTTGATGAACTCGAACTCCTCGACGCTCGCGCCGACGGAGGCCTGCCAGGGGAATCCGTTCCGGCTGGAGGCGACGACTTCCTTGGCGGCGGGCGTGTCGCGGGAGATGACTCCCGTCGCGACGAGCTGACCGGCCTCCACGCGGATCGCGTCAGTGTGGCCGACGCCCGAGAGCGGGTCGTGCCCGAAGCGGATGGGGCGTGCCTGCGACGGTACAGCCAGGCCCGCGAGGTCGATCACGACCGGGGCACGCCACCCCGCGACGCGCATCGCGCCGCCGGTGTACGCGACCATCTTGAATCGGGGCAGGGGCGCGCTCTGACCGTCCGCCGCAGCGGAGAAGGTGATGTCCGCCGTCGCCGTGAACGTGAGCGCGGGGAGGATCTTCATGGAGTCAGTTGGCACGGGCGGTCTCCTCGTCAACGGTGTCTGCGGGGTCGGTGTTCTCGGCGGGCGCGTTCGGGGCCGGAGCGGCAGCCGGTGCGGTTGCGAGTGCGAGGCCGAGCTCGTTCATGAGCGCGAGCTCCTTGGCCCGCTGACGGAGCTCTTGCTCCCAGTCGCGACCCTGCCGGGCGAACTCGACGGCGAGCGTGGTCGTGTGGTTGGCCAGGCGCGTGGCTTGGGCGCTTGCTTCCTTGGCGGGATCGACGTGCTCGACGCCATCCCAGAACCACGCGTGCTCCGGGAGCGTGCGCGCGATCGTGCGGAGGGACTGCGGGAGCAGACCCTCGACCAGCACCGCCTCGTTGAGCCACGCCTTGAGGATGCGGTCGAGCACGGCGAGCTGCATCTGGTGCTGCTCGACACGGATGCTCTTGAAGTACACCTGGTGGTCCAGGCGGCCGCTGGCGTAGTTGTACCCCGATGAGTTGCCAGCCGCGACGTTGAAGGGCATGTTCAGGCAGCGCGCGATCTCGTTGAGGATCTCGCGCTTGAACTCCCCGAACGTGGTCGTCGGCTGCTCGGCGTGAACCTGTCCCAGCTTCCAGCCGCCTGGGAGAACTGTCGCGAGTCGCTGCTCGAGCTCGACCTCGTCCATCGGCTCCAGCGGATCGGCCTCGCCGTTGGCCGGCGCGTCGGTGTAGATCACGGCGGCGAAGTTGGCGGCGGTCTCGGCAGCCGCGATGGTCGCCAATGTGTACCGGCGGAGCTGCGCGAACAGCGGGAGCGCCGGCGTGATATCGGGGATGCCTCGGAGCTGGCCTGGGCGATCGGCCCGGTAGTAGTGCACCACCGACGCGGCGGGGAGCGTGTCGTACGCAAGCAGGTCATCGATAGGGGCACGCAGAGCGTTGTTGTCGCCGGGGTGCCGTTTGAGCACGCGGTACGCGGAAGGGTTGCCCCACTGGTCCAGCAGGATGCCGTCGATCTCGACGCTCAGGCCACGACGCATGAGGGGCGAGCAGACCTGGTCCGCCTCGATGAGCTTCACGTCGAGCGAGACCTGGGACAGCACTCCGGGGTTGTTCACGAGCAGCGCGAACGCCTCGCCGGTCTCGGCGCGGGCCATCCGCATGGTTCGGAGCTTGCCGGGCAGATCCACCGCGCGCGACCACTGCTCAAACGCGTCCTCGATGCGGGCGTTGGCCTCGGCGTCGCCGGTGAGCATCTGCAGTCGCGGACCGGTGCCGATGGTGTCGTTGGCGAGCGTGAGGACGATGCCCTTGGCGTATGAGTTGTTGGCGACCTCGTAGCGGGCGCGGTTGCGGAGGACGCGACGGACCTCGGGGTTGATCGCGGCGTTGGGCGACAGGCCGTCTGCGTTCGCCCAGTGCTTGCGGTTGTCCGCGGTGGTCTGTGCCGAGTCGAACTTGGCGACAACCAAGCGACGGCCGCCGCGCGACCCACGTCCGTGCGAGTCGGGGGGGCGCGACGCCGCCGGGGAGGGGGAGCCGGTCTGCGTCCCGCGACCGACCCGGCTCATGATGTTGGCGATGGCGTTCAGCATGAGTGGGTCAGACGGAACCGGGAGGAACGATCTTGGCGAACTTGATGCCGAGGCCGGGCTTCCTCGCGGCGTCCTTGGACGCGAGGTAGCGGTCGGCCTCGATCTGGTCCTTCAGCGGGTGCTGCTCGACGGACTGGCCGTCGACCGACGCCTTCGCGGGTTGCGACGCGTTGTCGCGGATGGCCTGGTCGAGGTTGGGGGCGGGATCGGACACAGGTTCACCTCACGGGCCGCACAGCGCGGCCTCTAGGTGTCCCCTATGCAGCGGCCGGGCCATCTGCCCGCGCCGCATCGAGGTTCTCGACGATCTGTTCCACCGGTAGAACCAGATGGTCACTCAAGCCCCCAGCCGCTCGCTCGTCGTGACACGTCGCCCGCAGTGACGGCACTGTCGTCGACGGCGGATCGTGCCGACCGGGGTCGCGCGGGTGTAGACGACCTCGAAGTGGCAACACCCGCAGGTCGGGCAGACGATGCCCTTGGGCTTGACATCCTGCTTTGGCGGCGGCTTTGCATTCATCGCGTCCGCTCCTTCAAAGCCGAGAGCTTGAGCCGCGGCCGCGCGACCACCTTCGCGTCCGTCCCGAAGAGCACCGCCCCCTCCATCGACGCCGCCACAGCGCAGCCGACCAGGCAGTCCAGCCAGTGGTTGTCGAGACCCTCAACACGAAGCTTCCACTCGTCGACGGTGCGTCCACGTCCCTCGGTCCGCACCCGATACTCGCTCGTCAAGTGCTCGGCCAGCAGGCGGTGGAGCTCCGGCTTGTGGCCGAACAATGACAGCCCTCCCGGGTCGCCCATGGGCACTGCCAGCCGCGCATGCACGAACGACTTCCAGAAGTTCGTGTCGAAGAGCACGTGCCGCACGGCTCGTTTGCCGGTGACCACCGGGACGCGCCAGTTCAGCCCGACCCGCTCGCCCCGCTTGCGCTTGTAGTCGCTGAAAGGCAGACTGCTCGCGCCGACATAGCGGCCGTGGCTGGGCGTCAGTACGCTGGCGTGCGGGCTCTGGCGACAGAACTGGTAGACCACATCCGTGGATGATCCCCAGTTGGCGTCGATCAGGCAGCGGTCGATCCGCACCATCGCGCCGTCGTCCCGCCGCCACTCGCGAGCAACCGTCGCATCTATGAGCCGCTCAAGCCCGCCGTAGATCGCACCCTCGACACCAGCACGGGGAGAAGCGGCCCCGAGCGTCCGCGTGATGTCCCGGAGCGTGAAGTACGACCCGGGGGGCTGCTTCTGGTCCGGCTCGGTGCCGTAGTCGATGACGTGCCCCGTGAAGTCGTCCTCCCACGCGGCCACCAGGTAAAACAGCGCCTTGCCCTGCACGTCCACGAACATCGTCAGGTGCGAGCAACCGAGCGGTACAAGCCCGCGGGCGTGACCGTTCACCTTGGCGGCGATCTGGTCGGCGCTCAGCAGGTCGTCGGCGACCTCGACTTCCGGCAGCGGTTCGTTCTGGTACTCGGCGAAGAACGCCGCCTCGTTCTGCAGCCGCAGGTTCATGGCGTGCTGCACGGCGGACAGTTCGTCGTGGTTGAATCGCTCGGGCCAAGCGATGACCGCCCCCGTGTCCATCTCCGCGCGATGGGTCTTGTAGAACGCGGTCGCCTCCGCTCCGCCCCGGTCGGCCTTAAGCCCCTCGGCACGCAGCCGGGCGTACTCGGCCCACAAGCGGTCTGCGTTGGGGAACGAGTACACCATCTTGGTCCGCTCGCCTTGCCACTGCGGGTGCTTGTCCCGATCGAGAATGCGGTCGGCCAGGTCGTCGGGCCGGACGACCGTCAGCGTCATCAGCCCAGCGATCTTCCGGCCCGGGCCAGCCAACCCCAGGATTGCGCCGGCGAGGATCCGTTCGCGGTTGGCGCACTGCGAGGGCGACCGGGCACTCTCGTCGGTCTGGGGATCATCGATGAGCACAAGCGATGGCCGGACGCTCACGCCATCGACGCGCTTGTGCTTCATGCCCCGGATGCGGCCGGTGATCCCGGCGACGCGGATGATCGCGCCCGACGCCGCCGAGCCCGGGATGGTCGGCAGCACGATTTCCCGGGCTGTCCAGCCGATGTGCGTCTGCTTCCCCTGGTAGAGCTGGCCCGACGCCCGCTGGTGGATGCCCTCGAGAGACCGGATGGGATGGCAGACCTCTGGGAAGTCCGCCCCGAGGATCTCGCTGTTCTCCAGCTCCGCCTTGATCGACTCGAGCATCCCCGCCGCGTGCTCCTCGTCCGAGCCGATTAGCGCCACGAACTCCCGGTGCCCGTAGAGCAGCGCCCACAGGCACGCCACCTCGCACAGGCTCGTCTTGCCCGACCCGCGTGGCATCGCCATCGCAAACAGCCCGCCGTCCAGCACCGCCTGCTCGATCTTGGCGATGACCTTCAGGTGGTCGTCGGACCACTTCAGATGGAAGGTCTGCCCGAAGTACGTCTCGCAGAAGTACCGGAAGTCCTTCGCGGCCCGGGCACGTCGCACTGGGTCAGCGACGGGAGGCAGGTCGCCGATGTCGCGTCCCGAGAGCGAGAGCATGGCGTTGCGGAGCCGAGCCCGCTCCTTCATCGCCTCGTAGCCCGTGAGCCCCACCCCCTCCCCGGGCGTGCGAGCCGCCTCGGCCAACGCCTCGTGCCGCGTCGTCACCAGCCACGCCACGTAGCGGAAGAGATCGACCTTGCCCGCATCGCCGTCGGCCGCGACGCGGAACCCCGCGCGAGTGCGATGCCGATGGAGCTGCCGCTCGCTGATCACCTCGCCCAGCGGCGTGCTGTTGAGCAGCCGCGCGAGTTCACCGGGCTTGAGTTGGCGCGGGTCAATCGCCACCAGCACCCCCCACAGACATCTCCTTCACGAGCCAAGCCGCGTAGTGCACGAGATTGATCGTGCCGTTCGCGTTCGTCGGCGCGCCCGCGTCGATGTCGGCGCGGAGCATCTCCTCGGTGATGGGCTTGCCGCTTGCTCCCCCGATGCGCGTGAGCACGCGGGCGGCGTCCGCGACGCCAAGCGCGGCGGGGTTGAGCCGGGAGGTTCCCTGTCCCGATGCGCCGTGGGGCCCGGAACTAGGCGCGTGTTCGGGAGTCATCGCGGACCTCCCGCGCACAGTTGCCCACATCGCGGACGCAGTTGCCCACATGTCGCGGAATGACGGCGAAACCGCTGCGGTTTGCCTTGCCTCGTGGCGAATGTCATGGCTTCATGTGTCACAACGCGGGGCAAGCACCCGCGACGGAGACCACGAACATGAACGCCCCGCAGAACGCCAGAAAGAACACCAAGCCCAGCCTCGACGGGATCAGCAAGCAGAAGGCCCTCGATGCCGAGATGGAATGGGCCAAGGTCGAACTGCTGCTGGAGACGCTCGCGACCCGCAAGAGCGACAGCCTCGACTTCCACGAGATCCCGGTGTGGTCGATCCGCGACCTGGTCCGCCACGCCTTCGAGGCCGGCTACCGCGAAGGCCTGCACACCGGATACCGCCAAGGACGAGGCGACGCGGCCCGCGAGGCCGCACGCGAGGAGGCACAGACCAGCCCCCGCAACCCCGAACTGCCGACCACCTGAAGCCCGCGCAACGCGGGCTTCTGTGTTCAACGGACCACACCAACGCATAGGAGCAAGTAGATGACCACCCGCAAACACAACCGCACACCCGCCCCCCAGCAACCCACCGCCGCTGAGACGTACGCCACCCGGCGGAACGACATCGCCCGCCTGATGGACGTGCTGCAGATGGAACTCGACAAGCACGCCGAGGGGGCGAAGGCCGACCCGCGCAACTGGGGCTTTGCGGGAAGCCTCGGGAAGGTCCGCAGCGACCTGATCGACCTGGTCGGCTTCCTCAGCAACATGGATCCCGAGCACGTCGAGGCATTTCTGAACGACGCCGAATGACCGCCACCACGGAGACATGGCATGAAGATCAAGCACATCGTCATCGAGGGCACCGAGGAAGACATCACGGTGCGAGCCACGACCGACGGCGCGACCGCGAGCGTGGTCCGCATGAGCCGAGCGCAAGGCCGCGTCGACAAGGTCATCGCCGAGTTCCGCCGCGACGAGAGCCGCGAGGCCCGCTACGCGAAGGCCGCCGAGGTGGCCAAGCACGTCTATGGGCGGGACGCCCGGGGACAGGCAGCCGCCACCAACTCGATGGTCCACGACGTCCTCAACGAGATCGAACGCATCGCGGGATGCTGAACGCCCGCGCCACCAAGGAGACCCGCCATGAACGAGATCGAAATGCAGAACACGCTGCTGTCCCTGATCCAAAAACTCCTCGACGCCCGCGAAGAGATCGAAGGCGAAGACGACGACATCGCGCTGGCCGACATCGCCCGCGACATGGTGAGCGAGGCCGAAGGCCTGGCCCACGCGGACACCTTCGACGGCGTGCAGTTGCTCACGAGCAACAAGGGGCTGGTCCTGCGGATGGAGGACGGCTCCGAGTTCCAGATCAGCATCGTGCAGAGCCGCTGACCCGCCCCACGCGGCGTCGCGGGGAACCGCGATGGCCACGCTTCCCCGCCGCAGAGTGCGACGGGAGACCCAACCCCCAGTTCGGAGATGACCATGAGCACGAAGACGAAGAAGTCCAGCAGCACCCCCGCGATGAAGCGAGCCGTCGGGCCAGGCGGCAAGCGCATCCCCAAGCGCAAGGCCGACGCCACCGCGTCGAGTACGGAGCGCCTCCGCAAAGCGGCGCTCGCCGAGATCAACGACCGGTTGGCGGGCGGGAAGCAGGACCACGAGGTCCCCAGCGAGAAAGAGGTCGCCAACAACGCGAGCCTTGGGGCGGCTACCAAGGGCACGAAGGCCAAGGGTGACAAGGCCCCCAAGACGAAGGCTGTCAAGGAGAAGAAGCCCAAGCGCGTCAGCGCGCTCGACGCGGCGGCGCAGGTGCTCGCCGCGAGCGAGGTGCCGATGCGGGCCAAGGAGATGATCGCCGCGATGGAGGCCAAGGGCCTGTGGACGAGCCCCGGAGGGAAGACGCCCGAGGCCACTCTCTACGCCGCCATCATCCGCGAGATCGCCGCCAAGGGCACGGCGTCCAGGTTCAAGAAGCACGAGCGCGGCGTCTTCGTCGCGGGGAAGGGAGCCTGAGCCGTGCCTGCCGCGCCCACCCAAAACCAACTCGAGGCCGTCCTGCAGGCCGCGCTCTACCTTCTCGGCGCGAGGCAGGACCAGATGCTCACCATTGAGGAGTGGACGGACTTGGCGCGGGCAGTCGCCGCCTGCCAAGAGCGCAAGACGGCCGACTACCTGACCGATCACGACCTCGAAGACATCGCCGAGCGCTACGCTTTTGAATGGGACGAAGCGACCGACGGCCCGCTCCCGAACCTCGACGAGTGAGGCGTTCATCACGCCTTGCTCCCAGCCGCGACGCCCGTCGCGGCTTTCTCTTCGGCCACACCCTTTGCCGGGAGTCGCTCCGCCTTGCGGCCTGTGAACTTCTCCCAGCGCTGCACGATGACATCGCAGTAGAGCGCGTCGAGCTCCATGAGGAACGCATGCCGCCCGGTCATCTCCGCGCCGATAAGCGTGGAGCCGCTCCCGCCGAAGAGATCGAGCACGTTCTCGCCGGGGCGCGATGAGAACTCGATCGCCCGCCGCGCGAGCTCCACGGGCTTCTCCGTGAGGTGGACCATGCTCTGCGGGTTGACCTTCTTGATCGACCAGGTGTCGGGCACGTTGGCCGGGCCGAAGAAGCGGTGCGCCGCGCCTTCCTTCCAGCCGTAGAAGCACCACTCATGGTTGCCCATGAAGTCCTTGCGGGTTAGGACGGGGTGCTCCTTGATCCAGATGATCGCCTGGGCGAAGTAGAGCTCGCAGCGCTTCAGCACTGGCGGGTAGTTACCGCAGTTGGCGTAGCCGCCCCAGATGTAGAAGGTGCCGCCGGGGATGAGCACGCGGGTGATGTTCCCGAACCACGCCGCGAGCAGGCGGTCGAACTCGTCATCGGACACGAAGTCGTTGGCCAGCGGCCGGTCCTTGGCCCGGAGCTTCTTGTGCGTAGCGCGGCTCTTCTCCGGGTAGCGGTTGAGGTCGGCGCTCTGCTGGTCGTGCTGGTCTGCCTTGCCGGGCAGCGCGAACGAACTCAGGCCGGCGACGATCGCGTTGTTCGAGCGGGGCTCGACCTTCACGTTGTACGGCGGGTCCGTGTTCACGAGATGGATCGGCTGGCCATCAAGCAGACGGTCCAGGTCCTCGGGCTTGGACGAGTCGCCGCACATCAGGCGGTGGTTGCCGAGCACCCAGAT
>DDSG01000009.1:0-4414 GCA_002343325.1 Phycisphaerales bacterium UBA2396 | reverse complement strand
GGTTGCCGAGCACCCAGATGTCCCCGGGCACCGTGGTCGCGGCGTCGGGCGGCGCGGGCACGTCGTCGGGGTCGACCAACCCCTCGGTGCCGGCGGGAGCCATGATCGCCGCGAGGTCCTCGGCGCTGAAGCCCAGCAGCGCGAGATCGAAGTCGACACCCTTGAGGTCCGCCAGCTCGATGGGCAGCAGTTCCATGTCCCACGAGGTCAGCGACGCGACCTTGTTGTCGGCGATGCGCAGCGCCTTGACCTGGTCGGGCGTGAGGTCGTCGGCGCGGATGGTCGGCACCTCCCTCAGCCCGAGCTTCCGCGCGGCCCGGAGCCGCGTGTGCCCGGCGATGATGACGCCGTCGGCATCGATCAGGATCGGGATCTTGAAGCCAAAGGCCTCGATGCTCTTGGCGACCGCATCGACGGCGGCGTCGCTGATGGTGCGGGGGTTGCGGTCGTACTCCTTGACCGCGTCGATGGGAAGCGTCTCGATGTTCACAGCGATCTCCGTTCGGACGCGCGGCGGCAAGCGCCAGCGCGTGGGACGTCGTGGTGGCCCGCCGCACATGCGGCAGGTCCGGGGGGCGGGGATGGCTGGATCGCTGGTTGGCTGGTTCGCTCGGGCTGACGGGCCCGTCCGGGGGCGCTCAGCGCCCCAATTCCCGCCCGCTACGCGCCCCGCCCGTTGGCCACGGGTCCGCCCACGTTGGCCCACGTCGCGTCCTTGGCGGGGCGGCGTACCAACCCCAGCACGGGTCCGCCCCGCGCTCGGACGGCCCAAACAAACTCTGTCGCCAAGCGCGGCTGTTCCCGCGGGCCAAGCCTCGCAACCTGGCCCGGGAAGTACCTAACGCCATCCGCCTCCCGGCCGTTCGGCTTCGGGCTGTTGGGCTGGTGATAGGCGCGGCCTGGCACGCGACCTGCATGGGCGCGGCGGAGCGGGAGGGGGGAAGTACATGATGAAAGAGAGAGATCTTTCAATCTTTCAATACCTCCCTTCCGCCCGTGCGCGTGCCCACGCGTGCGCGTATCGCCTACGCGCGCGGTGACTAGTTGAAAGATTGAAAGATCCGGTTCAGGCAAGGGCATACACCACCTTCGGCCGCGTCGAGGAGGATTCCTCTTCCTGCCGCAACTGCTGTGTCTCCAGCAGGTTGTCGATGACTTCCTGCCGCTCCCGCTGGGTCAGCCACTGCGTCTTGCGACAGAGTTCACTGCGGGAGATCTTTCCACCCGCCTTGCGCACCACCCGCACGACGCGCTTCTGCCGGGCGTCGAACACGCCGTCGGCGACCCACTCGTGGGCGATGTAGAGCATGCGGCGGGTCAGGTATGACGACAGGTCGCACGCCCAGCGGGCGGCGTCGGCGTCGATCACGGGCTTCTCGGCGTTCGCGGAGCACGCGTAGATCAGCGCGAGGCGGCACGCCTTCTCCTCGGCGCGGGCCCACAGCGACCGCCCCGTCTCGTCCGGCTTGGCGAGTTCTGCGTCCACGGTCGAGGCAAGCGCATCGAACACCTCGCCTGCCTGCGGCGTGGTCTCGACCACGATCGGCTTGGGGTGCTCCTTGAAGAGGTTGCCCCCGGGCTGCTGCGCTCCCCACCATTCCGCCGCCTGCTTCAGCGGTTCGGGAACACTCAACGCCTTGGCCCGCTGTCGCGCCGGCGTCTCGGCCGACTCGAACACGAGCAGGCGCGCGATGAAGCCGTCGCTGAGGCTGTCGGCGGTGAGGGACTCGAAGAAGTGCTCGGGGACAGTCGTGCCGTAGACGCTGACGCAGGGCTGATCGACGACCTTGTTCCGCTTCTTGTCGGCGTAGGCCTTGCCCCGGAAGACCGTGTCGGCGCTGCTGTAGAGCTTCATCAGCGCCGTCAGCACGTTGAACAGATGCGGGGCCTTCTTCGGGTCGCCGATGGTGCGCAGGAAGCGCCCGAACTCGTCGATCTGGAACAAGACGGCCGGCTCGGCCTCCACAGCGGTCACCAGCCCGGCGTCCGACGCCAGGTCCTCGTTGCCCTCGTGCTCGACCAGGTCGGCGGCGAAGAGGATGTTCTTGTTGACCTTGCGGGCATTGTCCTTGCCAGCGCCGGAAGGTGCGACGCCGACGCAGTAGACGTTCGTGCGGTTGCCGCGCTCATCGCGGACCTTGCGGGCCGCGAGCACGGCCTGGAGGCAGATAGCCGCCGCGAGGGCGAGCACGGGCTGCGGGCGCGTCGCCGTGGCCAGGTTGTACGCCATGACCTGTTCGATGAATCCAGGCACGCGGAGCAGGTGGGCGGGGAACGGACCGGGATCTGGCGGACGCTCCGAGCGGGCCCGCTCGACGACGCCACGCCTGGGCTCAGGGTTGAACTCGGAAAGATCAACGTCGCTGGACTCGGCGGGACCTGCATCGCGCAACCACCCGTGCGGACGGTCGTGCGGCTTGCTGGCGGCGTCGGTCACCTTGTGCCGCAACTCTTTCTCAGACCACGGCGGCTCGCACCGCGGGTTGTATCGGTCCCACAGCAGCGAGAACGCCGCCTCCGGGTCGAGGCCGAACCCGTGCACCATCGCCGTCGCGGCCGCGTACGTCTGGCTGTGCCCGCCCGAGCCGGAGATCGCCGGAGGAATGCGGTCGAGATACGCCGCAGCACGCCGCAGCACGGCGTCGCTCGCTTGGAACGGCGGCGCTCCGAGCGCCCCTGGCTGTGAATGTGGACGTTCCTTGCGCCCGTGCCGGGCCTCGGTCACGGCCTCGGCCAGCGCCGCAACAGCGGCGGCGAGTTCCCCGGCGTCCACGACGGCGGGTTCGCCGTCGAGCGGGTCGTACGGCTCCCCGCTGGGATGGATGCTCGGGCCGACGACGGTCTGAGCCCCGGTGCTCCGCAGCTCGACGATCATCTTCTTGGACACCGGGTCCTGGTGCTTGCGGGTCTTGATCCCCTCGCAGATGTACCACCAGTGCGACGCGGGCTTGCCCGGCCGCCCCGACATCGCGCCCGTCGGCGGCAGGAACTTCGGCGCAAGCGCCACCGCCTCCTCGCAGTCGAGGTCCACATCCACCAGCCATCCGCTCGGTTCGCCCAGCAGCACGCCGATGTTGCCGATGCCGTTGAAGTGCGTCGGTAGGTCGCTCGCGGAAAGCCGCAGATCCGTCCACCCCTTGAGCACGGGGATCTTCTTCCGCGCGGGCACAGGGATGACCGCGTACCCGCGGGCGAGGTACGTGCGTGCCGACTCGAGCAGAATGGAGGGGCCATCGCTCATCAGAAGGGGATCTCGTCTTCGGGGATGCCGTACGTCATGCCCGCGGGCTCCGGCGGCCGGTCCGGCAGGCCTTCTTCGCTGTCAAGGCGCGGGGGCTTATCGCCAAGCACGTGCTGCGTGACGCGCTCGAACTGGTCGCCGGCCTTCTTCTCGACGGTGATGGAGAGCGTCGGGGCGAGTGCGCCGGCCTTGGCCATGTCGACCGCTTCTTCCGTGCCGCCGGGTACTGGCTCGACTGAGCGAGCCCGCCACCAGGCTTCCGCCTTCGTTCGCGCGTATCCGGTGTGGTCGAAGCAGACCCACTCGCGGAAGTAGCGGTTGAAGCCGACGCGATACTCGACCCGCATGGTCAGCGGCGCGGAGGGTTCGCTGCGCTTGTAGTGCACGTGGTACGTGGTCTCGCTGACGCGGTGCTCCTCGCGCGTAGTCTGGCCGCTGAGGATGCCCTCGGTGCTGGCTTTCGCCTCGTGTTGCTGTCGATTCGGCTCGGGGAACTGGTGGCCGCACTGCGGGCAGGTCTGGTAGCCCGCCGCGATGAGGGCCAGGCAGTTGGGACACTCCTTCGCGGGCGCTTCGCCGTCGCCGCGATCGTCGGTGGCGATGCGGATGGCGTCGACCGGGCCGTGGCGGAGCACGTTGCCGCCGAAGTCCAGCACGAGGCAGTCGGTCTTGCCGGGGTGCAGCCGGAAGCCCCGGCCCACCATCTGGTAGTACAGGCCCGGTGACATCGTCGGGCGCACGAGCGCGACGCAGTCGATGTGCGGGGCGTCGAAGCCGGTCGTCAGCACGTTCACGTTGCACAGGTACTTGAGCTCGCCCGAGCGGAAGCGGCCGAGGATCGCCGCACGCACGCCGTCGGGCGTGTCGCCGGTCACGAAGCCGCACTCGATGCCGTGCTTGGCCTTGAGCACATCGACGATGTGCTGCCCGTGGCGGATGCCCGACGAGAAGATGAGCGTGGCGCTGCGATCCTTGGTGTGCGCGACGAGTTCGGCGCAGGCGCCCTCGACCAGCCCTTCCTTGTCCATGAGGTCCTCGACCTCGCTGGCGACGAACTCGCCGGCGCGGACGTGCAGCTCGTCGGTGCTGACCTTCTGCAGGCCCGCCTTGGTCTTGAGCGGCGACAGGAATCCCTGCACGATCAGCTCGCGGACGCCGACCTCGTAGCACACG
>DDSG01000064.1:19720-26626 GCA_002343325.1 Phycisphaerales bacterium UBA2396 | reverse complement strand
GCCCCGCGCAGCAGCCCGTAGGGCTGCCATCACGGAGCCGGGGGCACCGCCCCCGGTGGATCCCCCCCCCCCCCCCCTCCCGTCTTCAACCGACCCTGCAAGGGTCGGACGGTTCGCCATCGTTACGCGCGATCCGACCCCTGCGGGGTCGTGCTCTTGCGACGCGCCAACCGGGGGCGTTGCCCCCGGCTCTGTCATTCGAGCCCTGCGGGCTCAGCAGGGGCGCTCCCGAGTAAGCGTCGCCATCGCGACCCCTGCCGGTACACTCGAACGATGGCCCAGACGCTGACGCGCCTTCTCCTCCACATCGTCTTCTCCACGAAAAACCGTGAGCCACTGATCACGAGTTCCGTCTCCACTGAACTCTACAAGTATCTCTCCGGCATCGCCCGCAATCACGACTCGCCCGCCCTCGCCGTCGGCGGTGTCGCGGATCACGTTCACCTCCTTGTCTCTCTCTCCAAGAACATCGCCTGTGCGGATCTATTGATGCATCTCAAGCGAGACTCGTCGAAGTGGATCAAGACCAAGGGACGAGAGTTCGCCGCCTTCGCGTGGCAAGAGGGCTACGGCGCGTTCACGATCGGCGAAAGTCAGATCGAGGTGCTGGCGCGGTACATCAACAACCAGGAAGACCACCACAAAGCCCGCTCATTCCAGGATGAGTTCCGTGATCTTCTCGCGAAGTACCGTGTCGAGCACGATGAGCGACTCGTCTGGGGGTGATCCGACTCCTGCGGGCATGAGGCATGCGCCACCCTTCGATCGCTCTCCCCGTGCCACCGATCGCCGGTGCCTCCGGCGATCGGTGCCCGAACCACCGTCACGCCCGGCGCCTCCCGCGCCTGCAGCGGTGGGGGCGTCCTCTTGCAGCATCCGGCATGCCTCGCTATGCTCTCCTCGCGGCCGAATCGGTCGCACCGTGAGTCGTCGACTATGTCTGCCATCGCCTGAACATCCCCGCGTCGCCCGCGTCCCGCGTTGAACCGAGGCTCCCGGCCCCGGGCGTGGTTCGTCGTGCGTCCTTCGCGGGGATGTCTCGCTGCGCCCCCATCTTCATGCCACGCTGTTGATCCGCAGGTCGCCACCCACGGGGAGGGTGGGGCGGCCCGTGCGATCGGCCACACACTTCCATCCCGCGGGCGGCCCGATCGATTGCCGCCGCCCGCCGAGTCCACGACACCCATGTCCCACAAATCGCGCGAGTCTTCCGATTTCACCTGCGTCGCCTGCGGGCACCACGTCCCCGCGCACGCCTTCGGCACCCGGCACCGCAACCACTGCCCCAAGTGTCTCTGGTCGCGGCATCTTGACGACGAGCCCGGCGACCGCCGCTGCGCCTGCCGAGAACCGATGGAGCCCATCGCCATCGAGGTCCGTCGGGGCGGCGAATGGGCGATCATCCACCGCTGCACGGGCTGCGGCGTGCTCAAGACCAACCGCGTCGCCGGCGACGACTTCGAGCGCTCGCTGCTCGCCCTGGCCCTGCGTCCCATCGCCAGCCCGGCCTTCCCGCTCGACGACCTGCGGACCTAGCCGCGGGGTGTTCTCGGGCATTTCGGGCCTGCGGGTCCGGTCGACCTACGATGGCGCGTGCCTATTCCACGCGTCGCTATCGTCGGCCGGCCCAACGTCGGCAAGTCCAGCCTCATGAACATGGTCGCCGGGGCCAAGGTCTCCATCGTGGACCCCACCCCGGGCGTCACGCGCGACCGCGTCGCCGCCATCGTCGAGCTCATGCCCCCAGTCCGTTCACGCGACGAGCACCACCAGTTCGCCCCCAAGGCCGTCGAGTTCGTCGATACCGGCGGGTTCGGGGCGTACACGGCCCCCGGCGAGCGCTTCGACGAGGTCGGCGAGGACCTCCACACCCTCACCAACTCCATCGAGTTCCAGATCTCCCAGGCGGTCGAGAACGCCGACCTGGTGCTGTTCGTCCTCGACGCCCAGAGCGGCCCGACGCCCCAGGACCACGAGATCGCACGGCTTCTGCGCGAGGGTGGCTTCAACCGCGCCCGCAAGAACGCCAAGAAGGACGCCTCCTCTCCCCCGCCACGCAAGCTCAACATCCGCGTCGTCGCCAACAAGACCGACGGCCCGCGCTGGGAGGCCCACGCCCAGGAGATCGCCGGGCTGGGCTTCGGCGAGCCCCTCATGGTCTCCGCCAAGAACAACTACATGAGGCGTGAGTTCCTCGACACCGTGTACGAGCTCGTCCCCCAGCACACACCCGAGCCCGAGCCCCGCGCCGACCTCAAGGTCGCCATCGTCGGCAAGCGCAACGCCGGCAAGAGCACCCTCGTCAACACGCTCGCGGGCGAGCCCCGTGTCATCGTCTCCGAGATCGCCGGCACCACGCGCGACGCGATCGACGTCCGCTTCGAGATCGACGGACGCAGCATCCTCGCGATCGACACCGCCGGCGTCCGCCGCGCCAAGAGCTTCCAGAACATGGTCGAGCACTTCGCCTTCGACCGCGTGAAGCGGGCCGTCGACCGTGCCGACGTCGTCCTGCTGATGATCGACGCCACCGTCAAGATCAGCCAGGTCGACGAGCAGGTCGCCATGATCTGCCAGAAGACCTTCAAGCCCGTCGTCATCGTCGTCAACAAGTGGGACCTCGCCGAGGGCAAGCCCGGCCGCGACGGCATCCCGCTCACCACGGGAGACTACGAGAAGTACCTCCGCAAGGAGCTCGGCGGGCTGACGTTCGCGCCCATCGCCTTCATCAGCGGCAAGAGCGGGAGAAACGTCCGCCGGACCCTTGACCTGGCCTTTGACCTCAAGAATCAGGCCGCCGAACGCGTCACCACGGGCAAGCTCAACCGCATCGTCCGCCGCATCATGGAGACCCGCGCCCCGACCGACACCAAGGGCACGCACGCCAAGGTGCTCTACGTCGCGCAGACCGGCGTCTCCCCGCCCACGATCACCCTCGTGGTCAACGTGCCCGAGCTCTTCCGCCCCAACTTCATGCGATTCCTCTCCAACCGGTTCCGCGAGGAGCTGCCCTTTGTCGAGGTGCCCATGCGCATCGTCGTCCGCGGGCGCCGCCAGCGCGAGGGCGACATTCCCCTCGACCCCGAGTCGATCGTCGAGGTCCGCCAGGGCGTCCAGCGCCGCGGCAAGGGCACGCGTCCGGGCAAGCCCACGGTCTCCACGGCTCCCGTTCCCGAGGTGGTCGGCGACCGCGAGCTTTCGCCCGAAGAGCTGGCCCAGTTCGCTGACGACGCCGCCGTCTACTTCGACGATTAAGAACCCCGAAACCCCGGCCCGGGTTCTCCGAACGATGTCCCCGTGGGCGTCCGCGGGTGGTACACTGCGCCCCATCGGGAGGTTGATCCATGGACATCTGGAAGAAACTCAAGGGCGAGCTGATCGACATCGTCGAGTGGCTCGACAACACGCCCGACACCCTCGTCTACCGCTTCGAGCGGCACAACAACGAGATCAAGAACAACGCCAAGCTCGTCGTCCGCGAGAGCCAGGCCGCCGTCTTCGTCCGCGAGGGCACCTTCGCCGACACCTTCAACCCCGGCATCTACACCCTCGATACCAAAAACCTCCCCATCCTCTCCACCATCCTCGGCTGGAAGTACGGCTTTGAGTCCCCCTTCAAGGCCGAGGTCTACTTCGTCAACACCCGCAACTTCACCGATCGCAAGTGGGGCACCATGAACCCCATCATGCTCCGCGATCCCGAGTACGGGCCCGTCCGCCTCCGCGCCTTTGGCACCTACGCATTCCGCGTCGCCGACCCCACCGCGTTTCTCAAGCAGGTCGTCGGCACCAACCCGCGCTTCACGACCGACGGCATCTCCGAGCAGCTCCGCAACTTCATCGTCAGCGAGTTCGCCGACACCCTGGGCGAGGCCAAGATCCCCGTCCTCGATCTCGCCGCCAACTACACCGAGCTCGGCAAGTTCATCCGCGACAAGATCGCCCCGCACATCACGCAGCTCGGGCTTGAGCTCTCCGCCTTCTCCGTCGAGAACATCTCGCTCCCCCCGGAAGTCGAGAAGGCCCTCGATCAGCGCACCAGCATGGGCATCGTCGGCGACATGAACCGTTACACCCAGTTCAACGCCGCCCAGGCCCTCGGCCAATCCGGCAACACACCCAACAGCGCGATCGGCACGGGCGTCGGCCTCGGCGCGGGCATGGCCATGGCCCAGCAGATGGCCGCCGCGCTCCAGCCTTCCGCCGCCGCGCCACCACCCATCCCGGGCCAAGCCCAGGCCCTTGCCTTCTTCATCGCCCAGAACAACCAGCAGACCGGCCCCTTCGACGCCGCCACGCTCGCCCGCCTCGCCTCAGAAGGCAAGCTCACCCGCGAGACTCTCGTCTGGCGTCAGGGCATGCCCGCCTGGGCTCAGGCCGCCACCGTCGCCGAACTCGCCCAGGTCTTCGGTGCTGTCCCCCCGCCACTCCCCCCACAGGCCTGATCCACCATGCCCGAGCGGTCCTTCCCATGCCCCACCTGCGGGGCCTCGCTCGCCTATGAGCCCGGCACCGCCGCGCTCAAGTGCGGGCATTGCGGCTCCGAGCACGAGATCGACGGCCCGCCCCCCGAGATCGCCGCCGACGCCTTCGCCGAGCACGACTTCCGCGCCGCACTCCACGCGGACGCCGACAACGCCGAAACTTCCGTCCGCCTCGAACTCATCTGCGAATCCTGCGGCGCACACACCCAGCTCCCCGACAACGTCACCACCTCCTCCTGCGCGTTCTGCGGCACGCCCATCTCGGGCGAGAAAAAGTCCGCCCGAATCCTCCGCCCCAAGCTCGTGCTCCCCTTCGCCATCCCCACGGCCAAGGCACGCAGCCTCTACGAGAACTGGCTCGGCTCCCTCTGGTTCGCTCCCAGCGACCTCCGCAAGCTCGCTTTCCTCGATGCCTCGCTCAAAGGAATCTACCTCCCTTACTGGACCTACGACGCCCACGCCATCACACGCTACACAGGCATGCGAGGCATCGATTACTGGGTCACCCAGACGTACACCGTTACCGTCAACGGCCGCCCGCAGACCCGCACGCGACGAGTCCGCAAGACCCGCTGGTACCCCGCCGCCGGCACCGTCGACAACCGTTTCGACGATGTGCTCGTCCCCGCAACCCGCTCGCTCCCCAAAGATCGGCTCGACTCGCTCGAACCTTGGGAGCTTCCTCGCTGCGTTCCCTTCGATGACAGCTTCCTCGCCGGCTTCGTCGCCGAGAGCTACGCCGTCACGCTCGATGAGGGCTTTGGGCTCGCCGAAGAACGCATGCAGCCCGCGATCGACACCACCATCCGCCGCGACATCGGCGGCGACCGCCAGATCATCTCTTCCAAATCCACCAACTACCCGACCATCACCTTCAAGCACATTCTGCTGCCCGTCTGGGTCTCCGCCTACCGCTACCGCGGCAAGCTCTACCAGATCATCATCAACGCGCAGACGGGCGAACTCAGCGGCCAGCGCCCCTACAGCTTCTGGAAGATCGCATTCCTCATCCTGGTGATCCTGATCGTGGTGGGCATCATCGCCCTGGCCGTCTCGCTCTCACGCTGACCAACCGCCGTTCTGGCAGCCCGGGCCACCCGTCCGCCGCCCCGGCACGCCGATCGACCCGTGGGGCCGCGCCAGGCTGGGCATCGATTGGCACCCCGTTCGCACCCCCAATCCACGACACGCCGGGCGGCTGTCCCGGTTCCGGGGTTTGGATCTGTCGCGGGTCCGAATACCCTTCTGTGGTTCTCGAGCGCGTGCACGTGCCGCGGCGAAGTCATGCCGGGGCGTTCACGCGACGATAACAGACCGGTCCACCCGAACCCGAGGGCGGGTCCCGGACGAATACACAGCAGAGGAGTTCTCGGGCTTGGGCCCGATGCTCCGAAACCCTCGGGGGAGTTCAACCATGTTCGAGCGCTTCACAGACCGTGCCCGCAAAGTGATGGCCCTGGCCAACCAGGAGGCCCAGCGCTTCAACCACGAGTACATCGGGACCGAGCACATCCTGCTCGGGCTCGTCAAAGAGGGCTCGGGCGTCGGCGCCAACGTCCTCAAGAACCTCGACGTCGACCTCCGCAAGGTCCGCCTCGAGGTCGAGAAGCTCGTCAAGCCAGGCCCGGAAATGGTCACCATGGGCAAGCTGCCCCAGACCCCCCGCGCCAAAAAGGTCATCGAGTACGCCATCGAGGAAGCCCGGAACCTCAACCACAACTACGTCGGCACCGAGCACCTCCTCCTCGGGCTCCTCCGCGAGCACGACGGCGTCGCCGCTCAGGTCCTCATGAACCTCGGGCTCAAGCTCGAGGAAGTCCGCGAAGAAGTGCTCAACCTTCTCGGCGCAAGCCAGGATCAGGGCGAGCAGGGCGGCGGCGAATCCGCCGGCCTCCCGGGCGCCTCCTCCGCGCCCAGCGCCGGGACCGGATCCTCCGCCGGCGCCAAGGGCAAGAGCAAGACCCCGGCGCTCGATTCCTTCGGTCGCGACCTGACCGAACTCGCCAAGGAAAGCACCCTCGACCCCGTCATCGGCCGCACCACCGAGATCGAACGTCTCGTGCAGGTCCTCTGCCGCCGCACCAAGAACAACCCCGTCCTTCTCGGCGAGGCCGGCGTCGGCAAGACCGCGATCGTCGAAGGGCTCGCCCAGCGCATCATCTCGGGCGATGTTCCTGAGATCCTCCAGGACAAGCGCCTCGTGGTGCTCGACCTGGCGATGATGGTCGCCGGGACCAAGTACCGCGGCCAGTTCGAGGAGCGCATCAAGGCCGTCATGAACGAAGTCCGCCGCGCCAAGAACGTGATGCTCTTCATCGACGAGCTCCACACGCTCGTCGGGGCGGGCGGCGCCGAGGGCGCCATCGACGCCTCCAACGTGCTCAAGCCCGCGCTCGCCCGCGGCGAGATCCAGTGCATCGGC
>DDSG01000064.1:0-19466 GCA_002343325.1 Phycisphaerales bacterium UBA2396 | reverse complement strand
CATCGAGAAGGACGCCGCCCTCGCTCGCCGATTCCAGCCCATCACCGTCGACCCGCCGGGCGACGAGCAGACCATCGAGATCCTCAAGGGCCTGCGCGATCGCTACGAGAGCCACCACCGCGTGCAGATCACCGACGCCGCACTCCGCGCCGCGGTCGAGCTGTCCGGCCGCTACATCACCGGGCGCGTGCAGCCCGACAAGTCGATCGACGTGATCGACGAGGCGGGCGCCCGCATCCGCATCAAGACAATGACCAAGCCCCCGCAGCTCGCCGACATCGAGGGCGAGATCGAACGCCTCAGCATCGAGAAGGACGAGGCCGTCAAGGCCGCCGACTACGAGCGAGCCGCCGATCTCCGCGACAAGGCCGAGCAGCTCCGCAAGAAGAAGGAAGACATCCAGAAGGAGTGGAAGAACCGCGCCCGCGAGTACGACGGCACCGTCGACGAGGACGTCGTCCGCGAGGTCGTCAGCAAGATGACCGGCGTGCCGCTCCAGCGACTCGAGAAGGACGAGGCCGCCCGCCTCCTCCACCTTGAAAAGGAACTGCACCGCAAGGTCATCAGCCAGGACGAGGCCATCAAGGCCGTCGCCAAGGCTATCCGCCGCTCACGCGCCGGGCTCAAGGACCCCAAGCGTCCCGCCGGCTCGTTCATCTTCGTCGGGCCCACGGGCGTCGGCAAGACCCTGCTCGCCAAGGCGCTCGCCGAGTTCATGTTCGGTGACGAGGAAGCCCTCATCCACCTCGACATGTCCGAGTACATGGAGAAGCACAACGTCAGCCGCCTCGTCGGCGCGCCCCCCGGCTACGTGGGCTACGAAGAGGGCGGGCAGCTCACCGAGCGCATCCGCCGCCGGCCCTACTCCGTCGTCCTGCTCGACGAAGTCGAGAAGGCACACCCCGACGTCTTCAACATGCTCCTCCAGATCATGGAGGAAGGCCGCCTCACCGATTCCTTCGGCCGCCATGTCGACTTCCGCAACACCATCCTCATCATGACCAGCAACATCGGCGCTGATCTGATCAAGGGCGGCGCGGGCTTCGGCTTCCAGAAGCGCACCGAGGCGACCGACTACGACAACATCAAGGTCGTCCTCATGAAGGAGATCGAACGCTTCTTCCGCCCCGAGTTCATCAACCGCGTCGACGACATCATCGTCTTCCGCCCGCTCACCAAGGTCGACATCACCTCCATCATCGACTACGAGGTGGGCAAGCTCGCCAAGCGTCTCGCCGCGCAGGAGATCACCATCCAGCTCGAGCCCGACGCCAAGGAGTTCCTGATCGACAAGGGCTACAACCCCGAGTTCGGCGCCCGGCCCCTCCGCCGCGCCCTGGGCAACTACGTCGAAGACCCGCTCAGCGAGATGCTCCTCTCGGGCGACTTCGCTAAGGGCTCGACCATCCGCGTCACGCGGAAGAAGGACTCCGAAGGCAACCCCATCGAGTACCTTGCCTTCGCCGCCGTCTCCGCCGCCGAGGGCTCCACGCCCCCGGCCGTTGCGGGCAGCCATTCGACCTGACACCCTCTCCGAACCCCAAGAAAGCCCCGGACTTCGGTCCGGGGCTTTGTCGTTTTGGCCCGCGCAGCCGTCACGCTTTGCCCAAACTGTGGGAATCGGGCTGAGGACCTCAAAATTGGCGGCCTGACTGTGCAGATTGTGCTTGAATCATGCCTCGGATTCGGCTAAAAGACAGTTCATCGTCCGGAGTTGCAGGGAGAGACAAGACACCTTCCTGAAACTTGGACCCAAAGGCCGGGGGTTTCCCCGGCTGTGCCACGTCCGGCTTGTGCCGGCTTGGTTCAACGCGTTCATTTCCGCCGGTCCCCCGCCGGCGGAAGTTCGCTCGTCGGGGGAGATGTGTTCAGAGAGTAGAGAGAAGGAGACAAGACTCATGAAGAACCTGCTCACGATCGCGGCCCTCGCGGCCATCGCCGGCGCTGCCCACGCCGACTTCAACACCGGTATCGGCGCTGGCCCCTTCAACAGCGACGGCGCCGCCGGCAACGCCGCCAACGGCGTCTTCTCGTTCACCTACACCGGCTCCAACGCCGACGTCTTCAACCGCATCCGCATCCGCGGCACCGCCACCTCCGGCGGCGTCGGCTCGTTCCTCAGCGAGCTCCGCTGGCGCTTCGTCGGCCCCACCACGATTGACAGCGGCTCCATCGCCTCCGGCACGACCTGGTCCGGCGGCGCAAGCATCGACAACACCCAGACCTTCTCCACCTTCAGCCTCGTCAACGGCACCAGCTACTCCTTCCGCTTCTGGGAGTCGTTCAACGACGGCGGCATCGACGCCATCTGGTCGAACGTTCAGTTCGACTTCCTCTCCTTCGTCCCCCCGACGCCCCCGACCGCCGTCTCCATCGGCACCTTCACCGCCGGCGCGTTCGACATCAACACCTTCGGCTCGAACTTCGACACCGAGATCGGTCTTTATGACTCCGCTGGCAACATCGTCTCCATCAACGACGATGCCGGCGCTGGCCTCCAGTCCCAGATCACGCCCACCCTCGCCATCGGCACGTACTACCTCGCCGTCGGCGGCTTCAACACGGCCTTCAACGCCGGCTGGGATGCCGTTGCCGGCTCCGCCACCGGCCTCTTCGACCTCACGGTCAACGGCTTTGCCTCCATCGAGGACCAGCTTCTCTCGGCCGGTCAGGTGAAGTGGTACTCCTTCAACGTCGTCCCCACGCCGGGCTCCTTCGCCCTGCTCGGCCTCGCCGGGCTCGCCGCCGCCCGTCGCCGCCGCTAAGTCCCCTCCTGCCGCCCTTCCTTGGGCGGTCATTCTGAGTCTTCAGGAGCCCACGGGTTTCTCGGCCCGTGGGCTCCTTTCTTTTTCCCGAACCCGCCCACGATTCCCCCGGTACCATCCCCGCGTTATGCCCGTTCTGCTCCGCTGGCTCCTCACCCTCGCCCCACTCAACCCCATCGCCGTGCGCCTCGTTCAGAACGGCTCACGACGCAGCCGCCATCTCTACATCCGCTCCATCTACCTTGGCGTCCTCATCCTCGTCCTCCTCTGGGTCCTCGTGACCAGCGTCACCGGGCAGATGAGCTACGGCGCCCTCGCCCAGAGCGGTGCCGCCTCCTTCACCTGGATCGCCTACCTCCAGATCGGGCTCATCTGCGTCCTCGCCCCTGTCTTCATGGCCGGTGCCATCGCCCAGGAAGCCTCCCCACGCACCTGGGAAGTCCTCCTCACCACACCACTCACCAGCGTCCAGATCGTTCTGGGCAATCTCTTCGGCCGCCTCTTCTTCATCCTCGCCCTCCTCTTCGCGAGCCTCCCCCTCTTCGCGCTCACGCAGTACTTCGGCGGCGTCCCCGGCTCGGCGATCTTCGCCAGCTATCTCATCGCGGGCTCCGCCGCCCTGCTCGTCGGCGCCATCGCCATCGCGCTGGCGGTCTCTCGACTCGCCGGCCGCCGGGCTGTCTTCGCGTTTTATGTTGCCGTCGTCAGCTACCTCGCCGTCACCGCGGGGATCGACGTCTTCCTCCGCTCCAAGGGACTCGGCGCGGGTCCGGGCGGCGTGGGCGTCACGCCCATGACCGGGCTCAACCCCTTCCTCGCTCTACACGCACTGCTCAACCCCTCCCGATACCCCCGCGCCGAACCGGGCGTCGTGCAGGGGCTCCGCGGCTGGATGCTCGCCGCCCCCGTCACGTTCTGGTGCGTCGCTTCGGTCCTCCTGTCCTTCCTGCTCATCATCGTCTCGACCTTCACTGTTCGCTCGGGCGGCATCGGTTCGCTCACGGGTGATCAGGCCGGCATCCCCTGGTACCGAAGGCTCTTCGGCCTCGGCGGCGCCGGCGCCGACCATCGCCCGCCGCGCCCCGTCGGCTCAAACCCCATCGCCTGGCGCGAGTCCACCGCACGCAACGCCACCCTCGGCCGCATCATCGCCCGTTGGACCTTCGTCGCCGCGGGCATCCTCTTCGGGCTCGGGCTCGTCGTCCTCTTCCACCGCGGCACGCTCTCCCACGAGGACTTCCGCCTCGCCCTGCTCACCACCGTCTGGGGCGAACTCATCGTCATCACCCTCGTCGCCATCAACATGGCCAGCACCGCCATCAGCCGCGAACGCGAGGACGGCACGCTCGACCTCCTCCTCACCACCCCCATCACGCCCTCCAGCTACCTCTTCGGCAAGCTCCGCGGGCTGATCGCCTACCTCCTCCCCATGCTCGCCGTTCCCGTCAGCACCCTCGCCTTCGCCGGCCTTTACGTGCTCGCCGGTGGCTTCGAGCGAGAGGGCGGCGTCCTCGTGACCATCGCCGCACCCGCCGGAGCCGCCGCGGCCGCCGCCTCCGAGCCCGTCATCCTCCCCGAGGCCGCCCTCCTCGCCCCGCTCGTCTTCATCCCCTTCACCGCCTGGTGCGTCATGACCGGGCTCCACTGGTCCCTCAAGAGCAAAGGCACCCTCTCCAGCGTCGTCGGCACCGTCGCCGTCGTCGGGATCATCGCGGGCATCGTCGGGCTCTGCGGCAGCAAGTCCGGGGTCGAGATTCCCGCGATCGGGCCCTCACTCGCCGCCCTCTCCCCCGCGAGCCTCCTCCACGCCATCTGCACCCCCAGCGATTCCCTGCTCGCCACGAGCAGCGGGACCGGCGGGCTCACCAGCGCCCGCGTCTCGCTCTTTGTCGGCGCCCTGGTCGCCGCGGCGATCTACACCGGCATCACCTTCGGCATCCACGCCAACCTCGTTCGGTCCTTCGACATGACCGTTCGCCGTCTCGCCGGGCAGCGATAAGCTGCACACTCATGGCGTTCTTCCAGACTCGAAGTTGAACGCGCGCCAGCCGAACCATCCCTCATGTCGTGACGGTTCGCACAAGGCCCTTCTACCGAGCGGCAATCGTGGGTACTCGTGCAACGTGCCATTGTTCAAACAAGCGCCGTAAGGCATTCAAGAGTCATTCCCGACGAGTCGGATACAACAAGCTTGACACATAGGGGGGGGGTGGGAGTACAGTTAGGGTGAATTGACATTCGTAGCGAATTCAACAAAAGGAATTCTGACCATGAAGTCAATGAACAGCTTGAGAGTCGTTATCGTTGCTCTTGGGTGCGGTGCCGGATTTACAATGTCTTCTTGTTCGACGACGCGGCCTCCAACGGACATGGAGATTCAAGATGCCTACGACCGAGAGCTGCAGCGGCTGAGGGAGGCTCGAGATGAGTGGCTGCGATTCTGCGAATCACTGCCCAACACTTCTGGTTTGGTCCTTTCTCCGCGTGCTCGATGCATTGACGACGCACTCAAGTTCTACAACGATGGGATGAACCTCATTCGTGACGCTCGGCTCAAAGCGCTCGACAAGCAATGGGACAACGCTCGCAAGTCGCGCGAAGAATATGAGAGGTGGCTTCGGGAACAGCTTGAGCGACTGAATGTCCCGGGTATCATTCGCGACTTGATCAAGCCATGGCTGCCTCAGGGAAGTCTGACGACCGATCTTGCCGGTACACTTCGTGGGATCACCACTGAGGATGGGGTCGACACGGGGCACCTCAGCCTCGAAGGCACGTTCACGCTCGTGGACCCTACGCGAGGATTCAGCCAGTCAGGGACGGCAACAGCTAAGTTCAGCATCTCTGGCACGCTCAACGGCGCAACGCCTCGGGGCAAGATCTACTCGGGCATGATTGATGTGAGCGGCTCCTCGGGTGCATCGTGGACAGGTATTGTCGAGAACGATTCTGGGAATCTCTTCGAGACGAGCACGAGCGGGGAGACAACCATCACGGTACTGGTGAAGGGTACTTCGTCGGTCAAGGGATGGGATGCAGTTATTCCCGCATATCCGAGGCTACGTTTGACGCTCCAGAGGCTCCCCGATGGATCATACCGCATGCTAACCGCCAACCAGCCTTCATCTGCGGTCTTTTCGCGAGATCCTTTCCTGATCACTGATTTCAATGGTGATGGAGCGAGGCAGTACTCGTCGGATTATGCGGCGTTTGCCGCTGCTTTGGCAGCCCTTGATCCGAAAGCAGATATCAACGAAGATGGATCGTGGGATGCGGTCGATTCTGATCTCTGGCTGCGGCTCTTCGCGGAGGACGTTCCATGAACTCGCCCATGCTTCGGATGCCTGTCTGCATCGTGCTCGCTTCGATGGTTGCTGGCGCCCTGGGCGTTGGCATCCTTGATTCGCGATGCTCCGCCCCGCCCCCCGGCGTGCCGCCGGAGAAGGCGCAGGAGTTCGTGCTCGATTCCGGCGCGGATCAGATCCTCGCCGATTACCGTGCCAGAATCGACGCAGCGTTCAAGTGCCTCCCTCCCGGCGCTTCCCCCATCGACAAGCTCAAGGTGCTCCTGCCGCTGTACCAAGACGAGTATCAGTGGTTCCTGATGTACGAGGGCGTGCTCGCATCCGGCGTTCTTTACGATCGATCGATGAACCGCGAGATCTGGGGCGAGGTTCGCGCGAGACACGAATATGGAGTTGCCATGTCCACGCTCGAGGTGTTCGAGCTCGGGGATATCGTTCGCAACACCCAGTGGATCACGCAAGCAAGCGTGGACCGTGTCGTGCAGAAGCTGCCCCGCGTGCACGCCATGCGGAGACTCATGACCCGGGACCTCCTCGAGAAGGGTTTCAAAACCGTGCTCAAACGCGAGAATCTCGACCAGATCTATCCGGCCGACAATGCGGCCGCACCAGAGAAGCCGGGCAACTAAAGCCGGTCTCTGTGGCCCTGTGGGGGATCGTCTTCCGAGCGGCTAGAACGTCCGGCGCAGCCGCGCGGGCGGGATGCCCAGTTGATCGCGGTACTTCGCGACCGTTCGGCGCGCGATCTCGATCCCGCGCTTCTTGAGCGCCTCCGCCAGCGCATCGTCCGACAGGGGCTTGCCCTTGTCCTCCGCGTCGATCACCTCGCGCAGCGCCGCCTTGACCGCCTCCCACGCCAGATCCTCGCCGCCCTCGGCGTTCTCCGCCCCCTCGGGCTTGGTCGACAACCCACCCGAGAAAAACTTCCGCAACGCCACCACGCCCCGCGGCGTCGCCAGATACTTGTCCGCCACCGCCCGGCTCACCGTCGCCACGTGCACGCCCAATTGGTCCGCGATCTGCGACATGGGCAGCGGCTTGAGCGACGAAGGCCCCAGGTCGAAGTAGTCCCGCTGCGCCTCCACCACCGCCTCGACCACGCGCAGCAGCGTCGAACGCCTCTGGTTCACCGCGTCCAGAAGCCACTGTGCGTTGCTCAGGTTCGTGCGGATGAACTCGCGCCCGCGCTGGTCCATCGCGCTCTTGTCGCGCGACAGCTTCGCGTACTCCTGATTGACACGAAGATTCGGCAGCCTCGTGTCGTTGAGGTACGCGATGTACCGGTCGTGGTCGGGGTCATACTCGACGATCGCGTCGGGCACGATCCCCGCCGCCGAATCGTCCACGAGCTGCCGACCCGGCGCCAGACTCAGCCGCTTCATCAGTTCCAGCGCCCGCTTGATCTCCGCGAGCGACAGCCCCGACCGCTCGGCCACCCTCGGCAGCCGGTTCTTCATCAGGTCGTCCATGTGATCGGTGATGAGCCGTCTCGCCGCCGCGATCACTTCCGCCTCCGGCGCGTCCTCCCGCTCGGGCATCGCGTCAAGCTGCAGCAGCAGGCACTCGCGGACATCCCGCGCCGCCACACCCGCCGGCTCCAGGAAGATCTGCACCGCCTTGAGCGCCATCTCAAGATCGGCGATGCCCAGCGGCGTGCCGCCCGTTCCCATCGCCACGTTCGCACGCTCCGCGATCGTTTCGAGAGGCGTTCTCAGGAAGCCGTCGGCGTCCAAGTACGACAGCAGCATCGTCCCCAGCGATGCGGTCCGCTCGTCCACGTCCACCAAGGACCACTGGTGCTGGAGCTGCTCGACCAGCGACTCGCTCCGCGCCGGCGCCGCCGCCATCGCGTCCATCTTCGCGTCACGCTCTCCCGTCGGCTTCTTCGCACGCCGATCGCGGAGTTCGTCCAGCGAACGACCGACCGCCTCACCATCCTCATCGCCCTGGGGCTCGACGATCTCGAGCGTGGGGTTGTTCTCAAGCTCCTGCTCGATCCGTTCCTCCAGCTCCGCCAGCGGCATCTGGAGAATCTCCATCGACTGGATCATGCGCGGCGCCAGCTTCATCTGCTGGCCCAACTTCATCGATTGTGACGTCTCGAAGCGCATCATCCCGTCCCTGGATCCGCCACTCGCTGCCGGCCCACGATCGCGTCGGCCAGCACCGCCTTGTTCGCATACTCAAGCTGCGAACCGCTGGGCAGCCCCCGCGCCAGCCGGCTCACCCGGATGCCGCGAGATCGCAACTGCTCGGTCAGGTACAGCGACGTGCCGTCCCCTTCCAGCGTGGGGTTCATCCCCATGATGACTTCTTCGACCTTCACACCCCCGGCGTTTGAATCCGGATGGTCCACCCTTTGCAGGAGGTCCGCCACCGTCAGCTCTTCTGGTCCGATACCTTCGAGCGGGCTCAGCCGACCCAGCAGCACGTGGTACACCCCGCGGTACATCCCCGTCTGCTCCAGCGCGATCAGGTCCTTGGGCTGCTCCACCACCAGCACCGACCCGCGGTCCCGCCCCGCGTCCCCGCACACCGCGCACACCGGCTCCTCAGTCAGGTTCCAACAGATGCGGCAGTGGCGGATCGACTTCTTCACGTCCGTGATCGCTTTCGACAGCGCAAAGGCTGCGCGTTCCTCGCTCTTGAGCACGTGGAACGCCAGCCGCTCGGCCGAGCGGCGTCCGATCCCCGGCAGCCCGGCGAACTCCTCGATCAGGCGTTCGACCACCGGGGGATACGCCGGCTTGCGCTTTGATTCGCTGGCCCTTGGCTCGCGGTCGCTCATGGGGAATGGTACACCCGCCCAGGATCCGACCAACCCGCGCACGGTGCGGGCGTACACTTCATCGATGAAGCGATCGGGCATTTCTCGCACGACGACGGCGGCGCTGGTCGCCGGGGCGGCCTTGGCGGCCGGGGTGGTCTATGCCGCCTCGATCGCCCCGGAACTGGAGCCTCGCCGATTCGGGACCGTGGTGGACGGGCGGATCTACCGATCAGGCCGGACGACCCCGGGCGGGTTGGCGCGGGTCGTCGAGCGGTACAACATCCGCACGATCGTGGACTTCGGCGCGGCCCCGAAGGGCTCGCCCGAGGATCTGCGCGAACAGCGCACGGCGGAGGCGCTCGGCGTCGAGCGGCACCGCTTCTTCCTTGAGGGCGATGCCCGCGGGGACCCCAACGCATACGTCGAGGCGCTGCGCATCATGACGGATCCGTCGAAGCAGCCGGTGCTCGTGCACTGCGCGGCGGGCACGGAGCGCACGGGATGCGCCGTCATCCTGTATCGCACCCTCTTCGAAGGGCAGGGGTTCGAGCGTGCGATGCGCGAGGCCGAGCGATTTGATCATGATCCATCGGACAACCCGCACGTGAAGGGGATGTTCGATCAGTGGTCGTCGCAGATCGCCGAGGCGGTGCGCACGGGCCGGCGGATTCCGTATGTGGCGCCCGAGGGCGCCGATCACTCGCTCGATCGTTGAACGCCGTGCGTGGATCGATTCGCGAAGTTCTTGCTGGGTCGGCCGCGGCGCAGGCGGCGTTGCTGCTCGCGCTGTGCCTGTGTCTCTACTGGATCGGGCTGGGCGGGGCCGGGCTGTCGATGACCGAGGGGCACCGGGCGATTCCCGGGTGGGAGATGCTCGAGCGCGGCGATGCGTCAGTGACGCGCCTGTTCGAGCAGGTTTATCTTCGCAAGCCGCCGGGCATGCCGTGGGCGGTGGCGGCGGCGTCGTGGGTGCTCGGGGAGACGGAGTTCGCGGCGCGATCGGTGTCGGCGTTGTCGGCCACGCTGTCGGTGTTGGCGGCGTGGTGGTTCGCGCGGCGATGGTTTCGTGCCGTGTGGTGGTGCGGGCTGGCGGCTGGCCTGGCGCAGGCTCTTTCGCCAGCGTTTGTCGAGCCCGCGCGAACCGCGGAGATCGAGCCCCTGTTCATGCTGGGCACGCAGGTCGCCTCGTTCGCGTTGTTGGATGTGCTCAGAGGCCGGGCTTCTCGGTGGTGGTGGGGCATGCTCGTCCTGGGCGCGGTCGGCGCGTGCGTGTCGCTGCTGGCCAAGGGGCCCGCGGGGCTTCCCGTGATCGGTGCTGCGGTGGTTGTTGGCCTGGCGATGTCGGATCGGCGGGGGCGGGCTGCTGGGCGGATCGGGCTCTTCATCGCGGGGATCGGCCTCTTGATCGCGCCGATCGCGTGGTGGCTGGTGTCGCGGCTGCCCGACGAGCCCGCGGTCGTGCAGAGCCCGTCGGAGTTCTTGTGGGAGCTGTCTCGCCTGCCCGGGATCGCGCTGCTGCCTCTGGCGGCGATCGGGGCGGCGGCGCCCGCATCGGTCGGGCTGCTCGCCCTCTTTCGCCCGCTTTCACCCGCTGATCCCGAGGTTGCGCGATTCGCGCGCGTGCTGGGCTTCTCGGTGCTGGTGGCGCTGGGGGTCTTTGTGGTGGCGGGTGTGTCGAACCCGCGGTACGCGATGCCGGCGTTGATGCTGGCGGCCCCGTTGGTTGGGCCGATGCTGTCGGCGTGGCTTGCGGGTGATCAGGCTTCGGGGAGCAGGGCGGGCGCGGTGAGGATCGGCACGATCGCGGCGGTGGTGTCGTGCGTGGTGTCGGTGGTCTGGAGCGAGTCGCTCCGCCGCGGCGCTGGGCAGCGGGGCAGCGGTCGAGAGGCCGGGTACATGCTTGCGCAGTCGCTGGTCGACGCGGGCATCAGGGGACCGGTGACGCTGTACGCGGATGGGCTTGTCGAGGCGCGTCCGGAAGTCTTGTGGTATGCCAAGCTCCGAGCGAAGGAGCTGGGGCTGGAGTTGAGGCCGGTGTGGCGGAGTTCGGCCGTGCGGGCGTTCGAGGTGCCCGCGGGGTCGTACGCCGTGTTGAGGACGGACCCGGCTGCGGACGAGGTCAGGCACCTCGGAATCCGGGGAACGCAAGTCGCGGAGGGGACGCGCGGGCAGTACACGTTCGTGGTGCTGCGCATCGAAGACCGATAACCCTGGTGGGTTCGCGTCTGAATCATTTGTATTGTGTTTGATCGGTAGTTTTTCGTGCGTCGGGCATGGAATGATCTAGGCGCAGCGGGGGGAGGCGGTTACCGTAACGCCTGATCCGCCCGCAGCATGCGGCACCGGAGCATGGGCTTGGCTCATGTTCCGGACGCGAGACAGCAGCCCGGCCCCGCTCGAGGAGAGAGAGGCACATTGGGGCTGCTGATCTTGCTTTTGGGGACGCGGGAGGCGAGGTCAGCGTGGGACAAGCAGCACGACGGCGTGGGCCTCGACGGCCAGGCCGAGGCCGACCGCATCGACGCGCTCGTGCGTCTTGGCCTTCACATTCACACGGTCGAGGTCGACGGCGAGCAGGTCGGCGAGGCGTGCCCGGATCGTTTCGCGGTGGGGGGCGAGCTTGGGGCGTTCGAGGATGATCGTGGCGTCGAGGTTGCCGACCGTCAGGCCTTCGGCGTGCACGCGGCGGAGTGCCTCGGCGAGGAAGTCGCGAGAATCGCGTCCCTTGTTCTCCGGGGCCGAGTCGGGGAAGAGCTGGCCGATGTCGGGCTGGGCGAGTGCGCCGAGGAGTGCGTCGGTGACGGCGTGGAGGAGGGCGTCGCCGTCGGAATGCGCGACGGGGGCGTGGTCGTGGGGGATGGTGATACCGCCGAGGACGAGGGGCTTGGCGTTGCCGGCGTGGGAGGGCTCAAGGCGGTGGAGGTCCCAGCCGTGACCGATGCGGATTGAGCCGGGGTTGCCCATGGCGGGGAGTGTAGAGGGTGGTGGAAGGGCAGAGCGAGGGAGAAGGGGCGTGGGGGCGTGTCACCCGCTACAGTGTGCCGATCGGGTGGGCGTTGGAGGCGATCGGCATGCGGCATTCGGCGAAGATCGTGGGTGTGGCGGTGTGTGCGGCGTTGGGGTTGGCCGGTGGGTTGGCGGGGTGCAATCGCTTTGTCGAGGGCGGCACGGGCGTTTCGTACGACACGCACACGTACGTGAGCACGTCGGAACAGCCCAAGACCGTGAGCCTGATCGATACGCGGACCGACGAGGTGATGTGGACGGTCGAGGTGCCGGTGGGTCGGAAGCTGGTGGTCCGTTTCGTGAACAATTACTACCCGCAGAACCGCTCGTTCCCCGACCAGATGCGGTGGGACCTGATCGATCCGGACGCGGTGTACGGCGGGCTGGCCAACGAGATGCCGGTGCCCACGTCGCGGCGGCTGCAGATGGAGCTGCGCACGCCCGGGGAGCTTGCCCCCAACGACCGTCCGCGGACGGCGTCAACCCCGGCGGCCGGGATGAACTGACCCGGAGGGGCGATGTCACCCGGCGAACTTTTGCTGCTGGACGCGGCGGTGGAGCAGGCGAGAAAGTCGCTCGCGGAGGGCGGAATCCCCATCGGCGCGGCGATCGGGACGCCCGAGGGGGTGGTGGTTGCGCTGGGGCACAACCTTCGGGTGCAGACGGGGGACACGACGGCTCACGCGGAGACGGTGTGCCTGCGGAACGCCGGGCGTCGGCGCGACTGGCATCGGCTGGTGATGGCGACGACGCTTTCGCCCTGCGCGATGTGCAGCGGGACGGCGGTGCTGCACCGGATCCCGCGGGTGGTGATCGGGGAGCACGAGACATTTATGGGGCGTGAGGATTGGCTGCGCGAGGCGGGGTGCAGCGTCGAGGTGGCCCACGACGCGAGGTGCCTGGAGTTGATGCGGGCGTTTGTGCGGGCGAGGCCTGATCTGTGGGATGAGGACATCGGCGTGCCGCCGGCAAAGCCCGGGGCGTAGGCCCGCGGCGTGTATGCTTCGGGCGTGAAATCGCGATGCGAGAGTGGACCGCGGAAGGTGTCGCTTCCTGTGATGAACAGCGGGGGCGCGAAGGTCGCGCGGTCGCGGAGTGCGAAGTGGCGGGCGGTGGTGCTGATCCTGGTGCACGTGGCGATCGCCGCGCACGTCGCGCACTGGTGGTGGTCCGGGCGAGACGACGGCGTGCGGGGGACGTTGTCGCCCGTCGAGCCCTCGGAAGCGATGGCGACGCTGAACGAGGGCGTGATCAACGCGGGCGGGATCCTGCTGGGGCTGGCGATACTGTCGACGCTGATCCTGGGGCGGTGGTTCTGCGGGTGGGCGTGCCACGTGGTGGCGTTGCAGGATCTGTGCCTGTGGCTGCTCAAGAAGGTGGGGGTGCATCCCAAGCCGTTCCGCACGCGGCTCATGCTCTGGGTGCCGACGGGTCTGGCGCTGTACATGTTCGTGTGGCCCAGCGTGCATCGCTGGGTGCTGACGCCGGGGCTTGAGAAGCTCGGGTGGGAGATGCCGTTGTGGCTCGGACGGTCAACCCCCTGGCCCGGGCTGTCGAGCCACGTGATGGTGGAGGATTTCTGGGCGACGTTTCCGCCGTGGTACGTGGCGGTGCCGTTTCTGTTGATCTGCGGGTTCGTGACGGTGTACTTCCTTGGTGCGAAGGGCTTTTGCACGTACGGCTGCCCGTACGGGGGCTTTCTAGCGCCGGCGGATCGGCTGGCGGTCGGGCGCATCGTGGTGAACGAGCGGTGCGAGGGGTGCGGGCACTGCACGGCGGTCTGCACGAGCAACGTCCGCGTGCACGAAGAGGTGCGCGACTTCGGGATGGTCGTGGACCCAGGGTGCATGAAGTGCCTGGACTGCGTGAGCGTCTGCCCGATGGAGGCGCTGTCGTTCTCGATCGCCAGGCCCGCGGTGCTGGCCAAGCCGCGCACGGCGGCGGCGGCGGAGCGTCGGTCCAAGCCGAGCCCACTGTACGACCTGACGCTGCGGCAGGACGCGGCGATGCTCGCGGTGTTTGTCGCGGTGCTGGTGTGCGTGCGCGGGATGGCGGAGTCGGTGCCGCTGCTGATGGCGGCGGGGCTGGCGTCGATCATCGCGTGGGGGATCTGGAAGACCTGGACGCTGCTGACGGTGTCCAACGTGCGTGCGCAGAACGTGCAGTTGAAACTAAAGGGAAGGATGACGGCTGCGGGGTGGGCGTTCGCCGTGTGTGCGATCGCGTTGACGGGGATGTCGGCGTGGTCGGGGTGGGTCAACAGCGAGCGGTGGCGATCGGAGCTGTTGCACGCGAAGCTGATCGACGAGCGGCGGATCACGGTGAGCAAGGCGCTTGTGCTCAGCGGCGAACCGACGCCCACGGGCGAGGATCTGGCGCTCGCCGAGCGGATCATCGCGGGGCTCGAGCGGTCCGGTGGTTGGGCCGAGGGCGGGTGGGGTGGGGAGCGGTCGATGCCGCCAAACCTCGAGCTCGCGTGGGCGAGAGCGGTGGTGGGGGATCTGGAGGGTGCGGTCGAGGCGACGCGGCGGGCGCTCGCGCAGGCGGAGCGGCCGGGCGTGGGCTTGATCGGTGACTTTGTGTCGCTGCTTCGTGCGTCGGGGCGGAGCGACGATCAGATTCTTGCGGAGCTGGAGGCTGGGGCGTCGTCGCACGAGTTCACCGAGGCGTGGCACGCGTCGCGGGCGCACGTGCTGTCCGGGCTCGGGCGTCGGGACGACGCCGTGCGGGCGGCGACGCAGGCGATGGCCGACGGCCCGTCGACCGAGCCGGGGGTCACGCTCGCGGTGGTGCAGACGTTGTTGGGATTGGGCAAGTCGGGCGAGGCGATGGCGATCGCGGACGATGCTGTGCGGGTGAGGCCCAGAAGCGCCGAGGCGAGAACGGCTCGCGGTGCTGCCCGGCTCGCCGCGGGGGATGTGCCGGGGGCGGTCGAGGACTTTGAGGTGTGGGTCCGCGTTTCCCCGCACGGGGAGTACCCGGCCTCGGCGGCGGTCCAGCGATTGCTGCAGGCGGGGCGGTCGAAGGAGGCGTTGGCGATCGCCGAATTCTCGGCGGGGCGGCGGCCCCACGCGGCGGACACGCACCTGGCCCGAGCGACTGCACGCATGCCAACTCAGGCGGGCGAGCCGTTGGACGCGGCCCGTGCGGATGAGCTGGCGTCGTTCATCGAGCAGTACGCGGACGCGGCGTGGCGGGACGACGCTGTGGGGATGCGGGCGGCTCAGATGCTCTTGTCGATCGGGCGTGTCGATGTGCTCGGACGCGTGCTGGATCGTTTCGTCGAGCGTCGGCCTCATGCACAGGCACCGCGGTACGCCCGCGCGGGCTTTCTGCTGTACACCGACCGGGCGGGCGAAGCGATGGAGGATCTGTCGCGGTTTGTGGCCGCGTCCCCTTCGGACTCAACGTCGGTGCTCAGGGCGGTGCAGCTCATGCTGCAGTTCGGGCGATTGCCCGAGGCGGGGCAGTTCGCCGACCGCTGGGAGACCGGGCTTGGCGGGCGTTGGGACGCGAAGTTCGCGCGGGCATTGATCGCGCTGAACGCTGGTGATGGAGCGAAAGCGGTCGAACTGCTGCGCGAGGTGATCTCGCTCGACCAGAGGAACGTTGCGGCCATGCGGCTTCTCTCGCAGGCGCTGGGCGCGAGCGGCGACGAGGCGGGACGGGCCGAATGGACACGGCGGGCCGATGAGGTGCTCGGCAGACGCCGGTAAGTTGATTCAGTTGGCGCCGATCGCCCAGTCGGCACGCGTCGCGTCGTTGGCCCAGTAGCGCATGTCCGCGTACTGGTCAAAGCCCATCGTGCGGGCGGAGGAATCAACAAACGCCGAGATGCCGCGCTTGCCGGGGTGACGCAGCGAGACGAACCCGGAGTTGAGTCCCGGGCTCTCCGCGGCGGGGTCATAGGCGGTGTCCCAGCGGCGGCCTTGGGCCGCTCCGAAATAGGGCGGCTCGACGCGGAAGAAGCCCTCGGGCTTGCCGAGTTGCGGCGCCAGCCACTGCTGCTCGCACCGCGCGGTCGCGAAGGCGATCAGGTCCGACGGGCGGCGGGCCTCGTCCAGGCGTTCGACATAGAACTTGCCGAAGCGGTTGCGGAAGTTGCGGTCGTAGGCGTTGAATCGCTCGCTGCCTCCGACGAACGCGACGTTCATCCCGAAGCTCGGGAAGAGGCTGACGACGTAGGCGTAGCTGATGTTGAACTCGCGCTGATACTGCTCTTCGTTCGCCCGGATATCGCGGAGCAGCGCGTCCTGCGAGTACAGGCCGTTGAAGTTGTAATCGAGATACGGCGCGAGACGCCACGGGTAGCGCTGGGCGACATCGCCCGTGATGCGGACGCCCGACTGGTCATAGACCGGCATCGGGCCGTTCACCATGGCGACGGTGGGATAGCCCGGGAGCACGACGCCGCGGTTGGTGTCGGCGTACATGGTGAAGGCGGTCATGAGCTGCTTGGCGGCCGCCAGCTCCTTGCACTGGCGTCCGACGGCCCGCACGCCCGCGATCGCTGGCAGGGCGAGTGACACGAGGAGCCCGACGATCGCGATGACCACCAACAGCTCGATCAATGTGAAGCCGCGGCGCATGGAGCGGCAGGCGGACATCACGGGACACGCCGCCTCGGTGCGCATGTCGGGGGTCTGGTGCCGAAAGAGGCGACCGATCGCGAGAAGATGGGTAAGCAGGAGAGTCATTGAGGCAAGAACCTTGTTCAATCTTGTAGAACAAGAACCGTTGCTGAGGTATCGTAACACTGGAGTTGTATGTCGGCCACTCATCTATTCGGACAAATCAGTCGGCAGAATCGAGGATCCACATGCGAAGCTTGAGCATCACGGCGGCACTGGCGGCGGCATCACTGGGCGGAGCGACCTTGGCGCAGGAGATTCAAGTTGTGTTCGGGTCACCATCCCTTGATCGGTGGATGTACCCGTTCAACTTCACGCCCGGCATCGAGTCGCAGGCGTCGTGCTTCGGTGCGATCGAGCAGGCGGGTTTCGATGATCGGGACGGCGAGTTTCTCCTGGGGTTCAACGTTGGGGCGCACGTGCCGACGGGGCTGCCGCTGGATCAGTATCGGATCGTGTCGGCCCGGCTGACGGCGGTGGTGCTCAACGATCTGGAGGCGAGGTACGACCCGACCTTCGATTCGGTGCGTTCGCTCTACCAGACGAGCAATCCGGATTACGTGCCCGACGCGGATCCGGGCCGACCGGTCGAGGTGTTCGCGTGCGGGTACCGCAACGGCTGGACGCTCGAGTCTTTCGGCGAGCGGAGCCCGTTCGGCGGCGCGCCGATCGTGCCGCCGGCCGAGGGCGCGAGAAACGTCTTCCCCGTGGCGATCGATGGCAACGGCACCACGGTCGATGTGTCGCGGCAGGTTCGCCAGCGGTTTGACGCGATGGGGCTTTCGATCGGCACGACCGACACCGTGAGCCCGGGCGAGCTGATGCCTTCGGGCACGGTGATGAGCTTCGAACTTTCGCCGTGCGATCCGGGCACGCGGCTGTATCTGCGTCAGGCGTTGGCGGCGGGTCGGCTCAATCTGCTGGTGACGAGCCTTCAGCCGGCGAGCGGTGGTCCTGACGGCGGCTCGGGCGAGCGGACGTATCCCCAGTTCTACACGAAGGAGAATGCGGCCGGGCTGCCGGCGACGCTGACCCTGGTGGTGCGTGTGGGCGATCCGGGCGACTTCAACGGCGATGGTTTCAAGGACTTCTTCGACTACGCGGATTTCATCGACGCCTTTGAGAGCGGCTCGCCCCAGGCCGACTTCAACCAGGACTGCTTTGTGGACTTCTTTGACTTCGATGATTTCGTCGGCGCGTTCGAGCGCTGAGGGAATCGAATGCTGCGGCGAGAGGGGTCGGCCGATGGGCCGGCCCCTTTCTGGCTTTTGTGGGGAGGCTCGTGGCTGGGCGAGCGGCGCTGGGGCGGGGGCTCAGCGGGCGGCTTCGGGCTTTGAGCCGGGCGACTCGTACTTGGGACGGTCATCGATCATGGTGCGGAGCCGGCTCTGCTTCCAGCGGTAGTCTTCGAGCAGGCGGGGGTCGCGTTCGACCATGAGGCCTCGGCGGATGAGGTCGAGCGTCTGCTCGGGCGTGCGAGAGGAGCGGAAGCTGGCTTCGATGGCGCCGCGGAGGGCGACGGGCTCGTTGGGGGCGAGGGCCAGGGCGCGGTCGAAGTACTCGAAGGCCTCGGCGGCCCAGCCGCGGTCGAGGTAGATGATGCCGAGGTTGGTCAGCGCCTGCTGGGAGGCCTCGGGGAAGATGTCGGCTTCATCCTTGAGGATGTCGGCGGCGTTCAGGACGTCGCCCTGCGCGAAGAGGGCGGCGCCGAGGTTGGTGCGGACGCCTGGGATCTGGTCGTAGGCGGCGAGCGAGCGGTTGTAGAGTTCGACGGCGCGATCGAGCTTGCCGGCCTGCTGGGCTTCGCGACCTTGCGAGGCGAGGCGGGTGGCTTCGGCGCGTGAACGGGCGATCTCCTCGGCGGAGCGATCGGCCCCGGGGCTGTGGGCGCAGCCGGCGAGTAGAGCGGCGAGGGCGGCGGTCGCGAGGATGGATCGGATCGTGGTCTTCATGGGTCAGCCTTCCTTGCGCTCCCAGCGGGCGAAGGTGATGTTGACGGTCCAGCTGTTGGTGGTGGGCCTGAGGGAGACGCCGTCGACGTCGAGGCCTTTGACGGTGCGGGAGGCCTCGTCGACCCAGGCGAAGAAGTCGGTGATGGATTCGACGGGGAGGTTCTGGTAGGAGTAGGTCTTTCGGACGAGCTTGAGGGCGGTGTCACTGGCGGCGGTGGTTTCTCGCGGGGCGGGACGCTGCGCGAGCACGACCTTCATCTTGTCCGGTGCGGCGTTCTGGATGCGGAGGGAGATATCGGGGAGCGGGTCGTTGCCGAGCTGGCCTTTGCGTGTGTCGGCCTCGGCGCGGGCCTGCTGGATATCGCGGATGAGCCGGCGGATCGTGTCGGCCTGGGCGGCGCGGGCGTCGAACTCGACGAGGGCGGCGCGGCGGGCCGCCATCGCCCAGAACATCGCGCTGAGCGAGACCACGAACAGCACCATCGCGATGACCATGAGGTGCGAGGGCATGTTGGTGCGTGCGGCGGCGGCGGCAACGGCGACGCGGTCTGCACGGCGGTCGACAAGTTCCTTGGTGAGGTTCATCGAGGGGCCTCCGCCGGGGTGGGCTTGGGCGCGGGTGTTTGGGCCTCGTCGGCCCAGGTGCCCCGGATCGTGAAATCGAAGACACCGGAGGTGTTGCCACCCTGGCCGGCGTTTCGGGCGTCCGGAGCGGACCAGGAGGCGATGCGGGAGCCGGACACTTCGCGGAGCGCCTGTGCGATGGCGGTGGCATCCTCGAGGGTGGCCTGCACGCGGACGGTGACGTCGGCGGGGTTGAACTGCAGATCGACGAGGTGGATCTCGGGGTCGCCGAGCACCATGGAGAGCAGCGCGAGTTCCTCCATGATGGGCCGGGACTTTCCGCGGGTGGTCTTGGGCTTGGCGTCGGCGATGAGCTTGTCGAGCCGCTTCTGAAGCTCGAAGGGCGCATCGTCTGGGCGAAGGGCGAGCTGAGGGTCGATGGGGCGCAGCTCGTTCTGCCAGGCGTCCATGAC
>DDSG01000070.1 GCA_002343325.1 Phycisphaerales bacterium UBA2396 | reverse complement strand
GGCGGCCGCGGCGGCGGCTCGGGCCAAGCCCGCGGGCCCCGTCGAGGACGTGCTGATCCCGGCCGATCCGCCGACGGACGATGATTCCGAGAACCTCGCGATGCCCGACGACGAGGTTGACGGATAACCGGATCCGGTTGCCCGTTGAGAAGCCGCCAAAATTCGATTGAGTCGGCGTTGCCCGCGGCTTTACAATGGGGCGTCGGCGAAAGCCGGCCTTATGAGAGGAGCACCCGCGGCCGCGCCAGTGTGTGGCGCTTCGCGGGTGACATGCAGAGACAGGAGCGACAGGATGAAAGTTGTGGCGATGGCAGTGCTTGCGCTGGCCGGTGCGGCTCAGGCGAGCGTGACGTTCAACGACACGGTCGGTGACGTGTTCGACAGCGGGCTCACGAACATGGACATCCGGTCCGTGACGATGAGCAACGACGCGGCGAACCTGTACATCACGTTGCAGATCAACGCAAATCTCGCGGCGACCAACTGGGGCAAGTATCTGATCATGATCGATCGGAACGGCAACGCCTCGGGCCGGGGAGACAACCCCTGGGGCCGCAACATCAACACCAACGGGCGTCTGAACGATGTGTACATCGGGAGCTGGATCGACCAGGAGCCCGACAGCTTCGCCCAGATCTGGTCGGACAACGGCTCGAACTGGAACCTCGATTCGACCGTGGGCGTGGATCGCAGCATGACGGCGATCGGCGAGATCAAGTACACGCTGTCGCTCGCTTCGCTGGGCGTCGGCCTTGGCGACACGTTCTACTTCGACGTGATGTCGACGGGCGGCGTGGGCAACCCCCCGGGCGTCGACCACCTGAGCCGTTCGACGCAGGCCACCGGCGGTTGGGGCGAGACCTCGGTCGCGGGTGACTACCTCGCGTACACCGTGGTCCCCACGCCGGGCACGCTGGCCCTGCTCGGGCTGGGCGTGGTGGCGGCGGGCCGCCGTCGTCGCTGATCGCGATTGATCGCTGAACGAAAAAAGGCCCGCGAGGTGACACTCGCGGGCCTTTGTCATTTTCCGTGCGTTCTGATCGAGTTACTTCAGGGCGGCTTCGATCGCGTCGCCGAGCGCCTTCTCGAGGTTGCCGGCCCCAACCTGCGAGTGCGAGATCTTCCCCTGCTTGTCGATCACGTAGAACGTGGGGATGCCGCGAACTTTGTATTCGTCGCTGACCTTGCTGGCGCCCAGGAGGAGCATGTAGTCGGCGCCGCGGCCTTTCTTGACCTTCTCGGCGTCCTTGTCGGTGCGAGGGTCGGTGTGGAGCCCCATGATGACCACGCCGCGATCCTTGTACTTCTCGTGGAGCTTCTGGACGGTGGGCATGGAGGCGAGGCACGGGCCGCACCAGGTCGCCCAGAAGTCCAGAACGACGACCTTGCCCTTCTGGTCGGCGAGCTTGACGGTGTCCCCGTCGGGGGTCTTGAGGGAGAAGTCGGGAGCGGTGGTGCCGTTGGCGAGCAGGCCGTTGTCGCTGGCCGCGGGCTTCTTGACCTCTTCGCGGGCGCGATCGATGGGCTTGGGTGCGGGTCGCCTGGCTTCCTGGCGGACGGTGAAGCCCTTGGGCGGGTTGATGACAAAGTCGCCGCCGCGGGTCTTTTCATCGAACTCGAGCTTGGCGAGGGTGAAGGTGCGGACGGGCTTGTCGTCGGGGCGTGCGTTGGGGCGGAATCGCTCGATCTTGCGGACCATTTTGTCCTTGGTGTCGATGAAGTATCGGCCGCCGAAGCCGTCGGTGGGCTCGATGCCCTTGGTATCGGGCCCGGGCGGGGCCGAGACGCGGACGACCTCGCACTCGACGCCGTCGAGCACCTGCGTGCCCTCGTGGCGGATGGTGGCGCTGGCGAAGAGGCTCATTGGGGTCTCGCCCATGAACTCCCACGGCACAGCGCCCGCGGCACGCTCCTTGGCGAAGAACGCCCGCACGTCGTCGAGCGAGGGCGGATCGGCCAATTCGCCGATCTCCTTATCGGTTTCTCGCAGCGAGCGGGCGGTGGCGCCGTCGTAGGCCACGTGCACGGGTCGGCCCTTGGCGTTGGGGTTGCGGCTGGTCTTGATCTCGCCCTTGACGGAGAGCTTCCAGCCGCCGGCGTCGGCCCTCTCGGCGACCACGTCAAACGTCTGCGTGCCCACGTTGCCCGGACCTTCGATCGAGGCGGCGTACGAGAGCCACTTGGTGATCATCATCCCCTCGGCGGCCTTGGTCAGTGCCTCGACGGCCTTGGGGTCGCGTTCGCCGCCCTTTGGCGCACGCGGGTCCTTGGGCACGGTGCCCGCGGGCTGTGCCGGCGCGGGGGCGGTGGTCGCCGGCTGTGCCAGGGCGAGCGCGCCCCCGCAGGCGAGGATGATCAGTGCGGGCCATCGAAGGTGCTGCGTCATGTCGACTACTCCGTTGCGGGCTCTGAGGCCCGGTGTTGAAGAGATTAGACGATCCGCGGGGCTTACGGGTTCCCCTCTTCGGGCAAGTTGTCGCCGGTGCCTTCGATATTGATGTCCGGAACCTCGAGATCCGGGATGTTGCCGAAGGCGATCCTCCGGGGGGCCGCCTTGCGGGCTTGCTGCATCGAGGCCGGGAAGAGCACATCCGCCCCGTACCGCCTGTTGATCGCGTCCATCGCTTTGGACAGACGGTCGGGGTCGCGTCGCTCCTCGAAGAGCAGCCCCGTCGAGGAGCCCCTGGGCGTCAGCCCCGAGAGGGTGATGCCGAGCTTGAAGACTCGCCCCTTGGGCTTGGAGTCCCACAGTTCGGCAAAGGAGGCGAGCAGGGTCCGCGTGTCGTTGACACCCCCCAACTTGGCCGAGCCGTGCCACTTCGGTCTGGGCAGCCCCGGTCCGGAGCCCTGCCCGCGGGGGACCAGGTATCGGACCGACAATGTGAGCTCCTCCCCCACATAGCCCAGGTGGCGCGCGCGCTGCCCCACCTTGGTCAGCAGTCGCACAGCGACTGCCCGGGCGGCGGACTCCTCCCGACGCTCGGGGCTCAGCACGTGCGAATGCCCGATCGTGCGGCGGAGGGTGGTTTCGTCAAGCTCCACCTGTCCGCGCAAGCGGTGGTACCAGTGCCGACCGACGACGCTGCCCCAGGCCCGGCCGAGTTCTGCCTCGCCGAGCGCACACAGCCGCTCCACCGACGAGATGCCCGCCGACCGCAGCCGCTCGAGCATCTTCTTGCCGATCCCGGGCAGATCGATGAGGTTGAGGGTGTACAAGCACTGCGGCAGCTCGTGACGCTCGATGATGGTCAGGCCGTCGGGCTTGCGCATGTCGGCGGCGACCTTGGCGAGGAACCGGTTGGGCGCAATGCCGATCGAACACTTGAGAAACGCCCCGCAGCGGACGGCGATGGACCGCTTGATCCGCCGGGCGACTTCGGCGGCCCGCTCCGGCGGACGCTCGTCCCGCGCGAGGCGGCACGCGAACTCGTCGACCGAACAGACGCTGTGGACCGGGATCACCGCGTCGATCGCATCTCGGATCTGGTGGTGCACGCGGATGTAGGTCTCGTGGTTGCCCGTCACGAGGACCAGCCCCGGGCACATCCGCCGGGCGTCCCCCACGAGAACCCCGGTCTTCACGCCGAAGGCCTTCGCCTCGTAACTGGCTGCGATCACGGCGGTTGTGTCGGCCTTCAGCGGCACCACCGCCACGGGGCGCCCGCGGAGCCTGGGATCGAGCTGCTGCTCGACCGAGGCGAAGAACGAGTTCATGTCCACGTAGAGGGTGTGGAGCATCCCGGGCAGCCTAGCACCCTTTCATTTCCCAAACAAGCGGGGTGTTCGGGGTGCATACAACATGGCATGACTGCGAGGCCGACCTTCCGGGATCAGCGCGTGTTCGAGGTGGTCTCTCCGTTCAAGCCGATGGGAGACCAGCCGGCGGCGATCGAGCAGTTGACGGCGGAGCTGCGCGGCGGACGGCCGGCGGCGTGCCTGCTGGGGGCGACGGGGACGGGCAAGACGTTCACGATGGCGAACGTGATCGCACGGCTCAACAAGCCGACGCTGATCATCAGCCACAACAAGACGCTCGCGGCGCAGTTGTTCGAGGAGCTGCGGGAGTTCTTCCCCAAGAACTCGGTCAACTACTTCGTGTCGTACTACGACTACTACCAGCCCGAGGCGTACATCCCCGCGCGGGACATCTACATCGAGAAGGATTCGTCGCGGAACGACGACCTCGACGCGCTGCGCCTGGCGGCGACGAGCAACATCCTCAGCCGACGCGACACGGTGGTGGTCGCGAGCGTGTCGTGCATTTTCGGCCTGGGCTCGCCGCTCGCGTACGGGGAGAAGGTGCTCACGATCACGCGGGGCTCGACGATCGATCGGCGGGAGTTTCTGCTGCAACTGGCGGCGATGCAGTACAACCGGACCGACATCGAGTTCAAGCGAGGGCAGTTCCGGGTGCGGGGCGACGCGCTCGAAGTCTGGCCGGCGTATGAGAAGTACGCGGTGCGGGTCGAGCTTTTCGGGGACGAGATCGAGCGGCTTGAACTGATCAACCCCACCAGCGGCGAGGTGCTGGCGCAGGAGTCGCAGTTCTTCCTGTTCCCCGCGGTGCACTATGTCATGCCCGACGACCAGCTCGAGCGGGCGCTCACGCAGATCCGCGAGGAGATGGAGGCTCGCGTGCTGGAGCTGCGCACGCAGGGGAAGCTGCTCGAAGCGCAGCGGCTCATCAGCCGCACGAAGTACGACCTCGAACTGATCGAAGAGGTCGGCACCTGCCCGGGGATCGAGAACTACTCGCGGTTCATGGACGGGCGGGCGCGGGGAGAGCGGCCCTACTGCCTGATGGACTACTTCGACTTTGCGCCCCGATCGGGAGAAAGGGACGAGGAGACGCAGACACGAAGAGACGAATTGAAAGAGGAGCAGGCGGCGGGTTCTCCGTCTTCCGCGTCGTCACTTCGGAACTCCGTCTCTGCGTCGCTGCGTCCGAATTTCCGCGATTGGCTGCTCATCATCGACGAGAGCCACGTCACGCTGCCTCAGATCCGGGCGATGTTCAACGGGGACAAGGCCCGCAAGACGGTGCTGGTGGAGCACGGGTTCCGGCTGCCCTCGGCGATGGACAATCGCCCGCTGCGGTTCGAGGAGTTCGAGGCGATCGTGCCGCAGGTCTTGTTCGTGTCGGCCACACCCGGCCCGTACGAACTGGAGCGGACAGGGGGCGTGGTGGCGGAGCAGGTGATCCGCCCGACGGGGCTGCTGGACCCGGTGATCCAGGTGAAGCCCGCGCAGGGGCAGGTGCCCGATCTGCTGGAGCGGTGCAAGGAGCGGGTCGCCAAGGGCGAGCGCGTGCTGGTCACGGCGCTGACGAAGCGGCTGTGCGAGGACTTGTCGAGCTACCTGGCGGATCAGGGGCTGCGTGTGCGGTACCTGCACAGCGACATCGAGACGCTCGACCGGGTGCAGATCCTGACGGATTTGCGCACGGGCGAGTTCGACGTGCTGGTGGGCGTGAACCTGCTGCGCGAGGGGCTCGACCTGCCCGAGGTGTCGCTGGTGTGCATCCTGGACGCGGACAAGGAGGGGTTCCTGCGGTCGCCGACGAGCCTCATCCAGCAGATGGGCCGGGCGGCACGAAACGTCAACGCGCTGGTGGTGATGTACGCGGACCAGATGACGCCGGCGATGCAGGCGGCGATCGAGGAGACGGAGCGTCGCCGGGCGAAGCAGACGGCGTACAACGCGGAGCACGGGATCACGCCCAAGACGGTGGCGAAGGCGATCCGGCGCGGGCTGGACGTGATGCTGGCCGCCCGCAAGACAGCCCGCGACGCCGTGGCGGGCGGGGCGAGCGAGCAGACCTTTGTGATCGAAGATCTGATCAGGGAATACAGCGAAGAGATGGTGGCGGCGGCCGAGCGGCTGGAGTTTGAGAAGGCGGCGGCGCTGCGAGACAGCGTGAACAAGCTGAAGAAGATGAAGACGGAGGCGGAGGGACGCGGCGAAACCGGCGTGAAGGTAAAGAAGAGCCAGGTCGAGGGCGACGGGAAGGCGAGCAAGCGGGGCGGAGCGAAGGGCAAGCCGGGAATGCCCGGGGTGCGGGTGGTCAAGCGGGGGCGGGCGAAGCGGGAGGGGTGAGGCGGCCGCGTGCGCAAGAGTCTTGTTCGTGGGTCGTGGTCCCGGTAAGCTGCGTGGATGTCGGAGGGGCTCGCATGCGCGTGATCGCAACGATGATGGTGGTGATGGGGTGTGCCGGAGGCACGCTGGCACAGCAGTTGCACACGCTGGTGCTGACGGGCGACGCGTTGCCGGGTCATCCGGGCGTCTCCATCTGGCGAGTGACGAACGCGGGCGACGCGTTCGCGCAGCCCGTGGTGAACTCGGCGGGGCACGCGGCGTTCACGGCGCCGACGCGGACGACCGGGGGGCTGGTGCGCCGCGCGCTGATGGTGCATGATGGCGCGGCGGCGCGCGTGCTGGCGTTCGAGACGGACCCGGTGCCCGGCATTCCGGGGCAGACGATCCGAACGATCAGGGACGTGCACGTGGCCGACGACGGTTCGGTGTGGGCGGTGATCGTGACGACGACATCGAGCCGGGCGATCTGCCGTTGGCGCCCTGACGGAACGACGTCGTCCGTGGCGGACACGAGCGGGCAGTCGGCGCTGCAGGTCGACCGCCACGGGCGTGCGATGTTTTTCCCGGGCGTGGTCGGTTCCCCAAGGGTTGGCGACGACCCGACGACGCTTGCGCCGCTGTACGAGGGAATGCCGACAGTGTCTGGAGCGCCCGGCCTGGGGTGCCGAGCTACCCGGCGATGGTGAACCACAGCGGGCTCATGGCGGCGGGATTCTCGTACGGGCCGCCGAATGGGATCGGAGTCGCGGCGGGAACGTCGGCCACGATGACGGCCATCGCGGGGAACTTCGGGGGTTACCCGGCGGAGTTCGATGCGGCTTCGTTCACGGGGGCCATCGAGTTTCCATCGCTCAACGACTCGGGACGATGGATGTTCAAGGTGCGCTTTGCGAACAACCAGTCGGTGACGGGCGTTTTCATGGTGGAGGGTGTGGGGCCCGCGCAGACTGTGGCCCGCTGGGGGCAGAGCATCGGCGACCCGTTCCCCGCAGGATCGGTCCTGAGGCCGATCGCATCGGGGCTCGGTCTTCCGTATCTGCAGCCCCGGATCAACGAGCAGGGCGATGGGCTTTTCAGCGCAATGGTGGCCCGGGGCGGCGCAGAGACAGAGCGGGCGTATCTCGCGGGGTCTCCCGGGCGATTGCGAACGCTGATCCGCGCGGGAGTTACGGAGGCAGTAAACGCACCGGGTGTTCGTCCGACGCTGGCGTTCGACGATTATCAGTCCATTTCGCCTGGCCTTGGCTGGAACGATCTGGGGCAGGTGGCGCTTGTTGATGCGAGCCCGGGTACAGCGGGGCCGATCTTCGCGTACGACCCGATCGTTGGGCTTGTGGTGCTGGGACGGATCGGTATTCCGATCGACGTGCGCCCGGGCGATCGGCGAACGCCTTCACGCTTCTCGTTGTTCGGGACGATGCCGCCGATCAGGCCCTACGCGTCGGGTCTCTCGCATCGGGGCGTGCTGGCGTTCGCGGCGAACTTCAGTGACGGCACCGGCGCCGTGTTCCGGACGGTCGTGCGCTGCGACGCGGACCTCGACGGCGACGGGTTTACCGACTTCTTCGATCTCGTCGCCTTCGTTGACGCGTTCGAGGGCGGCGAGCCGCGCGCTGATTTCAACGGCGACGGCTTCATCGACTTCTTCGACTTCGACGCCTTCGTCGGGGCGTTTGAACGCGGGTGCGGGCTGTGAGTTGGGCTCGGTGAACCCGATAGACAACGAACAGTCTCCCGCGAAGGGACGCCACGGCGCTCGCCGCCCAAGGGGCCAGGGCGCCGGCAGAGAGGTGCCTTGTGACTTGACATTGCTTGCGCTCTCGTGTAGCGTGCCCACCGGAGAGCAGGTCGGGCAGGACGTGGAGCCTTCACATGCGCCGGAGTTCTGTCCTCGCCGCTGTTGTTGTTACAACCATTTCTTTCGAAGTGGCCCGTGCGCAGGTCTCTCACGTGTCGGCTCGAAGGGAGGTGAGTGCAATGACCCTCCCGTATGGTGGCGGACCGCCCGAGATCGTCGAATTCTCGACAACTGAAGTCGGACATTGGGACGCCTTTGCCCGAGTCTCGAATAACCGAGCACTCGCGAGACAGTCCTCGTTCATCGGACCCGCCGGAGGCTGGATCCAAACCGAAGTATCCGAGTACCATGTACCCGGCACACGAGTTGGCGCGAGTTCCCAGTTCGAATGGAACTTCTTGCTCACGGATGAGATGCGGTTTGATCTGACGTACACCTTTTACAACCTGCCGAGCACCCGTGTTCGACTGGTTGCCGTGGGCACAGAAGAGAACCTAGTTCCCATTCCGGGCACAATCGTGGACGGCGTGCCGTTACATATCCATGCGGACCTCGCGCCCGGAGAATACCGATTCTCAGCACTCACGAGCGGCTCGCATCTAGAACCGATCGAGTTCATCGAGTACAGCCTCAGTATTCCCACGCCGCCGTCGGTGATGATCGTCGCGTGGGGATCGGTGTTGGTGTGCCGCCGTCGCCGCTGACTCCGGGTGATGCGGCCGCCGGGCCGTCCGAGGGATCGTTGCGCATGCCGGTTGTTTGATGGTCGGCGATCGACCGCTCACCCGGGGACAACGGCGGGCGAACCAGTGCCGGGGTTCCGGCCTCTCGCGGCGGGGCGGATCGTCACGGATCCGACGCCGCGGCCGCGATTACCGGGGAATGGACTTGAGGAACGCCTCGTACGCCCGCTCGTACTCGTCGGCCTGAGACTGGGCCTTGGCGGCCTGGTCCTGGGCCGCGGCAATCTCGGTTGCCAGTCGCGACAGCTCGCGGTCGTCGAGGAAGGGGGAGAGGTTCAGCATCGACATCGACTCGCCGGGGCGGACGGTCGCGAGTGCTTTCGTGGCGGCTTCGATCCGCTTGGACTCGTTGGTGCGGGAGACCGCCAGTTCGTTCGCACGCGTGCGGGCGGCTTCGGCCTCGGCCCGCTTCTCGTCGGCCTTGCGGCGAAGGGTCGCGAGCTTGTCCTGATCGGCGGCCTTGGTCACGGCCTGTGCGCTCGCCAGATACACCCCGCGCAGGCTCGCGATCTGTTCGTTGATCTCCTTCAGCGAGGCCCAGTACGCCTCGCGGTTGAGCTTGGGGTTGCTGTTGAGCCCGAAGAACGCGGCCTTGTACTGAGCGAGCACCTGTGAGTTCAGTTGATCGAGCTGCTCGGCGAGCTTGACGACCGTCTGGTCGAACTGCCCCTCGGCCCCGACGTTGACCTGCCCCGTGCCCACCGTGGCCTTGAGCTTGGAGTCAATCTCCATCGCGTAGATGCGGAACGTCTCCTCCGGGTTGCGGACGATCGCGTAGTACTCGGGCGATTCGCCCTCCTTCGCGTAGTTGATGATCGTCACGCCCTGGCACCCCGCGAGTGTCGCGGCGGCGCAGGCGAACAGCATCATGGCGGCGGAACGGTGCATGGGCGAATCCTCCGGGGTGTGCGGCCACGCTACCCAAGAGAACACGCCCGCGGGCCCGCGCTCTCGTTCCACGCTCGGATTTTCCGAGTGGTGTGGCGGAGGCTCGTCTGAAGCCACAACATTGAGACGCTTATCCACCGACCGTGCACCGGCGAGAGGGTGGTCGCGTACCGTTGGCCGTGACGATCACGCCCGCACTCTCGCCGCACCGACCTCCGCCCCCCTGGCGTCGGCGGCTTGCGCTCTTCGCCGGCGGGCTGGCGATCGGCTGCGTGGTGCTGGGGCTGGTGGTGCAAATGCGGATGAAGTCGGCCGCGGATGCAAAGGCCCGGGAAGCGCAGGAACAGACGACGGCCGACGAGCGGAAGTCTCAACGAATCAAGGACTTGTATCCCGATCCGTCGGCCTCGCCCAGCCCATCCCAAACAAATCCCTGATTCGCACGTTGCGTGAGGGCTACACTGGTCGGCGGCGGGCGGCATCGGCCCGCGCACGGACCACGAACAGACGAGACATGCCCACCGTGACGCACGCACCGACGAAATCCGCCAGCCCGAGCGCCGGACCCCGCACGCCGAAAGTCGTGGAAGGAGCGGAGGGCGGGTCGTCGGCCGCGGGGCCGCGTGACCATCGGTTTATTCATGTGCGCGGAGCCCGCGAGCACAACCTGAAGGACATCGACGTCAGAATCCCGCGCGACCAGTTGGTCGTGATCACGGGTCTGTCGGGCTCGGGAAAGAGCTCGCTGGCGTTCGACACGATCTTTGCCGAGGGGCAGCGGAAGTACATGGAGTCGCTGTCGGCGTACGCGCGGCAGTTCCTTGAGCAGCTCAAGAAGCCGGACGTCGACGAGGTCGAGGGCATCCCCCCCACCATCGCGATCGAGCAGCGGTCGGCGAGCGGCAACCCCCGATCCACCGTCGCGACAACGACCGAGATCTACGACTATCTTCGGCTGCTGTTCGCCCGGTGCGGCACGCCGTATTCCTGGGCACCCACGAAGGTGAAGAAGGACGGCACGATCGAGGCGCGGTCGGGTGTGCCCATCTCGGCGACGAGCGCGACGCAGATCGTGGATTCGATCCTTGCGGGGGCTGCGCCGGGTTCGGAGAACCGGGCCACCCGCGCGATGATCCTCTCGCCGGTGGTCCGAGGGAAGAAGGGCTTCCACCGCGACGTGCTGGAGCAGTTGTCCGAGCAGGGCTGGCAGCGCGCCCGCGTCAACGGGAACGTGGTCGAGCTGCGCGAGGTGCTCAAGGAGCCCGGCGAGAACCCGCTGAAGCTCGGGCGGTACGAGAAGCACACGATCGACGCGGTGATCGACCGGCTCACGCTGTCGGCGGAAGGGCGGCAACGGCTGGCCGAGAGCGTCGAGTCGGCGATCAAGCTCGGCGACGGCGGCGTGATCGTGAGCGTCGAGACCGTGGGCGAAGGGGGGAAGACAGTCTGGGCCGACCGCTCCTTCTCGACGAAATTCGCCGATCCGGAGCATCCCGAGTACGCGCTGGAGGAACTGAGCCCTCGGATTTTCTCGTTCAACAGCCCCTTCGGCGCGTGCCCCGGGTGCAACGGGCTGGGCACGATCCTGGAGTTTGACGAGGCGTTGATCGTGCCCGATCCGTCGCTGCCGCTGGGCGAGGGGGCGATCGCCTGCTGGGCGAAGAACGGGATGTGGAAGGGGTGGTTCAACCGGCAGTTGCGGAAGTTCTGCCGGGACTTTGACGCGACGATGGGCACGGCGGTGAAGGACCTGACGAAAGACCAGCGTCGAATCCTGCTCTACGGGACGACGCCGGAGGACGTCAAGACGCACGACGCGAAGTGGAAGGGCGTGATCCCGGAGACGATGGCCTGGTGGGAGAGCACGCAGACCGACAACGTCAAGGAGTATCTGTCGCAGTTCCTGTCGCAGAAGCCATGCCCCAGGTGCAACGGGGATCGGCTCAAGATCGAGAGTTTGCACGTGCTGCTGCGGAGCACGCACCGGGCGGACACGGCCCGGTCGACGAGCCCGAGCGTGATCGGCAGACCCAGAAACGACGGCACGATGCTCAACATCGCGGAGCTGTCGCGGCTGAACATCAACGATGCGATCGCGTACTGCGCCGGTCTGCAGTTGTCGCAGGAACAGCGGATCATCGCCGAGCCGATCCTGAAGGAGATCAACAACAGGCTGCGTTTCCTGACGGGGGTCGGGCTCGAGTACCTGTCGCTGGACCGCAAGACCGCGACGCTTTCGGGCGGGGAGGCGCAGCGGATCCGTCTGGCGTCGCAGGTCGGGTCGGGGCTGGTGGGCGCGTGCTACGTGCTCGACGAGCCGACGATCGGGCTCCACCAGCGCGACAACACGCGGCTCATCCAGACGCTGCGGCACCTGTCTGACATCGGGAACACCGTCATCGTCGTCGAGCACGACGAGGACATGATCCGGGCGGCCGACCACGTGCTCGATGTCGGGCCGGGGCCGGGTGTCCATGGCGGGCGGATCGTCGCGCAGGGCAGCGTCGCCGACATCATGGCGACGCCGACCAGCCTCACGGGCGATTACCTTTCGGGCCGGCGGAGCATTCAGACGCCCGCGACGCGTCGCCCGATCTCCGAGAAGCGGGCGATCGTCGTCAAGGGCGCGGCCCACAACAACCTCAGGTCGATCGACGCCGCGTTCCCGCTCGGGGGGATCGTCTGTGTCACGGGCGTGAGCGGATCGGGCAAGAGCACGCTGGTCAACGACATCCTGCTGCAGGCGGTGCACAAGCATCTGCTTGCCTCGCGCGTGACGATCGGAAAGCACCAGTCGGTGAAGATCCCCAAGGAACTGGAGCGGGTGATCGAGGTCGATCAGAGCCCCATCGGCCGCACGCCCCGGAGCAACCCCGCGACCTACACCGGGATCTTCGACGACATCCGCAAGGTGTTCGCCCAGACGAAGGAGGCCAAGGTCCGCGGGTACGAGCCGGGCCGATTCAGCTTCAACGTGACGGCGAAGAACGGCGGAGGCCGATGCGAAGCGTGCGAGGGGCACGGGCTCAAGAAGATCGAGATGCACTTCCTCCCGGACGTGTACGTCGAGTGCGAGGTCTGCCGGGGCAAGCGGTACAACCGCGAGACGCTCGAGGTGCTCTACCGGGGAAAGAGCATCGCGGACGTGCTCGCGATGACGGTCGAGGAGGGTGTGCGGTTCTTCGAGAATCACCCCAAGATCCTGCGGTTCCTCCAGTGCCTGCACGACGTCGGGCTCGATTACATCCAGCTCGGCCAGCCCAGCACGCAGCTTTCGGGGGGCGAGGCCCAGCGCATCAAGCTCGCCTCCGAGCTCGGGCTGGGTGCGGGCGCGACGGGAACGCAGGGGCACACTTTGTACGTGCTCGACGAGCCGACAACGGGGCTGCACTTTGAGGACATCCGCAAGCTGGTCGCCGTGATGCAGCGTCTCGCCGATGCGGGCAACACCCTGATCGTGATCGAGCACAACCTCGACGTGATCAAGTGCGCCGACTGGATCATCGATCTGGGCCCCGAGGGTGGCGAAGGCGGCGGCACGATCGTCGCGAAGGGAACGCCCGAAGACGTCGCCCGCGTCGAATCAAGCCACACGGGCCGATACCTCAGGCCCATGCTGAAGATCTGAGTTGGTTCAGGTCGAAGGCCGAGCTCAGCCCGCGTGACGCAGGTCGTCGTCCAGCGAGGGGCACCAGCGTCTGGCCTTGGCGGCGTCGAACTTCGCCGGGAGCGGCCAGGGGACGGCGGAATCGACGTGCAACGTTGAGCCGCGGGCCTCGATGAGCAGCTTCACCAGCCGCTGCGTGAGGTCGCCCGGCGCCTGGGCCCCGCCAGACCAGTAATCGTGATCGCACCAGGCGAGGCGAACCTCGTGCTCCCGCTGCCCCTGGGCATCGCTCACCGAGACCGTGCAGAGCCACCCCCCCGCGGTCTCGCGGACGGCGGTGCATTCAACGCGGGATGACGAGGTGCCGTGCATCGGAATTCTGTTCGGATCGAACCTCAGGCGTGGTTCCCAGACTGGGCCCAACGGGCGCGGGACCATACCATCCGTGCGGCCCGAATCGGGTGGAGTGTGTTTTCGGCTCGGCGGGCCCCGAACGTGAAGGTTTCACAGACCGCCCCATGGGATTCCTGCTCGAAATCATCCGGCTGGGCCTGACGAACCTTCGTCTGCACTTCATGCGCACCGTGCTGACCGCCCTGGGGATCATCCTGGGCGTGGCCGCCGTCATCGCCATGGTGAGTCTCGGTGAGGGCTCCAAGCGGGCGGCGATGCTGCAGATCGAAAAGCTCGGCGCCCGCAACATCATCGTGCGATCCGTCCGCCCGCCCGAAGGACAGAACCAGCAGAGCAGCGGCGGGCGTCGATCGATGATCATCCGCTACGGGCTGACGCGCGAGGATCTTGCGGTGATCCGCGACAACTTCCCGGGTGCCGAGGTTGTTCCCCTCAAGGAAGTGGGAAGCCAGGTCATCCGTGGGGCGCTCCGCCGAACGAGCCAGGCCTTCGGCACCACGCCCGCCCTGCTGTCGGCGGCGAACCTTCGCGTCGCCCGCGGGCGGTACATCACCCCTCGCGACATGGAGGACGAGGCGCCCGTGGCGGTCATCGGCGCCGACATCGCCACTCTCTACTTCCCGCTGGAAGACCCGCTGGGCCAGACGATCCGCATCGACGATCGCGCGTTCACCGTGGTCGGCGTGCTCGCCCCCGTCGGTCTTGCCGGCGGCGCGGGAGCCGCCCTCGTCGGACGCGACCTTGACCAAGACGTCCACCTTCCCATCTCGGCGGCGGAAACCCGCTTCGGGGACAACGTCTTCCGCGGTTCGTCCGGCTCGTTCAACGCGTCAAACGTTCAGGTCTCCGAGGTGTACGTCGTTTCACCCACGATGGACCGCGTGATGAACGACGCGGAACGCCTCAAGCGGATCATCGATGTCCGCCGCGACGGCAAGAACGACGTCTCGATCAAGGTTCCCTTCGAGTTGCTCGCCCAGGCCGAGCGGCAGGCCCTGACCTTCAAGATCGTCTTCGGCGCCGTCGCCGGGATCGCGCTGCTCGTCGGCGGCATCGGGATCATGAACATCATGCTCGCGACCGTGACCGAGCGCACGCGAGAGATCGGCATCCGCCGGGCGCTTGGCGCGACCCGCCGTCACATCATGCTCCAGTTCCTCGTGGAGACGACGGTCATCTCGTCCGTCGGCGGGCTTCTGGGGATCGCGCTGGGCGTCGGGCTTTCGGTCGGGCTCGACTGGGCCGTCCCGAGGCTTCACAAGCTCCCCGCGATCGGCGACATGTTCCCCAGCGACGCGACCTTGCCGACCGCGATCACCGGCGGGTCGATCATCCTGGCGTTCTCGTTCGCCTTTGTGACAGGGCTGGTCTTCGGGCTCTACCCCGCACGCCGGGCCGCCATGCAGGACCCCATCGTCGCCCTGCGATCCAACTAAACGCCGGGCCTCGCGTACGGCAGCAGATCCTCGGCCGAGAGTCCGTCGCCGCCAACCGTCGCCGCGTCCGCATCGATCGTCCAACGAACGACGCGATCGAGCAGGTAGCGTCCGGGCTCGTCGGTGTGGTCGAGCGTGCTGACGGCAAGCAGCCCCCGCCCGACCCTCGCCGCGAAGAGCGCGTCGTGGGCCGCCGGGATGCCGCTGTCGTGCGTGTACACCAGCCGCACGATCGGCAGGACCTTGTCCGTCCAGCCGCGTTCCTGCGTGGGCACGGCGGTCTGCCAGCGTCGCGACAGGTCATGGTGCAGCAGATCGACGATCCACTCCGAATCACCCGAGGCCAGCGGGCCCTGCTCGACCACCAGCGGCACCTGTCCCCAGAGCATGACGAGTCTGGCCCCGAGGCCGCCCGTCCCGCGATTGGCGAGCATCACCACGCGCCCGCCCTGTTCCAGATACTCGACCAGCCCTCGGGTGAGGGTGGTCGTGATGACGCCCCGAGTGCCCGGTGGCATCGGCGCGTCGAACCTCCACAACGGACACCGGAATGCCAGCACGTCCAACTCCGGCAGCGTGGGCGTCCAGGATCTGCACTTGAGCCCCCACCCGCTGCTGTAGCCGCGGTCCTCGAACGTCGGCTCGCGATCCTTGCGGGAGTACGTGAGCCCATCGAGGCGGACGACATCACCCGGCAGGTCGCCGACCTCCGGGAACGCCCACAGCGACCAGCGATTGCGGGCGACCGACGCGCCGCCCGCCGACACCCCCGCCAGCAGCGAGAGCTCGGTCGGTGCTTCCACGCTGGGCACGCGGAACGTCCGCTCGACGCCCGCCACCTGCCCGCGAGGGACGCGGATCTCGGGCTTGTCCTTCGGCGCCCCGGCCCCGCTCAGCGCCAGCGTCAGGTGCCCCTCAAGGTCGCTCTCACCGAAGTTCGAAAGCAGCACCTCGATCCGAACGTCCTTTCCGCTCGCCAAGCCCTGGCGATGGTCCGGCGTCCTGGCGAGCAGCGCGACATCCCCAAGCCAGCGGCTGCAATCCGCCGGATCAAACCGCCACCGGTCCAGATCGTCCATGAACCCGCACCGGCACGCCGGCACGTCTCGGATGTGGTTCATCACCCATCCGGCATTCCCGGCGTCCATCCGGAACAATTCCGACTGCCACTTCCGCAGCTCGTACCCGAACCTCGACGCCTGCCGCCGGAACCGTTCGAGCGTCTCCTCGCCGAATCGCTCGGCCACCGATCGCTCGAACGCCTCGCACTCGGCCAGCCCACGGGTGATGTACCACGGCGAGTGCGTCGCCCATCGCTCGCCCGGGGGCAATGTTGCGCGGTCGGCGGGCGGGCCTGATCGATCGACCAGCTCGCGGAGCGCCCGCGTGTCGGGCCACGCGTTGGCGATGATCGTCTCGCCCATCACGAAGGGCTTGCCACCGAGCCTCTCGACCTCGGCCCGCGCATCGCGAAGGAAAGCCGGCCACCTCCCGCTGTTCTCGTAGACGTGCTCGTCGTGCAGATCGGTCTGGGCGGGGTTGGTCCACGCCATGAAGGCCGTCTGCACCTGGGCGAGCGTGCCGGGCATCTGCGTCCGTGCCTCGTCCCACCACCACGCCGCGAGCTCCGGGTGGATCCGCTCGTGCTCGCAGCTCCCGCTGACGATCACGATCGAGGGGTGGTTGCGATCCCGCTTGAAGCACGCCAATAGCAGCCGCCGATACTCGGGCAGAAGCGACTCGTCCATCTCGCTCTTCCACACGGGGTGTTCCTGCCAGAGCAGCATGCCGGTCTCGTCGGCGATGTCGTAGAACCACGCGGGCAGATAGACCATGCAAAGGCAGACGCAGTTGAACCCGGCCTGCCGAAGCCACGCGAACTGGGCGCGGACCTCATCGGGCGTCGGAGCCGGAGCCATGCCGTGGGGTTCGTGCCCCCAGTGCAGGATCCCGCGCAGCAGCACCGGCTCGCCGTTGAGCAGGATCCGCGTGTTGCCCGGGCCGCCGGTGGTGACCTTGCGGAAGCCAAATCGCACCGAGCGTTCGTCGCTGACCCGCCCGCCGACGTGCGTGCTCGCCCGCAGGGTGTAGAGGTTGGGCGTGCGATGGCTCCAGACGCGCCAGGTGTCGAACTCGACGCGCAGCGTGACCGACCGTTCGCCGGGCGCGATCGGCGTCGTGGCGACGAGCCCGTCAACCTCGATCGTTGCTTCGCCCGCCGTGTCGTGCGGGTGCAGCGACAGTGTGACCTCGACCGAGCCAAGGTCATGATTCGCGCGAACATGAACGCCGTCGGTCTCGATGGCGATCGCTCCGGTCCGTCGGAGACGCACGCCGCCCCACAACCCCCCGTGCTGCAGGCTGAGCACGTCGTGGAACCCCTTGGTGAGGTGCCCGTTCTCGGTCAGCACACCCTTGGCCGGGCGCTCGGCGAAGACCTGATCCACTCGGAGAACGAGGGTCGCTTCATCGCCCGCGGGCACCTCGAACGAGAAGGGCAGAAAGTCGCCATCGTGGCGGCCGATCTCGCGCCCATTGACCATCGCGGTGCAGTCCGTCGCGACCGAGTCGAACTCGATCCACCACCGAGAGGCTCGATCACGTGCCGGCAGCAACCGGCGATACCAGACAACGCCCCTCGCGGCGATGCCCAGCGTGCGTTGCCACGCGTCGGGCACCTGTCCCTCGACCCAACCTTGCGAGCCGGAATCCGACGCCCAGCCCGAGACGATCCCCTCGTCGCGAGGATCGTGACGCAAGTGCCACACGCCGCCCAGATCCACAGTTCCCGCCTGCTCGCGCTCGCTCATGGCCTGAGCGTAAGGCACGCGGCGGCGCCCCGTCGCACAGCCCCGAAACGCCCGCGCACTTGCTAAAGGCGGGTCTGCTTCTCGAGCTCCGCCAGTCCGGCCAGCACATCGTCCCGCCTCGGAAGTGACGGGATCGCGCCGTGCTTGAGCGTCGCCAGCGCGCCCGCCACCGACGCGAACGCCAGCGCCCGCTCGAGCATGCGGTGCTCGTCGGGGTTCTTGCCGAGCATCGCCTGATGGATGCTCCCATAGCCGACCGCGAGCGCCCCGGTGAAGGCGTCGCCCGCGCCCACCGCGTCCACCGCCTTGACG
>DDSG01000129.1:44800-45374 GCA_002343325.1 Phycisphaerales bacterium UBA2396 | reverse complement strand
GGGGAGGCCTCCGCGGCTGGTGGCGCTCGCGTCGCCACCGACGTTCATCGGGGTGGAGCTCGGCGTGCGAACGTCGCGGGTGGCGGCGCTCACGGTCGGTGGGGCCGTGGTGCCGGCCAGCGCGGCGTCGGATGGGGTGCTGTCGGTTGAGATGCCCAGCGAGATTGGGGCGGCGGTCGAGGCGATCCGAACGGCGGCGACGCAGCTTCCGCTGACCTCGGCCCGCGGGCTGCTCGTGAGCGTCCCGGGGATTCTCGATTCGCGCAACGGCGAACTGCTCTTGTCACCCAACATGCACTGGGCGGAGGGGACACGGCTTCTGGCGGACCTTGGGCGGGTGCTCGATCTGCCGGTGTGCGCGGTGCAGGAGGTTCGGGCGCTGGCGCTGGGGCATCAGGCCGCCGGGGGCGCGCCCGAGAGCTTCCTGCTGCTTGAGTTCACGGACGGAATGGGCGGTGCGATCATGGCGCAGGGATCGCTGATGGAGTCGCCGCTGCCGATCTCGGGCGAGATCGGGCACACGCCGGTGCACGGGAACACGAGGCGGTGCGGGTGCGGGGCGATCGGGTGCGTC
>DDSG01000129.1:44121-44582 GCA_002343325.1 Phycisphaerales bacterium UBA2396 | reverse complement strand
GTGCGTCGAAACGCTCGTGAACCGCGAGGGGCTTCTGCAGAGCTTCCGTGAAGCAGCACGTTCCCCACGTGCCAAGTGGGCGGACATGGAGAAGAAGCTGGCGGCATCGGCGGACCTGCCCGCGTGGCTTGGCGAGGCGATCGACGCGGCCGCGTCCGTGGTCGTCGGCGCTGTGAATCTCGTCGGGCTGCGTCACGTCGTCGTCACCGGGCACTTGCCCTTGTTGCACCCGCTCGCGCTGCAACGCCTTGCCGATGGCGTCAAGGCGCATTCGCTTCTCGGGCGGATCGACCGTGTGAGCGTCGTGCCCGCACCGCAGCGGCGTTGGCTTGGTCTGGTCGCGGGTGCGGCGGATCGGCTTCTCTTCTCCGATGAACCCAGCGCCCGATTGGGCGGACGGGTTGTGGTGGTCCGTCAGGCGGCCACGCACGCCGCGACCTGAGGTAGGCTGCCCTCTCGAT
>DDSG01000129.1:0-43921 GCA_002343325.1 Phycisphaerales bacterium UBA2396 | reverse complement strand
TGTGCTCTTCCGATCTAGAACCTCCTGAGGTAGGCTGCCCTCTCGATCTCAGGAGGTTCTCATGCTCGCATGGTCACTCGTCGCGATCGTCGCATCGCAGCCTCAGCCGACCGCTCAGCCCACCGCGTGGACGCCGGCCCCCGTCGCGCTGCGCACGCGCTGGGCCGCCGAGGTGAACCCGTCCACGCCCTGGCCCGAGTATCCAAGGCCGACCCGTGTGCGCGAGCGTTGGCAGAATCTCAACGGGCTGTGGTCTCACGCGGTGGTGCGAGGTGGCGGCGCCGCGCCCGAGTCAGGAGCTTGGAGCCCCATTCTCGTCCCGTTCCCCATCGAATCGTCGCTTTCGGGCGTCGGTGCTCGTGTCGGCCCGGAGGACACGCTCTGGTATCGGCGGACCTTCACCGTGCCCGCCGATTGGAAGAATGACGGCCAGCGCGTGCTGCTTCACTTCGGCGCGGTGGACTGGCACGCCAAGGTCTCGGTGAACGGCCGCACCGTCGGCGAGCACAAGGGAGGCTACGACCCCTTTACCTTCGATGTCACCGATGCCTTGGTCGCGGGCTTCAATACGCTCGTCGTCGAAGTCCGCGACCCGACGGACGCGGGCGGGCAACCCCGCGGGAAGCAGTGGAGCAAGCCCCACGGGATCTGGTACACGCCCTCCACGGGCATCTGGCAGACTGTCTGGCTCGAGCCGGTGCCCGCGACGCACATCGGCCGCGTGATGCTCCGGGGCGAGCCCGGCGCGGAGGGCACGGGTGACCTGCGCAGCGACATCGGGATCGTCGGCAACGCCGAAGGGCTTTCCTTCGAACTCACGCTGCTCGAAGGAAGCGACGCCAAGGCGTCCGTGAGCATCGACGGGCTTACCGCGTTGGCGGGGCTTCGGCTGGCGCCCGCGCTGCGCGTCGCGGGGATCACCCCTTGGTCGCCCGACACGCCGAAGCTCTACCCCGTCAGGCTGACGCTCCGACGCGGGGACAAAGTGGTCGATCGCGTTGATTCGTACGTCGGATTCCGCGATATCCGCGTCGCCAAGGACGGGGCGGGCGTCCCCAGGCTCATGCTCAACGGGAAGCCCGTCTTCCAGTTCGGGCCGCTCGATCAGGGCTTCTGGCCCGATGGCCTGTACACCCCGCCCAACGAAGCCGCGATGAAGTTCGACATCCAGGCCGTGAAGGACATGGGCGGCAACATGCTGCGCAAGCACGTGAAGGTCGAGTCCGAGCGCTTCTATCACCTGTGCGACACCATGGGCGTGATGGTGTGGCAGGACGTGCCGAGCCCGTTCTTTCACGACGGCAAGGGCGAGAACCCGCACGGCAACCCGCCGCTCACCGGCGAGTGGAAGGCCAATTTCGAGAACGAAGCACGCGAGATCGTGCATGACTTTGGGCATCATCCGTCGATCGTGATGTGGGTGCCGTGGAACGAAGGGTGGGGCCAGAACGACCTCGCCTGGTCCAAGGACCTCGTCGACCGCGTGAAGCAGTGGGATCCGTCTCGGTTGGTGAACTGCGCGAGCGGTTGGACCGACACGGGCAACGGCGACGTGCTCGACATCCACGTCTATCCCGGGCCGGCCTCCCCGCCCGTGCAGGAGTCGCGGGCCGCCGTGCTGGGTGAGTACGGCGGGCTGGGCCTCCCGATCGAAGGGCACACGTGGTTGTCCAAGAACAACTGGGGCTACGTCAGTTATCCATCGAAGGAGACGCTGACGAACGCGTACGTGAAGCAACTGGAGGAGATGCCCGCGTTGATCGCCGAAGGGCTCACCGCCGCCGTGTACACTCAGACGACGGATGTCGAGATCGAGGTGAACGGCTGGCTGACGTACGACCGGGCGGTGTGGAAGATCGATCCGTCGCGAGCAAAGGCGGCCGCGGCCGGGCTGTACCTCCCGCCGCCCAAGACCCAGGTGCTCGTGCCCCGTGCCGGGCAGAGCGGCGACCAGACCTGGCGCTGGACGACCACCTCGCCCGGCAAGGACTGGATGCTCGCGGGCTACAACGACTCGTCGTGGCGATCGGGCGCGGGCGGCTTCGGCACTCGTCAGACCCCGGGGGCGCGTGTCGGTACCGAGTGGAACTCGGGCGAGATCTGGCTTCGCCGGAAGGTGAGCGTCGCCAAGGGGGCGGCCCGCCCGATGCTCTCGGTCCACCACGACGAGGACGCCCAGATCTTCATCAACGGTGAGCTGGCGGCGAGCCTCAGCGGGTACACCACGTCGTACCGGATGATCGAAATGAGCGAGAAGGCCGCCGAGCTGGTTCGGGCCGGCGGCGAGCTGCAGATCGCGGTGCACTGCAAGCAGACGATGGGCGGGCAGTACATCGACGTCGGGATTGTCGATCTTTCGCCGCCCTGAAGGGGCCCGCGGAAGGACGATCGACGGTGAGGTTGAACAAGAAAGCGGGCCCGCCCCCGGCAAGGGACGGGCACGGCTTGTTTGACGATCGAGAGAACGCGAGGGCTCAGCGCTTGGCGAGCAGGTCGCGGATTTCCTTGAGGTAGACCTCGCTGGCCGGCGGGGCCGGGGGCGGGGCGGCCTCCTTCTGCTTCTCGAAGCGGTTCTTGGCGGCGTTCATGGCCTTGATCACCATGAAGAGGCAGAAGGCGACGATGACAAACTGGATGACGGTGTTGATGAACTCGCCGTAGCCGATCACGACGTCCTTGGTCGCGCCCATCTCGCCCGCCTTGACGAGCGTGAGGACCTTGTCCTTGAAGTCGACGCCGCCGGTGGCGTAGCCGATCGGGGGCATCATCACCTTGTCGACGAGCGTGCTGACGATCTTGCCGAAGGTGCCGCCGATGATGACGCCCACCGCCATGTCGACGACGTTGCCGCGCATCGCAAAGTCACGAAATTCTCCGAGAAGTCCCACGGTTGATCTCCTTGTGTGCCGGGGTCGCCCGACGGGCGGCCGCCGTTGGTTCCAATCGAATGCTCACGCGAAAAAGACCGGCCTTAGAAGTTGAAAGACAGCGTCACGAAGTACTCGAGGTCGTTGCGGCGGAAGCCCACGCCCGGGGTGCTGTCGTAGCGGTCCTGCAGGCCGAGCTTGAGCACCAGGTTGTTCTCCTTGCTCAGCAGGATCTCGTAGCCCGCCTGCGCCACGGCGCGATACGCCGGGAACTCGTCGAGGCTCGGGTAGTAGTCCGCGTTGGCGAAGAGCTTGTGCCCTTCCTTGAACGTGTGGGCGAAATCAAGACCCAGGTCGAGTTCGGGAGAAACCTTCTCGTCCTGCAGCTCGCCGCCCGTCTCGTAGCTGAACGCCACACCGACCCGGCCCCGCAGCGTCGTGTTCTCTTCCTTGATGATCATGTACGACGGACCGAACGCGCCGGACAGACGCCAGTCCCACGCCTGGAACTCGTCGTACTCGGCCTTCGCCTGGCCGAACAAGCCCCAGCGGCTGTCGGCGCCGAAGAGCCAGTTGTTGAAGACGAAGCCCTCGCCACGGCTCTTGGTCGTGCGGTTGTCGTCGCGAGCGACGACATAGCTGATCCCCGCCTTGGTCTCCAGACGATCGCTCTTGCGCTCTGTGCCGACCGCCACGCGCACGTTGAGCGTCTGGCTGTTGCCGTCCGAGCCGTTGAGCCCGAGGTCGACGTTGCGCTTCCATCCTTCCCAGAACGAGAGCTCGGCCTTGGGGGCCTCGGCCTTTGCTTCGCCCGCGGGCTGGGCCGCCGGATCAAAGGCCATCGTGCTCGCCAGAGAGATCCGGTGGTCCAGCTCGGCGCCCGCCTGGGCGAGACCCGCCGAACTCAATGCGATCAACACCGCCATGCCGCCACGCATCACAAACCCTCCTCAATCAAAAAGAGTGAAGTCAACACGCCACGTCCAGAACGGACGGGCGTGCAGGATAGCCCCCCTGAGACGACGGAGAGGGTCGTGTGGAAAAGCTGATAAGTGGGGGTCTACCCGCGGGTTCGAAGGAAAAACGCGACGTAGCCCGTTTCGTCCGCCCGGACGACCACCGGCACCCAGGCGGTCGTGTGCTCGTTCTGCGACCTCGGGCGGAGCTTCCCGTCCGCGTCACGTGACCAGACGGTGCCTGTTGTCCAGCCGCTGACGGGCTCCTGGATCACCTTGTCGGCCTTGCCGAGCAATCGGCTCGACCAGACCACGGTGTCGGCGCCCAGCGACCGGGCCACCCGCCGCAACGACTCCTCATCGCCGGGATTGCTCGTCGTGCGAAACTCGCTGCTGCCCACGACCAGCACGCCCTCGGGGGGCTCGCTGATCTGCAGCCCGCGCAGCAATGTCGCTTTCTGTGCCTGCCGACGCTCCTCCGGCCATTCGTCCGGGTGCACATCGCTCGCCGCCACTTCCGCGCGGATCGTCCCGAGCGTTTCCTCGATGCGCTCCCAAGGCACCTGACGGATGCGCACCGCATCGGTCTCGGGCAGCGCCGCCGCCGCGTCGGGGCCCCGCGACAGATGACGCTGCCACGACGAGCTCTCGCATGCCGAGCCGAAAGCGATCAACACGGCGGCCACGCACAAGCCAGAAAGTCGAAGAGCGGCAGACTTCATGTGTGATCCTTGGCGCGGCTCGGCATGAGTTCCGGCATGTCGCTGATCGAGGCGTGAAAGGGCTCGAATTGAGGTGGGCCAAGCCCGGCCTGCATCGCGAGAACGTATTCCTCGGCCGGCATCCGCACCACGCCGAACTGAGCCATGTGGGGGTTCTCAAGCTGCGAATCGAGCAGCGTGTACCCGCGCCGTCGAAGGTGCGCGATGAGGTACAGCAGGCAGACCTTGCTCGCGTCGGTGCCCCCTTCCCGCGGGCGAGAGAACATCGACTCGCCGCAGAACGTGCGCCCGATCGAGACGCCGTACAGCCCGCCGACAAGCCGGTCTCCGATCCAGGCCTCGACGCTGTGGGCTGCCCCGGCCTTGTGGAGGAGGGGGTACCACGCGCGGATCTGCGGGTTGATCCAGGTACCGCCGTCGTCGCCCGGGCGATCCTCGGCGCACGCCGCCAGGACGAGCTCGAAGGCGGTGTCCGCACGGATCTCAAAGCCGCCACGCCGTGCTCGCTGCCTCAACGATCGTGGAACATGAAGCTCACCGACGCCAAGCGGCACCAACGCTCGCTCGTGCGGCTGCACCCAGTCCACGTCCGACTGTGCGTCGGGCGCCATCGGGAACCACCCCCGGGCGTACATCCCCAGGATCCAGCCGACCACGCGCTGCTCGGGTGGCGTGAGCCCCGAGAGCTTCCGCGGGTCGGCCAGATCCGGTCGAGACTCGCTCATCGGGCCCTCCTCAGTGGGCCATGAAACCGAGGGAACGAACCCCCTAATGATTGGGTGTGGAGGTCACTCGCCATGGGCATCACTGAAACGCAGGGGTTCTGGGCCGAGATCGCCAGAGGAGATTACTTCGGCTGGGTGCTGTTTCTCGGGTTTGTGCTGGCCATCGTGATCGTTCGGTCGGTGGCTGGTGTCATCAAGACCGTCGCCCGCGAGCGCACCAAGCGAGAGATCGCCGCCTACATCGCCGAGGGCTCGATGTCGCCCGAGCAAGGTGAACGCATGGTGCGCGCGGGTTCACACGACTAAAGGAGGGTCCCCCATGCCGTTCCATCTGTTGGCCATGCAGGATTCCGAGACGGCCGTCATGATCGTGATGATCATCTTCGGCTTCCTCACGGTCTCGGTCATCTGCTCCAATTGGCGCAAGGTGAGCCAGACCAGAGCTTTGGAAGAGTCCAGACGCGAGATCGCGGCGTACGTGGCCGAGGGCTCCATCAGCCCCGCCGACGCCGAGCGCCTGATCGCCGCCGGCACAAAGGGCAAGTTGCCCAAGGACCACTCGTAAAGGGCGGTGTGGTCGGGATTCGCCGCTTCTTGATAGGAATATGATCGGGTGTGCCCAAGCTCGCTTCTCGGCCGTTGCTCGCAGGGGCCCTTCGGATACACTGTTCCCGCGAGAAGTCCCGGGGCGAGCCCCTCGGACTTTCGCGGGTCGTGCTGTGTGCGGGCCGCTCTCCGGTGGGGCGGCACGGGCACGGGTCGGCGAGCAAGCCCCGATGGCGGACGGAAAGACAGGCGAGGTCGTGCTGCTGGCGGCGGGTCCCACGCTGTGGGATGAGCAAGGCCGGCTGGGAGGTCGGGCGGACCTTGGGTTGTCGCCGTTGGGCGAACTCAAAGCGAAGGCCCATGCGGAGCGGCTCGCGAGCGAATCGATCGCGGTGGTCTTGTGCGGGCCGGATGGGGCGTCAAAGTCTGCGGCGGACGTGATCGCCAGGGCGCGTGGGGCCAAGGTGCGGGTGATGCCCGATCTTGCGGAAATGGACCTGGGCCTGTGGGAAGGTGCACGGCGGGAGGAGCTTCTCGGACGCTGCCCCAAGGCGTGCCGCGGGTGGGAGCAGGACGGTGCGGCCGTGGTTCCTCCGGAGGGTGAGTCGTGGACCGCGGTCTGTGAGCGGGCGGCGGGGGCGGTCATGAAGGGGTCGGGCAAGGCACGCGGTTCGGGGGGCGGGCTGGTGGTGGTGGTCGCCAGGCCGATCGTGGTGGGGGTGCTCCGGTGCTGGCTGGGGAAGGGATCGCAGTCCGAGGAGCATCGTTGCGAGATCGGTCCGGACGCATTTGACCGGCTGGATCGCTACGCGGGAGTGTGGGCATCGACCTCGGCGGGGTGGCTGAGCGGGACAGCGGTGGGGCTTGGCATTCTGGGCATCGCCGGCGGTCTGACCGGCCGCGGGTAGACTCTGAACCGGGCGCGGGCACGGAGGCTCGACGTTCGGATGTCTCGTGAGTGTTGGGATTGGGTGTGGATCGGGTGTGCGGGGAATGAAGGGCGCACGAACGTGCGCAAGGAGCGGACTCATGGCGCAGGCCACGCGAACGTGGACGGAACTCAGGCCGGCTCGCAAGACCTCGATCCCCGAGGGTCTCTGGCTGCGCTGCCCCGGGTGCTCGAAGATGATCTATCGCCGGCACCTTGAGGCGAACCTGAACGTCTGCCCGGAGTGCCAGCACCATTACCGGATCTCGGCCTCGGAGCGTGTGAAGCAGCTCGCCGACGAGGGGACGTTCGTCGAGATGTTCACGAATCTGGCGCCGACGGATCCGCTGTCGTTCCGCGACCTCAAGTCGTACCGCGATCGTCTGCTGGCCGAGCAGGTCAAGACGGGCGCGACGGACGCGATCAAGGCCGGGCGGTGCTTCATCAAGGGCCGCGAGGCGATGATCGTCTGTCTTGACCTGACCTTCATGATGGGCTCGATGGGCAGCGTGGTTGGCGAGACGATCACCCGGGCCGTCGAGGACGCGACCAAGACACGTTCGCCCGTCATCATCGTGAGCTGCTCGGGCGGCGCCCGCATGCAGGAATCGGGCCTGAGCCTGATGCAGATGGCCAAGACCTCGGCCGCGCTTGCGAGGCATGACGACGCGGGCGGGCTGTTCATCAGCGTGCTGACGGATCCGACCACGGGCGGGGTGACGGCCTCGTTCGCCATGCTTGGCGATGTCATCGTCGCCGAGCCCGGCGCACTCATCGGCTTCGCCGGCCCGCGCGTCATTCAGCAGACCATTCGCCAGGAGCTGCCGCCGGGCTTCCAGAGGTCTGAGTTCCTGCTCAAGAGCGGATTTGTGGACAAGGTTGTCCCTCGTGGACAGCTCCGCAACGAGATTGCCCGCATCATCGACTATCGCGTCAACTGACGGCGTGTCCGACGGCCGTTGCGTTCGTCGCCCATCGCCCCCCGCCCGGGGGCGCAGTCTTTCTTGGGCAGGATCCCTGAGGTACACTCCTCAGACGTGCTTCCCTCGCCGGATGCACGCCCCTCTCCCATTCCGTGAAGCCACCACCTCCATCCCCGGACCAACCCAACCAGCCGCCGCGCCCGGCGGAGGGCGTCGATGCCGAGCGTCCGACGGTGATCGAGCCGCGTCGGCCAGTGCCCGCGTCCGCGTCTGACGCCGTTGCCGCCGGGAAGCCGCCAAAGACGTCGGACGCCGAGGATTTCCGTGCGACGATCGATCGCCCGTCGAGGCCGACTGATGATCTGGGCACTCGCGTGACGGCGGCCGGTCCGGCGACCAAGGTCGACCCGATGTCGGCGATGCTGATCGGGGGCTCTGGGAGTATTCCGTCGGACGGTCTGACCGGGTTCATGGCCGACGCGTTCAACTCCTCGGGTGTTGCGGACGCGGCGTTCCCGGTGATCGAGGGGTACGAGCTGACGCGTCGCCTGGGTCGCGGCGGGATGGGCGTGGTGTTCGATGGCGTGCAGCAGGCGACGGGACGGCGAGTCGCGGTCAAGTTCATGCTCGACTCGTTCGTCGGGTCCGAGGCCGCCCGAAAGCGGTTCGAACGCGAGGTCGAGGTGGTTGCGGCGCTGCACCATCCGGCGATCGTGTCGATCATGGATTCCGGGGTGCGTCGCGGGCGGTACTTCTACGTGATGGAGTACGTCGAGGGCAAGTCGCTCGACTACGCCGTGCCGCCGGGATCGGACAACGTGCGGCGGACGCTCGACATCGTGGCGCAGATCTGCGACGCGGTGGACTACGCGCACCAGCGAGGCGTGCTGCACCGCGACCTGAAGCCCAGCAACGTGCTGGTGGACGAGGAGGGCAAGCCCCACCTGCTGGATTTCGGGCTTGCCAAGCGTGTGGAGGACAATTCTGATCGGCGCGGGCTGACGATGTCCGAGCCGGGGCAGATTCTGGGCACGGTGGCGTACATGTCGCCCGAGCAGTCGTCGGGCAACGCGGACCAGGCGAGCGTGCGCAGCGACGTCTATTCGCTGGGCGTCATCGCGTACGAACTGGTGACTGGGAAGCTCCCGATCGATGTGGATAGCGGGTCGCTCCGCGATGTCCTGGCGAGAATCTCGGATCAGGACCCCAAGCCCGCGACGACGCACAAGCCCAAGCTGAGCAGAGATTTGGACGCCGTGCTGCTCAAGGCGCTCGAAAAGGCGCCGGATCGGCGATATCCGACCGCGGCGGCGTTTGCCGAAGACATCCGCCGGTACCTCGCGGACATGCCCGTCGTGGCAAGGCGCGTGGGGCCCGCGGGTCGTTCGTGGCGCTGGGTCAAGCGGAACCAGGCGCTCTCGGCGGTGATCGCGACGGCGGCGATGGTGCTGCTGGGCACGTCCACGCTGCTGGTGCGCCGGATCATCGAGGAGCGAGACCGCGCCAACGAGAACGCCAAACAGACCGAGCTGGCGCTCGATGAGTCGCGCAAGAACGAACGCGAGGCGCAGCAGAACCTCCAGTTCTTTACGAGCATGCTCGAGTCGGTCGATCCGGATCGCCAGGGTGAGCCGACGGTCCGGCAGTTCCTTGACACCGCGACGGATCGTCTTGACAAGTCCCCGCCCGAGTCCGATCTGACTGAGGCCTCGATCCGTGAGATTCTCGGAACGGTCTACCGAAAGCTCGGAAATTATGACCGTGCGGTGGCGAACCTGACCCGCGCGTACGAACTGCGAGACGCGATCAGCAAGTCGCCCAACGCGGAGCTGGCCAACGTCCTGCACAACCTCGCCGCCACGCTCTGGTGGCGAGGCCAATACGCCGACGCGGAACGCCTCTACTCCCGCTCGCTGGGGATGCGACGGACGCTCTTCCCGGGCGACAATCGCGACGTGGCGACCAGCTTGACCCATCTGGCGGCGTGCTACCTGCGCATGGGACGCCTCGACGAGTCGCGGACGCTCTATACCGAAGCGATCGAGATGCGCCGACGGCTCTATGGGCCCGAGCACGATGAGGTCGCGCAGTCGCTCAACAACCTGGCGAAGACCTATGTCGAGGCGGAGGACTACGACCAGGCCGAGACGCTCTTCAGACAGGCCTTGGACATGATCGTCAAGCTCCGCGGCGATTCGTACGGCGGGACGGCGGCCGCGTCGCAGAACCTCGCGAGTTGCCTTCTCGAACGGGGCGACTACCAAGGGGCCAAAGAGACCTTCACGCGAGCCATGACGATCCGCGAACGGCTTTTCAAGGGCGGGCACCACCTCGTCGCCTCCAGCATGATGGGTGTGGCGCAGGCCGAGCTTGCTCTGGGCAACGCCGCCGAGTCGAGGCGGCTTGCCGAGAACGCCCTTGCGATCCTTCGTCAACAGCGTCGGGCCGGGCATCCGGACTTTGCCGATGCGCTCGCAACGCTGGGTGCCGCTCAGTCTGCCCTTGGCATGGGCGAGGATGCGCTCTCCAACCTTCGCCAGGCGCTCGAGATCGCTCTGGCCGTCGATCCGCCCGCGGTGCTGCAGGTCGCGACGATCCGCGGCGAACTCGGCGATTGCCTTCGGCGGATGGGTCGGCGGGACGAAGCGGTCGGCGAGCTCGAGCGTGCGCTCGCCGAGATTCGGGGCGTCCGCGGCGATGCATCGCACTTCACCCGCAAGGCCGCGGATCGGCTCGTGGTGCTGTACACCGAGATCAACGATGCGGCCGCCCTTGCGAGGGTGATGCCCCTGGCCTCCGCGCGGTTGCGATGAACGGACGCTGACCGTCGGAGGTCGCGGGACGCCAACGCAAAAGGGGCGTGCGCCGAGCGCACACCCCTTTGAGATTCACGTTGATTGCTGATCAGGCGCGACGACGGCGGCCCAGCGTGATGAGCCCGCCCGCGAGAAGCGCGGCCGCGGCGGGAGCGGGGACGTCGACGAACGTCGTGCCCGTGACCCGCATCGTGTACGAGCCGCGGGAGCCCTCGCCAGTCCAGCCGATGTGCGGGAGCAGGCCGCCCACGCCGTCGGCACCGGACGTCTCGCCGAGTGTCGTGAAGTTGAAGATCGATCCGTTCGCGCTCACCGGGATGCGGCCCGAGGAGGTGATTGCCAGAGCGTAGATGCCGGGCGTGCTGATCTGGGCGCCGGTGCCGTCGGTCGAGACGCTGGTGAGCACGGCGTTGACGCCGTCGATCGTCTCGAGGTTGCCCAGCAGGCCGAACGCTTCGTTGCCGAGCGTGATGTTGAAGAGGTAGAGCGACGAGTCGAACTCGCTGTTGAGCAACTCGAACTTGAACGTGCCGGGCGTGGTGACGCGGATGAGGTACATGTCCTCAAGGTCCTCGCCCGAGCGAGCGCCGCCGAGCCGGCCGTTGATCGTGTTGAGCTGCCCCACACCCAGAACCGCCTGGGCGGTGGAGAGGGTGCTGCCGGCGTCGGTGGTCTCCACCCAGTCCGGCCCCGCCAACGCCGTCCCCGCCACAACCATCGCCGCCATCGCTGCATACATGCGCACGGATCACGCCCTTTCTTCTCGAAGGTCAACCAACAAGGTCAAAGATGACCCATGGCCCGTCCCAATGCCAGAGAGATTCGACAGCCGGACAGAAAAAGCCAAGGTCTGCCCCGGCCGATCTGCCTTAACAGGGTGAGGTTCTGAACGCTCGTGCTGTTATCGGAACAAAAAGCCCCTGACGTGGGCCGGGGGCTTCGGGGCTGGGCGGGTGTGGCGTTTGGTCTTTAGTAGACCGACTCGGGGAAGTAGAACTCGGCCGCATTCTCCGGCGTGATCAGGTCGACGTCGATCATCAGGTGCCGCGGGGTGAACTTCATCTTTTCCGCCTGCTTCCCGTCGCGGAGCGTCGCGACGGCGAGATGCACACCCATCGCGACCATGCTCGGCGGGTAGGTGATGTTCGCGGGAACCATGGGGTCCTTGTCCATCACCATCTTGACGGCTTCCTTCATGCCCGCGCCGCCGAGAATCCACATCTCCTTGTCGCGTCCGGCTTCCTTGATCGCCTGGATCGCGCCCATCATGATGTCGTCGTCCTGCGCCCACACCGCGTCGATCTTGGGGTGCTTGGTCAGCAGTGCCTTCATCACGTTCAGGCCCTTCTCGCGGTTCCAATCGGCCGGCTGGCTGTCGAGGACTTTGATGTCGGGGAAGCCCGCGAACACTTCCATGGCGGCGGCGACGCGGTCGGCGTTGACGGTGGTCCCCGCGATGCCCTGCAGGATCACGAGGTTGCCCTTCCCGCCCATCTTCTGCGCGACGAACTGGGCGCTCTTGCGCCCGAACGCCTTGTTGTCGCCCTCAAGGAAAATGTCGGCGACGGGCTTGGTGAACCCGCGATCGACGTTGACGATGAAGATCCCGCGCTGCTTCACACGCTCGGCCACAGGGGTCATCGCCTCGCTCTGGTGGGCAAGAATCACCAGCGCGTCGATCCCCTTGGTCACCATCGCCTCGACCTGTTGCGTCTGGGCGGCGGCGTTCTCTGCCGTCTGATACTGCCACTCGACGTCCGGGTAGAGCTCCATCGCTTCCTTGGCCCACCACCCCACGCCCGCGGTCCATCCGTGGTCCGCCGCGGGGACGGAAACCCCGATCCGCAGCTTCTTGGCCATCGGCTGGGCCGACTGGGCGGCGGGGGCGGCCTGCTTGGGGGCGGGCCTCTCGCAGCCCGGCAGGATCGCAAGCCCGGCGAGCGCCACGACCGTCGCCACACCCATCAACGCTTTCATGCCTTTCATCACATGCTCCCGTACACGCGCCCCAACGGGCGGGTTTGTGTCACTTGCGCCCGCGCTGGATCAGCACGGCGGCGACGATGATACTGCCCTTGAAAAGCCCCTGCAGGGCGGGCGGGCTGCCCCACATCACCAGCAGGTTGTTGATCACCCCCAGAAGCACCACGCCGACCACCGTCCCGGCGACCGTGCCCGATCCGCCCGACATGATCGTCCCCCCGATGACCACCGCCGCGATCGCGTCGAGCTCCCACATCGCCCCGGTCTGGCTGTGGCTCGCCGAGTTCAGGTAGCTCGCCGACATCAACGCTCCGAGCCCGGCCATCGCACCGCACAGCGTGTAGGTCGCCAGGCGGACCGAACGCACGGGCACGGCCGCGTACCGCGACGCGGTTTCGTTGTCCCCGATCGCCAGCACGCGCCGGCCGAAGATCGTCCGACGAAGTACGAGCTGACCCACGAGAGCCATCGCAAAGAACGCCACCACGGGCCAGGGGATCATCAAGGCGACGCGGAGCGAGTCGTCGGGCAGGCGGTCGTAGAGCAGCGGGATCCCGCCTCCCCCGACGGACTTGAAGAGGTCGCCCCGCGCCGAGACCACGCCGTCGTTCGCCAGAGTCTGTGCGAGCGACTTGAAAGCAGCCATCGTCCCCAGCGTGACGATAAAGGGCGGGATCCGTGCCAGGGCGACGAGCATCCCGTTGAGTGTTCCCAGGCACGCCCCGAGCACGACGGCGAGCACGCACGCCCCCGCGACAACCCAGGCGGAGGGGTCGCTGCCGCCGACGCTGTTGACAAAGGTGATGGTCGCGACGCCGACAAGCGCGGCCAGTGATCCGACGGAGAGGTCGATGCCGCCAAGGCTGATGACGAAGGTCATCCCAATGGCGACAATCCCGACGGGCGCCATCGCCCAGAGGATGTTCTGGAAATTCTCCGGCTTGCCGAAGGCGTCGTTGGTCGAGAGGCCGACGATCACAAGCGTGAGCAGCGCGAGGAACGGGCCGAACTTCGCCAGGAGGGATCCGAGCGGGGATCCGCGGTGGGGTGGCTGGCCCGCCGTCGGGGCGGAGGAGGGAACTGGGGTGGGTGTGGGCTGATTCACGGCGGCGGGATGGTACCGGTTCGTGGCGCCGCCCGCGAGCGGGTTACTCCTTCCCGCTGACCTCGGTCATGTAGTTCGGGGATTCCTTGGTGATCTTGATGTCGTGGGGGTGGTTCTCGACGACCGTCGCGCCCGACACCTTGCAGAAGCAGGCGTGCCGCCGGAGGTCTTCGATCGTCCGGCAGCCGGTGTAGCCCATGCTGCTGCGGAGCCCGCCCACCAACTGATACACAAAGTCGGCGAGCGTGCCCCGGAAGGGGACCATTCCCTCGACACCCTCGGGGACGAACTTCTGCTTGGCCTTCCCGTCGGCGCCGACCTTCTCGGCCTGGCGGTAGCGGTCGGCGCTCCCGGCGTTCATCGCCCCCTCGCTGCCCATGCCGCGATAGCTCTTGTACCGTCGCCCGTGGAAGATCACCACCTCGCCCGGGCTTTCCTCGAGCCCGGCGAACAGGCTGCCCATCATGACGACGCTCGCCCCCGCGGCGATCGCCTTGGGGATGTCGCCCGAATGGCGGATGCCCCCGTCGGCGATGATCGGGACGTCGCGCCCGGCCCGCGCGACACCCTCGGCGGCCTGCATGATCGCCGTGATCTGCGGCACGCCCACCCCGGTCACCACGCGAGTCGTGCAGATCGAGCCCGGCCCGATCCCGACCTTCACCGCGTCGGCGCCCGCCTCCACGAGATCGTGGGCGGCGTCGGCGGTCGCGATGTTCCCCGCGATCACCTCGACGTTGAATCGCTTCTTGATCTCGCGGACGGTCTGCAGCACGTTCTCGCTGTGCCCGTGCGCCGTGTCGACCGTCAGCACGTCGACCTCCGCCGAGAGCAGCGCCTCGACCCGGTCGAGCTGGTGCACGCCCACGGCGGCCCCGCAGCGCAGGCGGCCTCGCGAGTCGCGGCAGGCACGGGGGAACTGGCTCGCCCGGTCGATGTCACGCATTGTGATCAGCCCGCAAAGACGGAAAGCCTCGTCGACCAGCACGAGCTTCTCGACCTTGTGACGGTTGAGGATCCGCTCGGCCTGTTCGAGCGTCGTGCCCGGCGACGCGCTCACCACGGGGGCGGTGGGCGTGTGGGCCGTCATCACCTGCCCGACGGGCGTGCTGAGGTCTTCGACGAACTTCAGGTCGCGGCGGGTGATGATCCCGAGCACCTTGCCCTTCCCGCGGGGGTTGGTCGAGCCGTCTTCGGTGACGGGGAAGCCCGAGACGTTGTGGGCCCGCATGAGTTCCTTGGCGCGGGCGACGGTGTCGGTGGGGCCCAGGGTGAGCGGGTCGGTGATCACGCCGTTGGCCGAGCGCTTGACCTTCTGCACCTCGCGGGCCTGCGCTTCGATGGAGAGGTTCTTGTGGATGATGCCCAGGCCGCCTTCCTGCGCGAGGGCGATCGCCAGCGCGCTCTCCGTGACCGTGTCCATCGGCGCCGAGAGCAGCGGGATGTTCAGGCGGATGCCCGAGGTCAGTTGCGTGCTGGTGTCGGCGTCGGAGGGCATGACGGCCGATCGGCGGGGCAGCAGCAGCACGTCATCGAAGGTGATCCCCTCCAGCACGATCTTCCCCGCGGCGAGCCCGGGGTGGGCCGGGGTTGTCTGGGAGCCGGAGGGACGCGAATTGGTCTGGGTCGCCATGGGAGAGGGTTGGATCCTCCCCGATCGGCGTCAAGCCCCGCGATCCCGGCTACGCTGACTCCGCATGACCCGCGACATGAGCCCCGACGTCGACCTGCTCATCGCACGCTCCGGCGGGCGAGAGGCCCTGATGCGCACCGAATGGGTGCTCGCCAACGGGCTGGGCGGGTTTGCCATGGGCACGGCGGCGGGTGTCCCGCTCCGGAGGTATCACGGGTGGCTCGTGCCGGCCTCGCGCCCGCCGGTGGGTCGGGTGATGGCCCTGACCGGCGCCGCCGAGACGCTTGTCCTGCTCCCTGGGGCCGCGGGGGGAGATGAACAGCGGATCGATCTCTCCTGCTTCCGATTCGGCGGGGCGACGGGCGGCGTGCTGCACCCGAGGGGTCTGGATCACTTCCAGCGGTTCGAACGCGATCCGGCGGCGGGTGTGTGCCGGTGGTCGTACGTCTTTGGGCCGGTCCGGATTGTCCGCGAGCTGACGCTGGTGCACGGGGTCAACGCCGCGATCGTGCGCTATCGCGTGCGCACGGGCGGGCACGCGGCGAGGCTCGAACTGCGCCCGCTGGTGGCGCTGCGCGACTTTCATGGGCCTCTGCTCAACGAGCCGTTCCACGCGGGGCGGTTCACGCACAAGCCCCGGACAGGCGGGGTGCACCTGACGGCCGAGGACCACCACCTGACGCTGAATGGGGCCGGGGCGGCGTGGACGTTCGACGAAGACCCGCAGTGGTGGCGCAACTTTGAGTACCTGCGCGAGGCCGAGCGGGGGCTTGAGGCGCACGAAGACCTGTATTCGCCCGGGCTGTTGGCGGCGACGCTGCCCAGCTTCCCGGCGGTGTCGGGTGATGATCTGGAACACGTGGTGGACCTGGCGGCGGCGTACTGGCGTGCGCCCGGAGAGGGGATCGGGGCGGCCCGCCCGATGCTGGGAGCGCCGGGCGAGGCTTTCGAGGCGGCCAAGGGGCGTGCGCGCACACTGGTGGCCACTGCCGAGTCCACGCACCGCGACATGCCCGAGAGCGACCGTGCGGCGATGCGCCGGCTGGTGCTCGCGGCGGATCAGTTTGTGGTGAAGCGTGAACTGCCGGGCCCGGGCGGGACGGTCGCGCAGTCCGAGAGCGTGATCGCGGGCTACCCGTGGTTTGGCGACTGGGGGCGGGATACGTGCATCGCGATCCCCGGGCTGCTGATCGCGACGGGTCGGCTTGCCGAGGCGGGGCGGGTGCTCGAGACGTTCGCCAGACTGGTTCGGCGCGGGCTGGTGCCCAACTGTTTCGATGACGCGACGGGCGAGCCTCAGTACAACACCGCGGACGGGTCGCTGTGGTACCTGCACGCCGCGTGCGCCTTTGCGCGAGCGGGCGGAGCCTTCGGGCCCGCGATCACCGCGGCGTGCCTGGACATCGCGGATTCGTACCGGCTTGGGACCGACTTTGGCATCCGCGTGGACGATGACGGCCTCGTGGTGGCGGTGTCGGCGGGGCAGGCGCTCACGTGGATGGACGCGAAGCGGGATGGCGTGGTCTTTACGCCGCGGATGGGCAAGCCGATCGAGCTGCAGGCGCTGTGGTACAGCGGGCTGCTGGAATTGGCCGACGTGCTGGAGGAGAAGGACCGCGGTCGTGCGCGCGAACTTCGGCAGAGCGCCGAGCGGTGCGGTGCGTCGATCCGCTCGCTGTTCTGGGACCCGGCCAAGGGCCTCCTGGCGGACGTGGTCGGCATGGATCGTGGCGCCGACTGGTCGCTGCGGCCCAATCAGATCTTCGCGGCCTCGCAGCCTTTCTCGCCGCTCACGCCCGAACAGCGGCGGTCGGTGGTGGCCGTCGTGCGGGATCGTCTGCTCACGCCCATGGGGCTCAAGACGCTCGATGCGAGCGACGGGCGGTATCAGTCGAAGTACAGGGGCACGCTGTTCGAACGCGATCGGGCGTACCACAACGGGACGGCCTGGCCTTGGCTGATCGGGGCGTACGTGCGGGCGGTGCTGAAGGTGGGGGCGGATGCGGGGGACTCGCGGACGGCCGCGTCGGAGGCCCGCGGGGCGTTGGCGACGCTGCTGGAGTACCCGCGGACGGGTGCGGCGCCCGGCACGATCCCGGAGATTTTCGACGCGGAGAGCCCGCCCGGGGGCGTGCAGCGGGGCGAGGGGTGCATGGCGCAGGCGTGGTCGGTCGCCGAGGTGATCGGGGCGATGACCGCGATCTGGGCGCACGAACGCGGCTGAAATTCCCTTGGGGTTCGAAGGTTCCCCGGATAGGCTGCTGTCGAACGTTGGCGTGGGCGTTTTCGGGAGGAGAGATCCATGAATCAGGCGTGTCGCGTTGCGGTTGTGGTGGGGGCGCTGGTGGGGGCGGTTTTGGCGGCGGTGCCTGCAAGGGCGCAGAATCTGCTTCCCAATCCGGGCTTTGAACTGGGCAACAGCCTGTTCGCCTCGGACTACTCGTTTTCGGGCGGCGGAAATTGCTGCGAAGGGCAGTACACCGTTCGCAACAACGGCGACACGTTCAACGGCGCCTTCGTGAACCCGCCGCCGTCGTCGGCGGGCAGCGAGCTGATGATGGTGTGCAACGGTTCGACGCTGCCGAATGTGCGTGTGTGGTACGCGACGATCGCGGTGGAACCCGGGCGGACGTACAACCTGAACGCACGGGGGTGCACCGCGGTGGCGGGCGGGCCGGCGATCCTGCAGTGGCAGATCGACGGCGTGCTGATCGGTTCTTCGGTGGCGCTCCCGACGGCGACGAGGGTGTGGGTCGATGTGCCCTCGACATGGACCGCGCCGGCGGGGGTGACTTCCGCGGTGGTTGCCTTGCGGAACCTGAACACATCCACGTTCCCCAATGACTTTTATGTCGACGATCTGTCGATGGTCGTTGTGTGCCGGGCCGACTTTGACGGGGACGGGTTCGTGGACTTCTTCGACTTCGCCGCTTTCACCGAGTGCTTTGCGGGCGGGCCGTGCCCGCCTGGCACGAACGCCGACTTCGACGGCGATGGCTTTGTCGACTTCTTCGACTTTGACGCGTTCGTGGCGGCGTTTGAGGCCGGGTGCTGAGCAGGCGATACAGCGTCCCTGGTCCCGGGCCTGAGTCGATGGGTTCTGGCGCGCGGCTGATGACCGGCCTGGCGATTTCTCGCGCTCCGAACCGGGGATGCTGGCGTCGCGCGAAGTGCTGATAACGCACAAGACGGCGTGATTTGGGCCGGCGGAGGTTGATCGCGGCGATTTCGCCGGAGAACATCCGGAATCATCAGAGGTTTCGGAGGTTGACATGCGTTCGAAAGCGGATCGGCGTGCGTTGAGTGGTTCAAGGGCGGTGTGTGCGGCGGGGCTGATCGCGGTGCTGGGGTCGGCCAACGCGCAGCCGACGTACGACATTCTGGACGTGGGCGATCTTGGCAACGGGATTGTCCAGTCGGACGGGTACGGGATGAACAACCTGGGGTGGGTGGTGGGTATGTCGCAGACGGTGAACCAGGGGCCGCGCGGGTTCGTGTGGAACCCGGGCACGGGGATCATGACGCCGCTGGCCGTGCTGCCGGGGAGCGAGGGGTCGGCGGGAGGGGTGCAGAACCAGGGCCTGGGAATCAACGACGCTGGGGTGATCGTGGGGATCGCGCCGGTGTACTCCGGGAGCACGTTTGTCGCGATGCACGCGGCGAAGTGGAACGGCGCGGGGAGCGCGATGGATCTGACGCCCGGCTGGCCCCGGTCGTCGCGGGCGGTGGGGATCTCCGCGATGGGCGAGGTGTTCGGGACGGTGACGCAGGCGAACCAGTTGCCGCTGCCGACGATCTGGCGGCTTGATGGGACGTCGGTGAGCATTCCCGCGCTGTCCGGGGAGACGTTTACGGTGCTGGCGGCGTGTTCTCCGATGGGCGAGGCGCTCGGGCAGTATCAGGTGAGCGGGTCGCCTTTCTGGGGGTCGTTCGTGCTGCGTGCGGACGGGACGCGTGTGACGCTGCCGATCCCGGCGGGGCACACGCAGATGACGCCGACGGCGATCAACGCGTCGGGGGTCGCGGTGGGTTCGCTGCGTGTGGGCACGAACGGGGCGACGAAGCCGTGGATCTGGACGGCGGAGGGCGGGACGCGTCTTTTGCCGCTTGGGGCCTACCCCCAGGGCGCGGCGACAGCGATCAACGGGGCGGGCGTGGTGGTGGGGTGGGTCGGTGGGTCGCCGGTGCAGGCGGTGATGTGGATGACGCCCGATTCGAACCCGGTGCTGTTGTCGAGCAGGGTGGCGCAGAGCAGTTCGACGTGGGGGATCATCGGCGGCGAGGGGCCGGCGGCGATCAACGACAGCGGGTGGATCCTGATCGCGGGGCTGACGCCGCCGAGGCCCGGGCGATATCAGCACGCGGCGGTGATGGTGCCGGTGAATCCGTGCCCGATCTTTACGGATCAGCCGGACAGCCGTTCGTTCAACCGGTGCACGAGGAGCGTGTACTTTGGCGCGGCGGCCGGGGCGAGGCAGACGATCGCGTACCGCTGGCGTCGCGAGGGGCAGGAGGTTTCCGACGGGCAGTTCGGCGGGACACGGATCAGAGGTTCGCAGACCAACACGCTGCTGATCGAGAACCCCACGCCGGCGTGGGCTGGGCGGTGGGTGTGCGTGGCGACCAACGCGTGCGGCGAGGTGCTCAGCGAAGAGGCGGAGCTGACGTACTGCCCGATCGATCTGACCTGCGACGACTTTGTTGATTTCTTTGACTTCGCGGCGTTCGTGGACGCGTTCGAGGCGGGGCTTCCGCTCGGTGACTTCGACGGCGACGGGTTCGTTGACTTCTTCGACTTCCAGGCGTTTGTCGAGGTGTTCGAGGCCGGCTGCTGAGGATCGGTCTTGTGCGCGGGGCGGGAGCGCGGTAGCCTGAGCTGGGTTGAACCGGCGGAGGGATATCGATGCGCGCGAGGAATGTTGCTTTGGGGTCCGTGGCGGCGGGGTCGTTGTTGATGTCGGGCGGGGCGTTGGCGCAGGGGTGGTCCAACTCCGGCGGCAACGCGGGGCGGAACGGATCGTTCGCCGTGCCGGGTCCGGATGCGGCGGACCTCTTGTGGCAGGGCGGGCGCAGCTCGATCATCGCGTGGCAGCCGGTGATCGATGGGTCGCGGGTGTTTCTCGTGAGGCAGACGGGCTTCCCGCCGGAGGCGACGGGGTCGCCCGTGGTGGCGATGGACCTTGAGACGGGGCGAGAGCTGTGGGCGGTCAATATCCCGTCGAACAGCGGGGACTGGACGGCGTGGGTGATGGGCGCACGGGACGGGCGCGTCTACGCGTCGCGATCGGGGAACGGGAGCAGCGTCTCGGCGCGGTTCTTCTGCTTGAACGCAACAAACGGCGCGACGATCTGGCAGAGCGAGCAGACGATCGACGCGGGCGCGTACGACGGCGTGGTCTTCGCGGAGAACGGGGATCTGATCGTCGGCGGGTTTCGCACGGTGCGCAGGGTTCGCGCGAGCGACGGCGGCACGGTGTGGACGGCCAACCGGTTGTGCTCGGTGAGCGGGAACTGCGGGGGCGCGGTGCACGGCGGGGCGGTCTATGTCGCCGACGCGGTGCCGGGCGGGCACGCGATCAAGAAGTTCGACCTGGCGACCGGGGTGTTTTTGTATCAGAGCCCCACGATGGCGGGGTTCACGATCCAGACGACGCCGATGGTTGGACCGGATGGGACGGTGTACCTGAACCGGACGCAGAACAACGCCTCGGTGGATTACTTCTACGCGTTCGAGGACACCGGTTCGGCGTTGGTGCAGCGTTGGCGGGTGGAGAGCCGCTGGACGACGGGGTCGGAGTTCGCGGCGACGCAGGACGGGGTGTATGTGCCGTTCCGGGATAACTCGATCCGGCTTTTGCGTGCGCAGGACGGGGCGGAGCTGGCGTCGACGGGCGTGCTGGCGCAGCCGCTGAGCGCGCCGCGGATGGCGGTGGACGCGGGCGGGCGGTTGTACGTGAGCAACGGGGAGTTCGCGCAGGGGCGGTTCTTCGCGTTCAACGCGGACCTGTCGCTGCGGTGGTCGGTTGGCGTGACGAACGTGAACATTGGGGCGCCGGCGTTTGGAGCGGACGGGACGCTCGTGGTGGCGGGCGTGGGGACGAACGTGCGTGCGTACCGGACCGAGCGGTGCGAAGCCGACTTTGACGGCGACGGGTTCGTGGACTTCTTCGACCTGTCGGCGTTCGCGGAGTGCTTCGAGGGCGGGGCATGCCCGCCGGGCAAGAGCGCGGACTTCGACGGCGACGGGTTCGTTGATTTCTTCGACTACCAGGCGTTCGCGGCGGCGTTCGAGGCGGGGTGCTGATCAGAGGCCTTTCATGCCGCCGGTCCGCCGGGCCTTTTCGTAACGGGCGAGGCAGTCTTCGATGACGGCGTGGGCCGTCTCGGCGGGGAGGATGTCGTCGACCTCGACCTCCTTGCCTTCGAGGGTTTTGTAGTCCTCGAAGAATCGCTTGAGCATTTTGAAGATGTGCTTGGGGAAGTCGGAGGCCTTCTTGAACTCGGAGTAGATCGGGTCGGACTCGAGGACGGCGATGATCTTGTGGTCCGGGTCGCCGTGATCGACCATGGTCATGAGCCCGACGGCGCGCGCTTCGCAGAGGGTCATCGGGGGGATTTCTTCGGTGGAATAGACCAGGACGTCGAGCGGGTCGTGGTCCTCGGCGAGGGTCTGTGGGATGAACCCGTAGTTGGCGGGGTAGTAGACGGCGGAGGACAGGACGCGGTCGAGCTTGAGCATGCCGGTGGGCTTGTCGAGCTCGTACTTGTTGTTGGAGCCCTTGGGGATCTCGATGATGGCGCGGAAGACGCCGGGCAGTTCGGCGCCGTCGACGCCCGGGGTGACATCGTGCCAGGGGTGGATCATGGGGGCAGCGTAGGAGGACGGTGGGGCGGTGCTGGCGTTTGGGGTGGGCTTTGTGGGCGTGGTCGGTGTGGCCCTGACTTATCCACAATGGGAACAGAGCAGAGCCCGAACATTGACGGGATGTTCGGGAGTTGATAGAGTGGGGCGGTCCGGGCCCGCGTCCAGCGACGCCCCCGGGTGCGAAGGGCTCACGGCCGCCGCCAGCGTGGCGGCCGACCGTGATGCCGTCGCGAGTTCGCTGGGAGCCGGGCCGCCTGCGGCAGTCTCGACGGGCCTCTGAAGGGGGCCACGATGTTGAGGCGGCAGCCACGACCCGGCAGAGAAAGGCGGTTGCGCGATGTCTCAGGTTGAAGTGAAGATGGAGGACAAGCAGAAGAAGCAGGCGTTGGATCGGACGCTGCAGCAGATCGACAAGGTGTTCGGGAAGGGCGCCATCATGAAGATGGACGAGGCGCAGTTCCTGAGCGTGCCGGGGATCTCGACGGGGTCGATCTCGTTGGACCTGGCGCTGGGCGGGAAGGGGATTCCCCGCGGAAGGATCATCGAGATCTTCGGCCCGGAGAGTTCGGGCAAGACGACGCTCGCGCTGACGGTGGCGGCGATGGCGCAGCGGGATGGTGGCGTGGCGGCGATCATCGACGCTGAGCACGCGCTCGATCCGACGTGGGCCCGCAAGATCGGCGTGAATATCGACGATCTGCTCGTCAGCCAGCCTGACACGGGCGAGCAGGCCCTGGAAATCTGCGAGATGCTCGTGCGCAGCAACTCGGTGGACGTGATCGTCGTTGACTCGGTGGCGGCCCTGGTTCCCAAGGCCGAGATCGAGGGGGAGATGGGCGAGGCCTCCGTCGGGCTTCAGGCGAGGCTCATGAGCCAGGCGATGCGCAAGCTCACCGGCGTGATCGCCCGCAGCAACGCGACGGTGGTGTTCATCAACCAGATCCGGGAGAAGATCGGGGTGATGTTCGGCAGCCCCGAGACCACCACGGGCGGGCGGGCGCTCAAGTTCTATTCGTCGGTCCGCATCGACGTTCGGCGGATCGGGGCGATCAAGGAGGGGGATGTCGTTGTCGGCAGCCGCACGCGGGCGCGCGTGGTGAAGAACAAGGTGGCCCCGCCCTTCCGCGAGGCCGAGTTCGACATCATGTACGCCGAGGGGATTTCGGGCGTGGGCGATCTGCTCGACGTGGCGGTGGAGAGCAAGGTCTGCCAGAAGTCGGGCTCGTGGTTCAACTACGGCGAGGTTCGTCTGGGCCAGGGCCGCGAGGTCGCCAAGCAGTTCCTCAAGGACAACCCCGAGCTGGCGATGGAGATTCGCAAGGAAGTGCTCGCGATCAAGGCGGCGCAGCCCTTGGCGCCCGGGAAGCCGCTGCCGGGCGAAGGGGACGACGAGGAAGAAGCCTGAGGTCTCAGGAGACGCTCTCTGATCGATGACCAGAACGACCCGCCGACGAGGCGGGTTTTTCATCGGTCGCGTCGGGGTGTCGGCGGCGGGAACGCGGTCACTCAGGCGGCCTTCCGCGCGTCGGGTGCCTCGTCGACCTCGATCACCTCTTCGTCGGGATCCACCCCGGCGTTGGCGGCGGCCCGCGATCGACGCCGATACTCCGCCCGCAGTCGTCGGACTTCGCAGAGCACGGCGTGGCGTTCGGCGTGATTGCGGATGAACGCGGCGGTTGCGTAGAGCCAGGCGATGGTCGCGCCGGCACCAACGGCGGCGAGCAGAATCCAGACGCCCGGGGTGAAGTCGTGCATGCCGGGGTATCGGCCCGAGAACCCGGAGGCTTGAGCGCCAGTAGAATGGCCTCGTGAGAGCACGCGGTCGCAGCCGTCAACATCCCGTCAGCCCGCCACGCCCGCGTTTCGGGACGTGGGTGGTCTGTCTGCTGGGCATGCTGGCGGGCTTGCTGGTGGTGGGGCCTTCGGCACGGGCGGCGGTGCCCGTGCAGGATGGTGCGGCCGCCCAGGCCCTTCGCGTCGGATCGGTCAAGATCGAGCTCGACCAGGCGGGCGTGGGCGGCGTGGCGCGGGCGGGCAGTTACGCGGGGATCCGGCTTCGGCTGACGGACACCGCGACGCGTCAGCGCGAGGTCGTCGTCCGACTGACGATGCCCGACGCCGATCGAGATATCCAGGTGTGGACGAGGGCGGTCTCGCTGAATCCCGGCGTGGCCCAGCCTGTCTGGATCTACACCATGCTTCCCTACGCCGTGGACCGTGACGGGTCGTTCACGATCTCGGTGCACGCGGCGGAGGAGGGCGGGCTCGAGGCGGCGATGGCGGGGCGGTTCGGCGAGTTGCTCGGGCAGGTGGTCGTGGCGCCGCAATCGTCGGCGATCGGGCGGGCGATGAACATTCTGCCGCCGAGTGCCGGGCTGTGGGGGCGGATCGGCGTTCGATCGATGGGTCTTGATCGGTTTCTGCAGTCTTTCGCCGGGGAGACGACGCCCCCGTACGGGCACGAGGCGACGCACATCGCCGAGATCCGCACGCCGGGCGAGCTGCCCGATTCGTGGCTTGGGCTGTCGGCGATGAGCGTGATCGTGTGGGGGGCGGGCGAACCGGGCGAGATCCGCGGGCCGACCGCCCGGGCGATGCGCGAGTGGATCGAACGGGGCGGTCACCTGGTGATCGCGCTGCCCGCGGCGGGGCAGACCTGGATCGGTCGTGCCGAGCATGAGTTGTCGGACATGATGCCCGAGGTCAACGTGGTCCGGCGCGATGGGGTCGACATGTCGGCGTACACGCCGCTGCTGACCCGGGCCCGCTCGCCGCAGATGCCCACGGACGGCGTGATCCACGAGTTTGTGCCCCGCGACGGGGTGGCGCCCGAAAAGGCGGTGCGCGTGATCAACGGGCCCGACGGCGCGTGCATCGCGGTGCGGCGTTCCTGGGGCGGCGGGGCGATTACGGTGCTGGGGCTCGATGTTGGGCGGCAGGCGCTGCCCGTCGATGCCGACGTCTTCTGGCACCGGCTCATCGGCACCCGCGGGCAGTTGCTGAATCTGCAGGAGCGGACCGAGGCCGACACCCGCGGCGGGCGCTGGAACGTGATCGCCAACCGCAACAGGCCCAGCGAGTTCGATTCGCTCATCGGGGGCATGATCGACAAGAAAGGCCAGGCCGCCACGGGCATCCTGCTCGGGCTAGTCGTCTTCGCGGCCTACTGGCTTGTCGCCGGACCGGTGTCGTACGGCGTGCTCAAGCGCATGGGGCTCGCGCGGCATTCATGGCTCGCCTTCGTGCTGTCGGGCGCCGCGTTCACCGTGCTCGCGTGGGGCGGCGCCTGGCTTGCCCGTCCCAAGCAGACCGAGGGAACGCACCTCACCGTCTTTGAAACCATCCACGGGCACGAACGCGTCCGATCACGGACGTGGGTCAATGTCATGATCCCGTGGTACGGCTCGGCGACCATCGCCGTGGGCGGCAGCGACGGTCGATTCGAGACGCCGGGCTCGCGGCGTGACGTACGCAACGCTGTCGCGCCATGGGCGGACATCAAGTCCGGCCCCGGGAGCGAGTTCAGCTTCCCCGACACGCGCGAGTACGCCCTTGAGGCGGTCGGGCCGGGCAGCGTGACCTTCCCCGCGAGGTCCACCGTCAAGCAGTTCCAGATCGACTGGGCTGGCGGCACGGTGTGGCGGGCGCCCTTCCCCGCCAAGCCCGACGGGTCGGCGGGCGGCGAGATCGCCGTGGACGCCCAGGGACCCAGCGGTTTGCTGGCGCACGGCATGCCGGGCGCGCTCGAGAATGTCACGATCATCTATGTCCCGCGGGCTTCGTCGGTGGTCACGCCGTCGATCCTCAGCGGGCTTCGCCCGGCGTCCGAGGGTGCCTGGGCGATCAGCCTGCCCGCGTCGCGGGCGTGGCGTCCGGGCGAGGTGCTGAACCTGCGCTCGGAGTTCGCCGAGGTGCCGCTCGCCTCCCGCTCGCTCGAAGCGCTGCTCGATCGGCTTTCCGTCGGGTCTCAGTACGGCAACGCGATCACGGGAGTCGAGCGTGTCGTCGCGCCGGAGCAGTACATGCTGGCGCTCGCGCTGTTCAACCAGTTGCCCGGCCCGGCGACCAACGCGACGTCCAGCGATCAGCCACGCGTCATCGCGAGCCGGGCGGCGATGCACGGGTGGGATATCTGCCGCTGGCTGACGCAGCCGTGCCTGATCGTGCTGGGGCAGGTGCGCGAGTCGGCCTCGCCCACGCCGATGTTCGTGGACGGGGAGCCGATGGAGAACACCGGCGTGACGTGGGTGAGGTGGGTCTATCCCCTGCCCGACAACCCGCCATCGTTCGTGGGCGGCTCGGGCGAGGTGACGGAGTCTCGCGAGCCATGAGAAGGGCCATTGCATGCCGATGATCGAGACGATCAACCTGACGAAGCGCTACGGCGACCTCGTGGCGCTTAATAATCTGAACCTCACGATCAACGAGGGGGATTGTTTCGGGTTCATCGGCCCCAACGGGGCCGGCAAGACGACGACGATCAAGATTCTCGCCACGCTGCTCAAGCCTTCGAGCGGGCAGGCGAACATCGCCGGGCTGACGGTGGGCTTCCAGAACCGGCAGATCCGCCCGCTCATCGGCTACGTCCCGGACTTCATGGGCGCGTACGAGGACATGGTGGTGACGGAGTACCTGGAGTTCTTCGCCGCCGCGTACAACATCCACGGCTCGCAGCGGCAGAAGGTCGTCAAGGACGTGCTGGAACTGACGGACCTGTCTTACAAGGCGACGGCCGAGGTGAACGGGCTCTCCCGCGGGATGCAGCAGAGGCTGAGCGTGGCGCGGGTGCTCCTGCACGACCCGAAGGTGCTGCTGATGGACGAGCCGGCGAGCGGGCTTGATCCTCGGGCTCGCATCGAGATGCGTGAGTTGCTCAAGGAACTGCGAAGGATGGGCAAGACCATCCTGATCTCGAGCCACATCCTGCCGGAGCTGGCCGAGCTGTGCAACGTTGTCGGGATCATCGAGCGGGGGCAGTTGCTGTTCAACGGCCCGGTCGCCGAGATCGTCCGCCGGGCCAAGATGGGTCATGTGATCCACATCGGCGTCGCCGATCGGCACGAGGAGGCGGCCAAGGTCGTCCAGAAGTTCCCCGGGGTCCGCAAGGTGAGCGTGGCCGATGCCGACCCGAACGACCGGGCCGGTCGGCACCTGCTCCACGTGGATTTCGACGAGTCCGCCGGGCGCACGTTCACGGACATCCCCAACATGCTTATCAACGGGGGGTTCCGCATCACCAAGTTCACGGAAGAGCCCGTCAACCTCGAGACCGCGTTCATGCGGCTGACCAAAGGGCTGGTGCAGTAGGGGCCTCATCCGGCAGCGTCGGCGGGACGGGCGAGACCGAAACCCGGGGGCGGGCGGGGCGGTATCCTTGGGTCGTGTCTATTTCCAAGGAGTGACGCAATGTCCGCACGTGTCCGATTCGTCGCCGCTCTGGCTTTGATGTCGATGGCCGCCGCCCACGGGCAGCCGGCACCGATCACGTATCCCAAGGCCGAAACGTACTTTGTGGATACGTACTTCGGCACCAAGGTCGCCGACCCGTACCGCTGGCTGGAAGATCCGGACAGCACGCAGTCGCGCGAGTGGATCAACGCGCAGAACGCGATCACCTTCCCCTATCTCGAGTCGATCCCGCAACGTTCGGCGATCCGCGAGCGACTCACCGAGCTGTGGAACTTCGAGCGCTTCAGCACGCCCAGCAAGGACGGGGGCAAGTACTTCTATTCGTACAACACCGGGCTGCAGAACCAGTCCGTGCTGTTCGTCACGGACTCGCTCGATGCGCAGGCTCGTGTGCTGCTCGATCCCAACACCCTGCGGCAGGACGGCACCGCCGCCCTCGCCGGTGTCTCGGTGTCCGAGGACGGCAAGCACATGGCCTACGGAATCGCAGACGCGGGCTCGGACTGGACGAGCTGGAAAGTCCGCGACATCGCGACGGGCAAGGACCTTGAGGACAGCATCCGTTGGGTCAAGTTCTCCGGGGCGAGCTGGCTCCGCGACTCGTCCGGCTTCCTGTACTCGCGCTACGACGAGCCCAAGGCCGGGCAGGAATACACCGCCGTCAACCACTACCCGAAGGTCTACCTGCACACGATCGGCCAGCCGCAGTCCAAGAACGTGCTGGTCTACGAGCGTCCCGATCAGAAGGAGTGGGGGCTCAGCGCGGGCGTGACGGAGGACGGCCAGTACGTGGTGATGAGTATCTGGAAGGGCACGGATCCCAAGAACGGGCTCTTCGTGCGTGATCTCAAGGCCAGCCCGATCGGTGCCGCCCCGACGGAGATCGACACGCAGATCCGCGGCATCGAGCGTGAGATCCGCGGGCTTCAGGACCAGATCGACAGCGGGGGCGACAAGGCAGCTCTCGGCAAGCAGATCGAGGAGAAGCGGGCCGCAAGGGCCGCCTTGGTTGCCAAGCAGGGCAACAAGGCCAACGGCTTTGTCGAGCTCCTGAGCGAGTTCGACGCGTCGTACGAGTACGTGGGCAACGACGGCGGGGTGTTCTACTTCTCCACGAACTTCAAGGCGCCCAAGTCCAGGCTGATCGCGATCGATCTGAGCAAGCCCGAACGCGACAACTGGCGCGAGATCATCCCCGAGGCCGCCGAAACGCTCCAGGGCGTCTCGATGGTCGGCAACATGTTCTTCGCGAGCTATCTGAAGGACGCGAAGACCCAGGTCAAGCAGTTCGCACGGGACGGGAAGCTCGTTCGCGAGGTCGCGCTGCCCGGCATCGGAACGGCGTCGGGCTTCGGCGGCAAGCGCACCGACACCGAGACCTTCTACTCCTTCACCTCCTACAACATCCCGACCACCATCTTCCGCCTCAACGCCGAGACCGGCGAGAGCACCCTCTGGAAGCAGCCCACCGTCAAGTTCAACCCAGACGACTTCGTCGTGACCCAGAAGTTCTACGCGAGCAAGGACGGCACCCGCGTCCCGATGTTCATCGTTCACAAGAAGGACATCAAGCTCGACGGGAACAACCCCACGCTCCTCTACGGGTACGGCGGGTTCAACATCTCGCTCACCCCGTCCTTCAGCCCCGCCATCATCGGTTGGCTGGAGATGGGCGGCGTGTACGCCGTCCCGAACATCCGCGGCGGCGGCGAGTACGGCGAAGAATGGCATCAGGCGGGCACGAACGTCCGCAAGCAGAACGTCTTTGACGACTTCATCGCGGCGGCCGAGTTCCTCATCGCCGAGAAGTACACCAAGCCCGGCCGCATCGCCTGCTCGGGCGGGTCCAACGGCGGGCTGCTGGTGGGCGCGATGATCACCCAGCGTCCGGAGCTGTGGGGCGCTGCGCTCCCGGCCGTGGGCGTGCTCGACATGCTCCGCTTCCACAAGTTCACCATCGGCTGGGCCTGGAAGAGCGACTACGGCTGCTCCGAGACCAGCGAAGAGGAGTTCCGGGCGCTCAACGCCTACTCGCCCTATCACGTCGCGCTGCGCAAGCCCGGCAGCCGCTGGCCCGCCACGATGATCACCACGGGCGACCACGACGATCGCGTCGTTCCCGCTCACTCGTTCAAGTTCGCCGCCGCTCTTCAGGCGACCCAGGCCGGCGACAAGCCCGTGCTCATCCGCATCGACGTCCGGGCCGGCCACGGCGCGGGCAAGCCCACCGCCAAGCGGATCGAGGAAGTCGCGGACCAGTACGCCTTCCTCGTCAAGAACCTTGGCATGAAGTAATCAGTCCCTGATCGATCCACGCCGCGCGGGCACCACCCGCGGCACGATCAGTCGCTCGAACGAAAGAGGCCCCCGGATCTTCTCGGATCCGGGGGCCCTTTGCTTGATCGCTTCTCGCGGAGACCGCGCTCGCGATTACTTCGTTGCCGGGGGGGCGTCCTCGGGCGTCTCGGCCTTCGAGGCCTTCCACGCGTCGATCACCTTCCGCTCCGTCTCCGACGGGATGCCAGCCCGCGGCAGGGTCGGATCTCCGAGCTTGGGCTCGGGCTTGCCTTCCTTCTTCGCGGCCTCGACCATCTCCTTGCCCACCCGGTCACGCCGCTCGATCTCCTTGGGCCACCACTCGAGCGTCGCCTTGACCGTGTCGAGCGCCGAACGGAAGGTCAGCCCCGCCTCGACCGCCTTCGCCACGCTCCGCGTGTGGAACCCGGCGAAGGGCCCGTCCGACGGGAGCAGGATCGGCAGCATGCCCGGGCCCACGCCCTGGCTCCCCAAGAACTCGTAAGGCACCCACAGCTCGCTCGAGTCCTTCCCGGATGCCTTGCGGCACGCCGCGATCAACTCGCCCGCGGTCAGGAGCTTTTCCGGCCCGGTCGCGTTGAAGACGCCGATGTGCTTCTGCTCGATGCATCGGATGATGAACTCCGACAGGTCGCGCACATCGATGAACTGCACCGGGTCGGTGGTTGCGCCGGGGCACACGATCTCGCCCCCGCGATCCGCACGAACAGGCCAGTACGTGAACCGGTCCGTCGGGTCCCCGGGACCAACGATGAACCCCGGCCGGATCGTCGTCGCACGCCCGGGCAGCGACATTTCCGCTGCCTGCTCGCACATCGCCTTGAACGGCCCGTACGTCTCGTTCGTCACCTGCTCCGAGTTGCCGATGTACCGCAGCGTGTCGGCGTCCTCGGCCTCGCCCGCGATGTGGTTGTTCTTGTACACGCTGATCGTCGAGATGAACACGTACTGCCCGATGTTCGGGCTCAGCAGGTCCGCCGACGCCTTCACGATGCGCGGCACATACCCGGACGTATCCACCACCGCGTCCCACGACTTGCCCTTGAGCGACTCGAGCCCCTTGGGCGTCGACGGATCCCCCTCCTCCGCGTGCTTCTCGGGGTCGCGGTTGCCGTAGAGCTTCTCGACGTCGTCGATGACCCCGATCCGCTTCTCGGTCTTCCCGCGGTTGAAGAGGGTGACCGTGTGCCCTCGTGCCTTGGCGGCATCGACCACCTTGGGCCCGAGGAACCCCGTGCCGCCCAGGATCAGGATCCTGAGCTTCGCGGGCGCCGGCCCAGAGGTTCGCCCAAGGCTTGGCCTCGCCAGGCCTGTCCCCGCGAGGACGCCCGTCGCCGCCGCGATCGCCGAGGCCTGCAAAAGGGTTCTTCGATCCAACCTGCCGCCTGTGGTCCACTTCTCCATTGCTGAGCAACTCCCGATGTCGGCCTGCCGTGCACCCGTGCACCTCGGCCGATGGGCCGCTCTACCGCCCCCCCGGGGCCCCGGTTGCGACCTCGCCCGCCAGTTGCTCCAAAGCCGCCCGCAGGACTGCGATCGAACGCAGGAACTCAGGGATCTGGATGTGCTCCTCCGGAGTGTGGTCGAGCGACGAATCCCCCGCCCCGTACGCCGCGATCGGGCAGCCCCAGATCGGCCCGACCACGTTCATGTCGCTCGTGCCGGTCTTCTTCAGGTGCCTCGGGGCGACCCCGCCCGCCCGCAGCGTGGCCGACAGGGCGCGAACGACGGCGTTCCCCCGGTCGGCGACATGAGCCACTTCAGCGCCCGAGAAGTCCAGTGTCGCCGAGCCCGCGCAAGATGCCAGGAGCCCGCGGATCGCATCGGGCGAAACATCCGGCGGCAGCCTGAACCCAGCCCGCACCTCCGCGTGCTCCCGCAGCCCGTCGCTGCCCGTGTGCATCGATCGCAGCGTCGCCTGCACCGACGAGAACGCGCCCTCACGCCCCTCATTCAGCCGCGCGACGCCCGCCAGAACCCGCGTCCACCACGCGTGCGCCTCGTCGGCGACGCTACCGCTGGGGCCCGCCGTGTGCGAAAGAGATCTCGCCAATCGGCACGTCGCCAGGAGTCGCCCCTTGTATCCGATGGTCACCGCGTCCCACCCGCTCGGCTCGCCGATCACGCACGCCGCTGGGCGGTACCGCGCCGCCGCCGCCCGCGCCCCTCGGCTTGTCGCGATCTCTTCCTCGACCGCCCCGACGACGACAAGCCGTACACCCTCGGGCAACGCCGCAGTCGCCGCGGCGATGAGGAAGGCGACCAGCGGGCCCTTCGCGTCCACGCTCCCGCGACCGTACAGCCGATCGCCCACGCGCTTCACCGCGATGTGCCCGGGCACGGTGTCGATATGCCCCAGCAGCACGATGTCGGCGGTCCTGGGGTCGCTCCGCAGCGGGTCGCCCGCAGTCGCCGCGACAACGCTCCCCGTCTCGTCGATCGTCGAGGCAAGACCCATGTCCGAGGCCCGCGAACGGAGCAGCTCGGCCACCGGCCTTTCGTGCCCCGAGACGCTCGGCGTATCCACCGCGGCCGTCAGCAACGCCACCGCCTGATCGTCGGTCACAACGCACCGCGGGCCGTTCGGCGCGGAGTTGATGGCTGTCGAAGTCGTCATTCAAACACCGTGCCTTCTCCCGCGAGCGCGGCCGAGATCGGCCCGCGGCGCCGTGCATCCCCGATGATCACGCGCCCAACCCCTTGGTCGAGTGCCTCGCCCGCCCCGAGCACCTTCTTCTTCATCCGGCCTTCCGCCAGTCCGACGAACTCCTCGATCGCCGAGCGTCGGACGACCGGGACGAGCGTGCTCTCGTCGGGAAACTGTCGGAGCAACCCGCGCACGTTGGAGAGCAGCAGCAGCGAGCTCGCACCGAGCGCCGCCGCCGTCGCCGCCGCCGCCCGATCGGCGTCCACATTGATCGCCTCGCCGGCGGTGCTGATCGCGGGCGGGCTCAGCACGGGCGTGTACCCCGCGTCGAGCAGCATCCGCAGCAGTGTCGCGTCGACCCGCTCGACCGATCCGGTGTAATCGTCGCGGATGATGACGGTGCGGCCGTCCTCGACCGCCCGCACCGCGGCCTTGCGTTCGCCCTGCCACAGCCGCCCGTCGAGCCCCGAAAGCCCCACGGCCCGAACGCCGCGGGCCAGCAGCAACGCCACGAGCCGCTGGTTCATCAGCCCGCAGGCCATCTGGAAGATCTCGAGCGTTCTCGCGTCCGTCCGCCGGCTGGTGTGCCCGCTGGGGCTCGTGATGAACCGTGGCGGATGCCCGAGCGACTCCGAGAGCTGGTTGGTTTCGTGCGAGGCGCCGTGCACCAGCACGATCCTGTGCCCGCCGGCGATGAGCGACGCCGCGTCCTCCGCCACCGCCGCCAGGTCCACGCCCCGGCTTCCGCCGATCTTGACCACGATCATCATCATCCTCCGTGCTACAGCGGGTGAAGCCCGACAAAGTCGAGCCCCGCGAGCTCTTCAAAGCCGCACATCAGGTTCATGCACTGCACCGCCGACCCCGCGGCACCCTTCATCAGATTGTCGATCGCCGAGATCATCACGATCCGTCCGGTGTCCCGATCGATCTCAAAGCCCACGTCCGCCCAATTGGTTCCGCTGAGCAACTTGGGCTCGGGCAACCGGTGAATGCCGGACTTATCGCGCACGATCCGCACGAACGGTTCGCCGCCGTACGCCTCGCGCATCAGCGACCAGAGTTCCTTCTCCTCGATCGTTCTCGTGGGCAGCACATGCGCCGTGCACAGGACGCCCCGTACCATCTCGACCGAGGTGACCGTCACATGCAGATCAAACCGCCCGTGCGGGCCCATCAGCTCCTGCTCGACCTCCGCGGCATGCCGATGACCCGCCGCCGCGAACGTCCTCACCACGCCCGACCGCTCGGGATGGTGGCTTCCCGCGTTGACGGCATTGCCCCCCTCGCTGCTCCCGACCTTGATGTCGCAGATCGCCGTGCGGATCAGCCCATGCCGCGCCAGCGGGAGCAGCGCCAGGTTCATCGCCGTGGCGTTGCATCCGACGCCGCTGGCAAGCTTCGCCCCGCGAAGCCGGTCACGATGAAGCTCGGGCAGCCCGTACACGAAGCGGTCGAGCCACGCAGGCGATGGGTGGTCTTCGCCGTACCAGCGCCGATACGCGCCGACATCCCGCAGCCTGAAGTCCGCCGAAAGGTCCACGATCCTCGGCGCGAGCGAGGTGTACCGATCGATCGACCGTCCGGCCTCGCCGTGGGGCATCGCGAGGAACAGCACGTCGCAGGGCTCCAATTCCGTCGGACGAACGAACGTCAGCTTCACTCGCCCGCGCAGGTTCGGGTGCACGCTGTGCACGAACATCCCGGCCTGCGATCGGCTCGTCACCTGCACCAGTTCGACCTCCGGATGTGCCGACAGCAGCCGCAGCAGCTCGCCACCGCCATACCCCGACCCGCCCACGATGGACACACGCAGGCTCATCGTGCCGCCTCCCGCGATGCAACCGGCTTGGATTCGATCTGGGCGGCCGCCCGCCGCGAGCCGGTCTCCAGCACGTGGTCGATGATCCGCCCGGGGATGTTCACGCCGGTTGGCGCGATGCTGTTGCGGAACTCCATCGTGTGGTTGACCTCGCTCACCAGCACGCCGCGCTCCGGGTCTTCGAGCAGGTCGATCGCCAGCACACCGCCCCCGACCGCCGCCGAGGCGCGCCGGCAGACCTCGGCAATCTCGGGCGTGATGTGCAGCACGCCCGCGCGGCCGCCCCGCGCGGTGTTGGTGATCCAGTGCTGGCTCTCGCGGATGATCCCGCAGATCGGTTCGCCGCCGACCATGAACACCCGCAGGTCCCGCCCGGGCTTGCGCACGTACTCTTGGATGTAGAACACACCGTGCGAGACGCCGCCGAGTGTCGCCTTGTGCTCCAGGATCGCCTCCGCCGCGTCGCGGTCGTTGACCCGCGCCAGCAGCCGCCCCCACGAGCCCACCGTCGGCTTGAGCACCACGGGGTACCCCATCTCCTCGATCGCCGCCAGGGCGCTCTCGGGTTCGAGCGCGACCATGGTGCGGGGGCCGGGCACGCCCGCCGCCTCCAGCGCGAGCGTCGTCGCGAGCTTGTCGCCGCATGTCTCGATGGTCCGACTCGGATTCACGCACGGGATCCCGAACCGCTCGAGCACCTTCACCGCGGTGACGGCCTGCGTCTGGCTGATGCAGCGTTCGAGCGCGACGTCAAACCGAGACCACGCACCCGCGTGCCCGCAGTTCCACGAGGCAGTCCGCACGTCGATCAGTTCGTGCGTGATCCCGCGCTTCTCGAGCTCCTCCGCGAGAAGCCTCTCTTCCACCCGAATCCTCGAATACAACAACGCCACGCGCATGCCAATCTCCTCTGCTCGACGGTCCCTTGGTTCGGTACTGACGCGCGACGATCACTCGCCCCAGTCTTCCTGCACCTGCGGGGCAAGCGCCAGCCGGGGCGGATCCACGCTTACGACTTCCAGTTCGGCGCCGCAGTCGGCGCACCGAACCACCTCGCCCGCCAGCGGCCGCCTCGTCAGGCTCACCGCCGCTCCGCATTCCGGGCATTCGCACGTCCACACGCTCGTTGCTGTCTGACTCATGATGCTGACTCCTTCTTTGTGATGGGCCCGCCGCGCCACGCGGCCCGGCATCGGCCCTGCTCTGGTCATCTGTGTTGGGGGTGGGGGATGGAGCGGGGTCCAACGTGCGGACGTCGGCCCCGCGAACGCGAGGGAGGCCCCGAACTCTGGGCATCAGCAACGCCACGGCGCTCTCACGCCGCAAACATCACGAGCCGGGCCGGAGCCTCAGCAGCCTTTCGCTTTTTTCGCTTTCGCCAGGATCGCGACCGAAGACGTCACCACGGCCGACAGGTCGGCGTGAGCGTTCATCGGGCTGGTGCGCGTGCGATCCATGAGCTTCAACAGAGAGAATAGTCGGCGAGGTGAAGTCGGTCAACCGCACGCATCATGGCACGACCGTGGAGGTGTTGAGACGCATCCCGCCGCCGGGCTCGGTGAGGCTCAGCACGACGCGCTGGCCCGACATGACCGGGGCCTGACCGCGGAAAACGAAGCGACGCAGCGCCTGGTGACCCGGCAGGAGCCCGCCGATGGTCGAACCTGTGCGTGGCTGCCCCGGGGGGAAGGCCGTCAGTTCCATGTCGATGGGTGACTCGCCGATGTTGGTGACCCGCGCCTCGATGACGACATCACTCCCGCCCACGCCCGATCGCATGGACTGGACGTCGAGCTTGACGTTTCGCAGGCCGATCTCCACGGGCGTGCGAGCCCGCACGCCGGTGACACGTCGCTCGGCGGTGACGTCGAGATTGAGCACGAAATCGCGTCGCCCGGCTTCCTCCAGGCCGCCGAAGGCCACCGAGATCGGAAGCGTGATCGTGGAGTTGGCCTCGCCCGCGAAGCGCATCACCCGGGGCACAATCTTCCAGCTCCGGTCGAGCCCGTCGGACGCCACCCCCGTGCCCACGGGTTCGACGATGGTGATCTGCCCGGTGATCGGCATGGGCCAGGGGTTGTTGAACTCGATCGAGAGATCTTTGCGCTGGGACGAGGATTCGAGGAACGCGGGGGTGATCCGAAGGGACGCGAGCATTCGAACCAGATTGACGTCGATCCCTTCGATGAAGATCGGCGTGGACGTGGCCCGAACACGGACCAGACCGGCCGTGACCACCTCATCGCGGGCTTTCTGCTCGTTGGCGATGATCGTTTCATCGCCCAGGTGGTCGGTCGCGTGGCGGGGCGTCTGCAGAACACCCTTGTTCCCGAAGCGGTCCACGAGCCAGATCGCGCCCGAGCCCAGGTGCGCTTCGAGCACAGCGTCCTCGGGCAGGGCCGTCTCGTTCCAGAGGACAAGGGCCCCGCCGCGATCTTCCGGGGCGCCAAGGTCCGGCGCGAGGATGTAGCACTTGACTCCGGGCGCGACGGGCATGGTGCCGACCACGACGCGATCGGCGAGCACGCGGGTGAGGTTGCGCCAGGCGGCGAACTCGGGTCGGATCTGGGGCTTGGGAGCCTTCGTGTCGGTCCATCCCCAGGGTTGCTCGAGTGCCGCACGGATCTCGGCCTTGGCCGGGCCGGAGCCGGCCGCGTTCCACAGCTCGACAACCTTGCGGATCATGTCGTCGACGCCCGCGGAGAGGCCCAGGGTCTCTTCGTCCGCCAACTCGAAGACCGCGGTGAGCTCGGCGGCGCCCTCCGCGGATCCCCCGGCCCGCCAGTGGCGGACCAGTTCGCCCGCGGCCGTGCTCGGCAGGTCGGCGGAGATCAGGCTTGCGACGGCCGCGGCGTGCTGGTCGCCCGCGATCAACCCGGGAGAGAGCCCGAACTCGGCGCGGGAGGGGATGGTCAGGATGGGACCGGCTACCAGGGTGGAGATCAAGCGGTCGAGGCGGTCGAGGTCGGTCCGAAGTCCGCGCCTCCAGGCGGCCGAGGCGCTGCCGTTGGGTCCGATCTGCCACCGACGCACGCGCTGCCCGAAACGGTCGAGGTACTGATCGAGATAAGGCCACCAGATGCGTCGATCCTGCGCGAGGACCTCCCATGTGTCGTTGCGGTCCAGCAGCTCGGGGGGCACAGCCCCCGCGGGGGGCTCGCCGAGCGAGAATCCAACGTCGAACCATGCGGCGAGAAGCCCGTCGACGAAGGGGCTCATGGACTTGGAGCGTTCGGCGGCGAGCGCAGGGGTGAGTTCCGAGGTCCACAGGGGCACCGTGATGGAGCGGGAGCCGAGTTCCTCGGCGAGCCGGAGCATGGCGGGGGTTCGGTCACTGGCGAAGTCGTTGAGCACGACGCCGAGGCGTCGGCGATCTGGGGAGCCGCCCGCGCGCGCGTCGATGGCGTCGTCGGCGGGCAGCCAGACGAAGTCACGTGTCACGACGCCGACGACGCGTCCGGCGCTGACGACTTCGAGCATGGCACGGTACCAACCGAAGCCGGGGAGTTCGGGGGCGATTCGTACTTCGTCCTGTCCTTGGGAGAGCGGCTGGCCGCCGGTGTGAACGACGTCGCCGTTGACGTCGCGGATTTCGATGCGTGTGGAGAGCGATTCGCCGGTGAGGTCGCGGATGAGGCCGCGAATAGCCGGCTTCTGCGGGAAGACGACAAGTCCGGTCGGGTCGTTGAGGGAAAGTTCGAGCCGGGCCAACTGCGTGACACGGACATCGTCGAACCAGGCGGAGCCTTCGAAGTCTTCGGGCACGGTTCGGAACTTCTCGCCGACACCGGTGATGAACTCGCGGGGCTGGAGGGTCTGCAGTTCGATCTGGAGGTAGGACGACCCGGGCCATTGCCCGGGCAGCTCGACCGCGATCTCGGACCATCGAGCATCGGAAATGACCAGATCGCTGCGGCGCTGGGCGCCGGGGATCGGGGTGCTGGAGGCGTCGAGGAAGCGGGCGACGATGGCGGCGCGGGCGTTGCGCAGGCCCGCCGTGCGCACGACGGCGGTGACGCGGTAGTCGGCGTCGGCAAAGACCGGGATGACGCCGGAGCGAAGGACGAGGCTTGTGCTGCCGCCGCGGGTGGGAAGGCGGACGCTGGTGGATCCGGAATGACCGACGGATCGATCGAGTTCGGCGAGGTTGATGGAAGGGAAGCCCGGGCGTTCGAATGAGCCGCCGATGGCGCTTTCGTCCTGAGCCCGCGACCAGTCGTCGGGCACGGGGTTGGGCGTGGGCGCGTCGAAGTCGAAGGCTCTGGTGAGGCGGCCTGAGGATCGCGGCTTGCTGGTGGAGGCGGGGGCGAGCACGGAGCCCAGGCCGATTTCTTCGGGGCCTGCCGGATCGGGGAGGGTCGCGACCGGCTGGGCCAGCACCCACGAACAGAGGACCATCGCCATGGCCGAGACTCGGAGCATGGAAGGTGTATCGGACGGCCGGCGCGTGCGGCTTCCCTCGCGAAGGGGAGCGCCGCGGGATAGCGCGCGCGGGTGGACTTCGGAGAGTTATCGCGCCCGGCATCTGGTCCGCGCGTGGTTACAGCGAGCTGCTGTCGGAGGCGGCGTCGGTGAGCTCGCCCGGCAGAAGCTGCGCGTCGGGGTCGACCTGGCGGAGGTCCCACAGTGTCGGCCGGGCGTGGCTGGCGGAGATGACGACGGGTGTCTGGCTCGGTGGGGGCGTGGTTGAGCCGCCTTGGTTGCCGTGCTGTGTCGAGATGGACGCCCAGATGGCGACGGCGAGGCCGAAGATGAGGACGTTGGCGCCGACGGTGCGTGCGCGTCGAGCCCAGCGGCGTCGGCGGACCTTGGCGATGAACGCCCGGGGGGGCGGGCCTGCGTCGCTGTCGGCGTGCGAAAGGGAGGCGAGGAGTGCGTCGTCGTCGTTGTGGTTACGCATGATGAACCTCGCGGGCGGTGGAGGGCGGATGGTGTTCGGCGAGCAAGCGTCTGAGCTGGGCGATGGCCACGTCGTGGCGTGAGGCGAGGGTGGAGCGTGGGACGCCCAGCGCCAGGGACATTTGATCAAAGGTAAGCCCGGCCTTGTGGCGGAGGAGGAGTACCTCGCGGAGCCTGCGGGGCAGAGAGGCCAGGGCGGTTGAGAGGAGTCCGGCGTCGTGATCGGGCGTGGTGGCGAGAGCGGGGCGAAGCTGCAGGCGACGGTTGGTCTCGCGTCGTCTGGAGCGGAGGAGATTGAGGGCGTCGTTGCGGACGCATCGGCAGAGCCAGGCGCGGGCGTCGGTGACCTTGTGGATGTCGCGAGCGGGAGTGTCGAGGATGGTGCAGAAGGCCCGCTGGAGGAGGTCGTCGGCGGCGTCGGGGGCGATCGAGGCGGCGTAGGCGCGGATCCAGAGCGCGTGGCGCTGCCAGAGGAGACGAGCGGCGTGGTCGTCTCCTCTGGCAGTCTCGCGCAGGAGGTCAAGGTCCGTGAGATGTGGATCGATCGTCGCCACGGGAGTGTTCAGTTGGTCGGAGCGGGCTTGACGCTGGCCTTCTCGATGAGCTCCTCGAGCTTGCGGCTTTCGCGGGACATGCTCTCGAAGGCCTTGGAGAAGGAGGGGAAGATGATCTGTGTGACGGGGCCGAAGTCTCCGCGGCCGGCGCGATCGGAGATGGCGGCGATGATCGGTGCGGGGTCGTCTTGGTTGAGGGCGGCGAGGACCTCGTCGTAGGCCTTGCTCGCCATGTCGCAGGCTTCGGCAAAGGACTTGGCGTCGAGTGAGCGGAGGAGCCTGGTGGACTCGGTCTCGCCCTCGCCGCCGGCGAGCGAGGCGACGAAGTCGATTCCCTGCTGACCCGCGGCGGCCTGGGCCCGGACCCATTCGAGGAAGATGAAGCACTCGGCTTCGACGGCGTTGCGGAACTGGAAAGCGTCGGGCTTGGCCGAGAGCTTCAGCTCGGTGAGCAGGGCATCGCGGCCGGCCTGGGTGAGCGTGGGGGAGGTGAGCACGTACTGCATCTCGTCGCGTGCGAGAGCCGAGATCGCCACGCCCACGAGGGATGAGATGAGGGTGCGGTCGTTGGGCATGTGCCTGGAGAGACGCATGAGCCCGCAGAGGAGATCGGCGGCCTTGTCGGCGTTCCCGGCGGCGAGGTGAACCCTCGCTTCGATGCGCACGATGCGTGCGATCATGCGCATGCGTCCGAGATGGGGGAGCAGGACGGAGACGCCTTCCTCGAGCGGAAGCTCGAAGTCGCACTTGGTGAGATTTGACGCGGAGACGAGGCCGGGCCCGATCATGGCGAGCTCGCCTTCGACGAGCTTGGCGGCGGCTTCGAGCTCCTTGGGCCACTTGGAGCGGTCGAGTTCGCCGCCGACGGTGTCCCAGGTGACCGCCGAGATCTTGTCGCCCTGCTCGCGAGAGATGGACGAGGCGAGGGCCCAGTAGCGGAGTGCGGCGTTGCGTGACTCGGGCTTGCTGACCCAGTCGGCGAGGCGTTCGCGGGGGATGGGCAGGCCGGTGAACTCGGTCTGGGCGAGCGTCGAGCCGGCGAGGAGGATCGTGGCTGCTCCCGCGAGCACCGTCAACCGCCGAACGATCATCGAATTGAGCTGCATCATGAGTGAATCTCCGCCGGGCAGGACTTGTGAAGGGCCGCCGGCTCGGCCGTTCACGACATAGACACCGCGGTGGGGCGAGCGTCCGAAGGGTTCGAGAAGATAATCGGCGGCACTGGATCGCCGCTGGGTCGCCGCCGGGTCATGATGGGGGGGCCGGGCCCGAGGTTCGGCGGTTGGAGGGGTACACTCCCGCATGGAGTTTCGGGTTGCCAACCCGGAGTGGTTCTGGGGCCTGGCCTTGGTGGCCCCGGCGGTGCTGCTCGCGCTGCGGCTTTTCTCGTCGATGAGCGTGGTCCGCCGGTGGTCGGCGGTGGTGCTGAGGCTGGTGTTGTTCGCGCTGCTGACGCTTCTTCTGGCGGGGGCGAGCAGCGTTCAGCGGACGGACCGGTTCGCGGTCATCTTCGTCGTGGACGTCTCGCCTTCGATGGACCGCCCGACGGGCATGCTGGAGGATGTGGGGGAGATTCCGGCGGACCTTTCGGGGCGGCGGGTTCTGGACGTGGTGAAGCGGGCGGTGGATGCGGCGGCCGCCCGGCGCGGGCCGGATGATCTGGTGGGGATCGTGGCGTTCGGCGAGCAGTCGGCGGCGATCGTGACGCCCACACGGTCGCGCGAGCTGGATTGGACGACCGCGCTGCCGCTGGGCGAGGGGACGAACATCGAGGGGGCGTTGCGGCTTGCCCGGGCGATGCTGCCTCCTGATGCGGCGGGAAGGCTTGTGCTGATTTCCGACGGCGTGGAAACGTCGGGCGATGCGCTTCTGGCGGCGAGGCAGACGGCGGGGGCACGGGTCGAAGAGGGTGCGTCGCGCGGCACACGCGGCGTGGTGCAGGTCTGGACGTTGCCGGTTGAGTACGAGGTGAAGGACGAGGTGTACGTCGAGTCGGTGGACGCCCCGCCACGCTCGGCGGCGCAGAGCACGGTGTCGGTGCGCGTGTCGATCGTGTCGACGGGGCCCGCGACGGGCACGCTTCGGCTTCAGGACAACGACCGGGCGATTGATCTGAGCCCGGGCGAGGCGGGCGATGGGCGGCGTGTTGAGCTGGCGGGCGGGCGGAACACGATTGTCCTCGATGTGCCGCTGGACGAGGGGCGGGTGCACCGGTTCCGAGCGATCTATGAACCGGATACGACGACGGAGGAGTCCTCGCGGACCGTTGTGGCGGGCGACACGCTGACGCAGAACAACGCGGCCGAGGGGTTCACGATCACGCCCGGGGCGGGGTGGGTGCTTCATCTGGACGGGGTGAACAGCGGCGGCGGGACGACGCTGTCGAGCACGCTGCGCGAGGCGGGGCTCAAGGTGGACACGTTCCGCCCGGAGGAGGCACCGGGGGACATTCTGACGCTGCAGGGATACGACCTGGTGATCCTGGAGAACGTGCCGGCGGACGGGCTGTCGAGCGAGAAGCAGCGGGCGCTGGTGTCGCTGGTGCGGGATCTGGGATCGGGCCTGGTGATGGTGGGCGGGCCGGAGAGCTTTGGCGCGGGCGGGTGGCGAGGGAGCGAGATTGAGCCGATGCTGCCCGTGCTGCTCGATCTGCCGGACAAGGTGGTCGTGCCGGAAGTGGCGATCATGCTGGTGCTCGACAACTCGGGCTCGATGAACTTCCATGTGATGGGTTCGACGCGGAGCCAGCAGCAGATCGCCAACGAGGCGGCGGCGCTGGCGATCCGCAGCCTCGATAAGCGCGATCTGCTGGGCGTGATCACCTTCAACAACGGGTATTCGACGCTGATCCCGCTGGGCCCGAACAAGGACCCGGCGGCGAACGCGGACCTGGTGCGCGGGATCTCCGCCGGGGGCGGGACGGACGCGCTGCCGGCGATGGAGGAGGGGTTCCGGCAGCTCATGGCGATGGAGGCGAAGAACCGCCTGATGATCGTGATGAGCGACGGGCGATCGCAGAACGCCGAGCTGTTGCCCGAGGCGGCGGCGAGGTTTGCCGCGTCGGGGGTGCGTGTGTCGGCGATCTCGGTGGGGGATCGGGCGGACCTGTCGACGATGGCGGCGATTGCAAGCCGCGGCAACGGGGAGTCGTACGAGGTCATCAACCCGAACGTGCTGCCGAAGGTGTTTATGCGGGCGGTCCGTGTGGTGCGGAGCCCGCTCGTGCGAGAGCAGCCCTTTGTGCCCCGAGTGGTGACGGGGGGCTCGTCTCTGCTGGCGGGCGTGCCGGCGATCGGTGAGCTTGGAGGGTTGTCGCTGACGCAGGCGCGTCGCGAGCCGACGGTGATCAACGCGCTGGCGACCGAGGAGGGCGAGCCGGTGCTCGCGCACTGGCAGGTCGAGCTTGGGCAGGTTGCGGCGTTCACGTCGGACGCTGGGCGATGGGCGGCCGAGTGGATCAAGACGCCTTCGTATCGGCGGTTCTGGACGCAGGTGGCGCGATCGATGAGCCGTGTGGACATGGTGGGCCGCGGGATCGAGTCGCGGGCGGAGGCGGCCGACGGGCGGCTGAAGCTGCGTCTTGATTCGTCGGGCACGGCGGGTGTGCCGCGCGATGGGCTGGATGTTGCGGGCACGGTGTACGCGCCGGACGGGACGTCGCGCGAGGTTCGGCTGAAGCAGACCGGACCGGGCGTCTACGAGGCCGACGTGGCGGCGGGTTCGTCGGGGACGTACATCGCGATCCTCAGGCCTCGCGACGGGGACCGGAGGCTCTCGCCCGTGGTGGTGGGCGCGTCGAGCGCGGGCGGCGTCGAGTATCGGCAGCTCCGGTCCAACGCGACGCTGCTCGACTTGCTGGCGAGCGAAACGGGTGGTCGGCGGTTGTCGTTCGCCGAGCTGCCCGAGACCAACTTCTTCGACCGTGGGGGCGTCCGCCCGCTGGAGGTGCTGCTGCCGATCTGGAGGCAGTTGCTGATCTGGACGCTCATCATTCTGTTGCTGGATATCGCGACGCGGAAGGTGGCGTGGGACCGGTGGGTGAGCCGTGAGTTCGGCGGGGGGCTCGCGCGCGAGGCGTCGCTGGCGGTTGTGGATCGCGGGGCGAGGGCTGCGGCGACGCTGGACGCGCTGCGATCGGAGAAGCCCGGGTCGGCGTCGGCGTACACGCCGCCCGTGCTGGGGCAGCAGGACGCGGAGACGCTGGC
>DDSG01000014.1 GCA_002343325.1 Phycisphaerales bacterium UBA2396 | reverse complement strand
CCCGCCGGCGTCGCCGCCGGAGGTGTCGCGGGCGGGGTCTGGGGCTCCGCCGGGGGCTGCACCGGGGCCGGAGTCTCGCTCTTGGGCGCTTCGCCGGGGTTCTGAGCCGGTGCCGGAGTCTCGCCCGCCGGCGCCGAGGGCGTCTGTCCGTTCGCCGGAGCGCTGCTCGTCGCCTCGGGGGTCATCGGGGCCGCTTTCTCGGGGTGCGTCACCCAGTTCAGCACGACCGCCACCAAGAGCCACAGCACGAACAGCCCGATGGTCATCACCGTGAGCGCATCACCCGTCTTGGCGCCGAAGGCAGTCTGCCCCGCGCTGCCCGAGCCGGCACCGAATGCCGCGGAAAGCCCGCCGCCCTGGGGCTTCTGCACGAGCACCGCGAGAATGAGCAGGACGCAGACGATAAAGAACGCCAGCATCCCGAGATTGAGCCAGAGACCAGAAATCGCCAGCCAAAGCATGCGCACACTCCAAGCCCGAACAAGTCTCCCGACGGGCGGACCCAAAGCGTAGGCGCACGCGCCGCCCCACGCCCTGTTTGGGTCGGTTTCTGTTTGGCTATCTCGTAACGATGCTCGAATCCGGGGTGTGTCAGCCCGCGGTTGCCGCCGCCTGCACAATCGCCGCGAATTCCGCCGCCTTGAGCGATGCCCCGCCGATCAACCCGCCGTCCACGTCGGGTTGCGACAGGATTTCCTTGGCGCTCTGTGGCTTGAGCGATCCTCCATAGATGACCCGGGTCCGCTCCGCCACGCTCGCCGAGAAGAGATTGCTTACCAGGCGGCGCACCTTGTGGTGAACGTCCTGGGCGTCCTCCGGGCTCGCGGTCTTGCCGGTACCGATCGCCCAAACCGGCTCGTAGGCGATCACCACGCGCTCCATCTGGTCGGCGGTCACATCGGCAAGGCCCGCTCGAACCTGCCGCTGGTTCACCGGATCGGTGTGCCCGGCCTCTCGCTCATCGAGCGTCTCGCCGACGCACAGCACGCACTCAAGCCCCGCCTCCAGCACCGCCCGAACCTTCTGATTCACGACCTCGTCGGTCTCGCCGATGGCATGCCGCCGCTCGGAGTGCCCGCACAGCACAACCTGCACGCCACAGTCCTTCAGCATGTCGATGGAGACCTCGCCGGTAAAGGCGCCGTCGGGCTTGTGGTAGCAATCCTGGGCGCCCAGCTTGATGGCCGACCCGCGGTCCCGGAGGATCGACTTGACCGCCAGCAGGTAGGGGAAGGGGGGGAAGACCGCCACATCGACCTGCGTTTGGTTGCGGATCGCGTCCACGACGCCTCTCGTCAGATCCGACGAGGTCGTGCGGTTGGTGTTCATCTTCCAGTTGCCACCGACAAAGGGCTTGCGATCCGACATGGGGGCTCCTCGGGTCAGGCACAACAATACCACCATGCCGCCCCGTCGGTCGGGGCGTCCCGCGTATCCTCCGCGCCGTGAGCGCCAAGCCAATTTCCACATTCAGGCCGAGGCGGTGCGCACAAGCCGTCACCCCGCGCGTGGACGCGTGGACCGAAGCGCTCGCCTGCTTTCAGCCCGCCGACGCCCGCCTTCTCAAGGCCGACGACCTTTCTCGGGTCTGGCGAACCACACTCCTCGGGACGCCCGTGGTCCTCAAGGCCGCCGTCGTTGATGGGCCCGTCGGCCGGATCCGCTCCTGGCTCGGCAGATCCCGCGCCTTTCGCCAGTGGGACGGCGCTCAGTTGCTCGCCCGGGCCCGGATCCCCACAGCCGAGCCGTTGCTCCTGGCGTTCTCATCCCCGCCCGCCTGCGAGTGGCTTGTGTTGCGCGCCATCGAGGGACCGACCGTGCTCGAGGCACTCGCTCAACGCCCAAACCCGGATCGGCTGGATCGCCTGGCCACAGCCCTTGGCACCCAGATCTGGTCGATGACACACCCCTCGGGCGAGTCACCCGCCGTCTTCAACCGCGACCACAAGCCCTCCAACCTGATCCTCGATCCCGCCGGCGACGACACCCCCACGATCGTGGACACCGTCGGCGTGCGCCTGCTGGGCAGGGGTCGCCCCGACATCGCCGCCGCCCGCATGGTCGCCTCGCTGATCTTCGAGCCCACCGGGGTGGGTTACCCGCCCTCGCAGCCGTTCGTCAGCCGGCTGGTGGGCGCCGCCGCGGGAAACGACCCTCGTCGGGCGGCCGCGTTGGCCCGACTGACGTCCGCCCTGGTTCGTGCACACGGGGACCCCACCCCGAAGATCAACCCGCTGGACAAGCAGCCGAAGTAGCGCGGCGCCAACCTTGCGCTATTCTGTTTGTTCATGGCCCGTCTCTCACCCAAGCCCCCCGCCCGCAAGCGCGTCGCCAAGGCGCACGCCGTGGGCAAGGACCCCAGCCTGGCCCCAGCGCTCGGGGCCGTGCGCAAGCAATACGTCATTCCCGGCAGCGGCGGGCCGGACTCCCTTGTGCGCGTGGGCGACTGCCGCGAGGTGATGCGCACGTTCGACGAATGGCGCAGGGGCGCGATCGACCTGATCTTTGCGGACCCCCCTTTCAACTGGAGTGTGCCCTACGATCGGTGGGCGGACGACCTGCCGCACAACGAGTATCTGGACTTCACATACCGCTGGATCGAGGCGTGTGCGCAGGGCTTGCGCCCCGGGGGCGCGTTCTGGGTGAATATTCCCGACGACTGGGCGGCCGAGATCGTGGTGTACATGAAGCGACTCGGGCTGGAGATGGTGAACTGGTGCATCTGGCACTACCGGTTCGGGCAGAACAATCGCGGTCGGTTCATCTCAAGCAAGGTCCACGCGCTGTACTTCGTCAAGCCCGGCGGCGAGCGCCGATGGAATGCCCTGGACATTGTGGAGCCCTCGGATCGCGCGACGATCTACGGCGATCGACGAACCCTTAGCAAGCGAGACGGGATGCCCGCGGGCATGCGCGTTCCGATGGACGTGTGGTACGGAAAGTACTGGGGCAGGATTCAGGGAAACAACAAGGAACGGCGTTCGCGGCACCACAACCAACTGCCCGAGGTGTACCTCTCTCGCGTCGTCCGCGCGTGCAGTAACCCGGGTGACGTAGTGATGGATCCGTTCCTTGGCAGCGGGACCACGGGTGTCGTGGCCCACGCGTTGGGGCGTCGGTTCCTGGGGTGTGAGTTCAGCCCCGAGAACGCGGCGAGCGCGGTCGAACGGATCCGCAAGGGACCCGCACGGCCGCTCGACGAGCCCTCCGAAGGGTCGGCGATCTTCTCTCCCCGCAGAACGCTCACGATCAAGGAATCGGCGTCGTGATCGCGGCGGAAGACGGCGGCATCCTGATCCGGCTGAAGGTGGTGCCCGGCTCAAGGCAGGACGCGATCGCTGGCGCGTACGGCGATCGACTGAAAGTCAAGGTCGCCGCGCCGCCGGAGGATGGGCGCGCCAACGAGGCTGTGTGCGCTCTGCTCGCGCGCACGCTGGGCGTGCATCGGCGTGATGTCTCGGTGGTCTCGGGCGCGACCAATCCCGAGAAGGTCGTCCGAGTCACGGGCGTGAGCGAACAGGCTGCGCGAAGCCTGATGGAAGGGGGAACCCGTGCCTGAGGAATCTTCGCACGATCGTCTTGCCTCGGCCTCGGCGCGGTTTCGGGGGACGCGTGCCGCGCACCGCGGCGAAACGGCGGAGGACTATCTCGAGGCGGTGCTCTCGCTGGAAGAAACGGCCGGATGTGCGCGGGTGGGCGATCTCGCGCGGCACATGGGCGTCAGCCACGTGACGGTGAGCCGTATCGTCGCGCGGCTTGTCCGCGATGGTCTGGTGTCCGGAGGATCGCGCAAGCCCATCGTGCTCACGCCGCTCGGCGCAAAGGTCGCGCGTCGGAGCAGGCGTCGGCACGAGATCGTGCTCGCGTTTCTGCTGGCGCTCAGGGTGCCGGCGGAGCAGGCCGAGATCGATGCCGAGGGAATCGAACACCACGTGAGCGAGGCGACGATCCGCGCGATGAAGCGTTGGTCGGCGTCTCGCGAGGGCGGGCCCGGGCATTAGCACCCTTGTTCGAACGCGGCGATGAACGCGTCGAGATCAAAGAAATCGATGAAGCCGTCGGCGTCGAAGTCGGCGGAGGTGCCGGGAGGGCAATCGCCGCCCTCGAAGCACAGGATGAACTGGTCGAAGTCAAAGAAATCGACAAAGCCGTCGGCGTTGAAGTCGGCCCGGCATGGGACACAATCGGGCAGCGGTGCGGACCAGAGCCCTCGGCCCTGTGTCGCAACGACGATGCGCGAGAAGTTGGTCTCAACATGCAGATCGATGATGCAGGCGTTGGGAAGGCCGCCCTCGACCCGCCGCCACGAGAGACCGTCATCCGTGGACACGTACAACCCCGCGTCGGTGCCCGCGTAGAGCGTGGTGGGCGTGCAGCGCGGATCGGTCGCAACGACGTTGACGGGCAGATCCGGGAGGTTGCCGTCGAGCGTGGACCAGGTGAGCCCGCGGTCACGGGTGCGTCGGATCTTGGGCGAGCCGAACGTTGCGCCCGCGAGATAGGCCGTGGCGGGGTCTGAGTCGTCGGGCCTGATCTCGCGGGTCACGCGGGGCCAGCCGAAGGCGTCGGTAAGGCGCGTTGTGAATGACGCCCCGCCGTCTGTGGAGACGTGGACGCGATGGTCGTTGGTGACGGCGTAGACAGTGCTGCTGTCGGCGGGGCTGATCGCCAAGGCGCGGATGGCGCCCGTGGCGGAGAGGCTCGGGCTGATTGCGCTCCACGAGCCGCCGTTGACCGATCGGTACACACGGTTCGTGGCGTAGAGCATCTTGGTTGGGTCGTTGGGGTCGATGAGGAATGGCGGGAGGAAGCAGTTGCGGTCGCCCGAGTTGATGCCGCTGCCGAAGGAGTTGAAGGAGGCTCCGCCGTTGGTCGAGCGGAAGATGTTGCCCGTGCCCTGGAATTCGGTGAAGAGGAGTTGGGTGTTGGCGCGGTTCCACTGCGTCCAGCCGCCGTCGCCGCCGGTGACGCGGGTCCAGACGAGCGAGTTGGACGAGCGCAGGTTGGAGCCGTTGTCCTGTGTGCCGCCAAGGAAGCGGTTGGGGTCGGTGGGATGGGTCGAGACACCGGCGTAGAACTGGATGGTGCCCAGACCGTTGTTGCGTGATTCCCAGGATGTGCCGTTGTTGGTCGAGCGGTGGACGCCGCCGTCGTCGCCGACGACAAGGCGACCCGCCGCGTCCCAGGCGATGGCGTGAAGATCAACATGGGGCGGAGTGACGTTGGTAAAGGACGAGCCGGCGTTCGATGAGCGGACGAGCGAAAGCCCGCCCATCAGGACCATGTCGGGGTTGGTGGGGTTGACGCCAACAACGCAGAGGTACCAGCCGTAAGTCGCCTGGATGGACCCGGGGTTGATGGCAGTCCACGAGTCGCCGCCGTTGTCGGTGCGGTAGCCGGCTAGCGTGGAGGCGCCGTCGCCGGTCGAGGTGGCGGGATTAGTGACAAGCGCGAAGAGTCGGCCAGATCGAGAAGGGGAGGCCGCGAGGGCGATGCGACCAACCGTGCCGGTGGGCAGGCCGACGGTGAGTTTGGTCCAGGTCTGGCCCGAGTCTGTCGAGCGATAGATGCCGTTGGCGGGATCGCCGAAGATGCGTCCGACGGCGGCGAACATGCGCGACGGGTCGCTGGGGTCGATGACCAGATCGGTGAGGCAGAGTTCGGGCAGGCCCGTGGTGATTCGAGACCATGAGACGCCCGCGTCGTCGGAGCGAAACAGACCGACAGGCCCGTCGGCCTGCGGGTGGCGCTTGGCGGCGGCCTTGGCGGGGAAGCCGCCGGCCCAGGTCACGCCGGCGAAGACGCGGGAAGAATCGCGCGGGTCGATGACCAGACGAGAGATGCACCGCCCGGCGAAGTCCTGCTCGGCCAGGTGTGTCCATGTCTGACCCGCGTCGGTCGACCTGTAGATCCCAAGCCCGTACCGGCTGTGGTTGGCGAAATTGGCCTCTCCGGTCCCGGCGAAGACGATGTCGGGGTTGTTGGGATCAAGCACAAGAGCGCCGACCGCGCTGGCGGGCATGTGGCTTGTCAGAGGCGTCCACGATGCGCCGCCGTCGTCCGTGCGCCAGACCCCGCCGTCGGCTCCGGCGACGAAATAGCGGTCGGCCAGCGTCGGATGGCAGACCACCGCGGAGACTCGACCGGCATCGAGTGAGCCGCCGATGGGCGCCGGGCCGAGATGCGTCCACGTCTGCCCCGCGGCGGCGGAGGCCATCGTGAACACACACGCCAGTCGCACCGCGTTGCGGATCATCGCCGGGCTCCTTCCTCGGCGGGGACCTCGAACGAGAGCGTGGCGATCGCCGCGGTCCAGTCGCCTCCGGGTTCGCGCGGAGGTTCGACGCAGATCGACTCAATCGCCCAGACGCCCGGACGAGTGATGGTGAAGGATGCGATGCCCTTGGAATCGGCGGCGAACTCGAATCGCTCGCCCGATTCGACATGAGAAGCCACGAGTCGCGCCCCGCCCGCGCCGGCGCCCAGCGTGTAGACGCGCACGGGCAGATCCCCGCCGGGCGGGATCGTGGTCGGATCCATCAGCGGACGAATCTCGGCCTGTTGTCCGGACTTGGATGTTGCCGTGTGATCCTGAACGGCGGCCCCGTCCTCGCGGAGGACGCGAACAAGCGCGGTCAGTGAACGAAGCACGCGGACGCGGGCGGGCGAGACCGCCTGGGTTGTGTACTTCGCGAGCGCATCGGCGGGCCACCACTCCTCTGCCGCGGCGAGATCCAGGCCGATCATCGCGACGCCGGGGCCGGTCGGCGTGAAGATTGATCGATGAGGCGAAGAAGGCGGCGCCTGCTCGGCCGATCGGTTGTGCTGCGTGCCCGCAAGGCGGACAAAGAACCACGCCGGATCGTGCGGCCACGCGAGCGACACGGGGCCCGTTGGGGTCTGCTGTTTGAACGAGAGATGGACGTGCTGCCCCGCACGGACCGAGAAGTCCGACGCCCTGAGCAAGGCACCCGCGTTCGGAGCCGATGAGTAAACAGACGCCTGGTGCAGAACGGCAGCGGCAAGGAGGACGGTGGTGTGTGTCATGCCGTTCGCGAGTATACATGCGAACAGTCACTATCCAACGGGTTTTCGGGTGTGATGCTCCGACGCGACCCGATTCGTCGTCGGGCCCGAGCATCGTGGTACCCGACGCGGGAGCCGAGAAAGGCCCTGCCCGGTCTTCCGATCTCGCAGGGCAGCTGTCTAGCAGCCTGACTCGAAGATCTGGAGGAAGGCATCAAAGTCGAAGAAATCGACGAAGCCATCGGCGTTCACGTCCGGGTTGACTCCCGTTGGGCAGAACCCGCCATCGAAGCACGCGACGAAGGCGTCGAGGTCGAAGAAATCGACGAAGCCGTCACGATCAAAGTCGGCCCCGCACCGGTCCGAGGTGGACCAGGTCAACGTGGCCGAGCCCGGTTCGTAGCCCGGAAGCGGGTTTCCCTGCGCGTCGGCGAAGTAGACCAGGCAGGTCACACTGAAATTGCCCGTCTGCTCGACGGAGTACCAGTTGTGGAGCATGGTTCCCGACCACTCGATGGAGTCGGAGGACTCCGCGGTCCCGAAGATCGGGCTGAACGGGCTCATGCCGGCGAGGGATCTCCCGCTGTAGACGCGGATGCCCGGAGTCGCGTCGACCTGGCGGATCCTGAGCGTGGATCCCTCCGGCGGCACCCACACCCCGTCGACCATCCACCCGTACTGAGCGTTGTACCGCTGCCCATCGAGCACCGACGCCGCTCCGGTGTAGGACTCGTCATAATCGCGGAGGATGGGCGTGGAAATCGACTCATCGACGTGGCAATGCAGGTGATTGCCGTGGAGGTGGACCATGATGTGCTTCATGGGGCCGCCCATGCGGGGGTTTGTGTCGGCCGCGGCTGTCCCGGCGGCAAGAGCGAGGGTGACAATTGTGCAAACCTTCATGTGGAATCTCCGTGCGATGCGTCGGCCTAGCGGGCCGTCGCGGGGTTGAAACGATCGATGCTGTTCGTACGGTCGAACAGCCGGATGAATGGAACCGATTCGGCGTGCCCGTCCAGATAGACGACTCCCGTAGAGTCTCGATGACGGACAGAATCAATCTCGGGCGGGGCGCTGTATTGCGTCCAGAAGTGCGCCATGGCATGATCGGCGCTCGCGTCGGGCCGGAGCTCCCCGAACACCGCGGTAACACTCGGGCGGGGCGTCTGGGTCATGCGGCGCCAGGTCGGCCCGTCCGTCTCCTCGCGGGTCAGCTCGAAGTACACGTTGTACCCGTAGCTCCAACGGTCGATGCGGCGGTCCATCGGACACCGGTAAGGCCCGTTGAATACCGATCGCCAGCCCGCGTCGTCCTCGGCATACGCGCGTCCCGTGATGGACTCGTAGAACGCGTACCCCCATGGCAACGCTCGCGCCGCCGACGCCGAGTGCTGGCTGCGCGGCATCAGGTCGCGATGAGCATCGGCGTACATGATGCTGTACTGAGCCAGCGACCTCTGCTGAGACAAACACCGCAGCGAGCGAGCGCTGTCCCTGGCTCTTGACAGCCCGGGCAGCGCCAGGCCTATGAGGAGCGCGATCGTCGCGATTACCACCAGCAGTTCGATCAGCGTGAAGCCCGGCCGGCCTCGCTGGGCGGGGTTGAGCATGAGACACCTCCGACAGCAGTACGATCCGTCGTGAACACCATGAACACAGGACGCTTGCCCGATGTTCAGACTGATCGCGGCGGCGGCGTGGGGGTCTCGATGGATCTCGTGGCACACCGCGTGTGCTTCACGCGTGGGGGACGCGGCTCTTCCGGCACGAAGAGCACAAGATCAATTCCCGTTCGCGGCACGGTCAGCGTCAGGGCAAACAACGCTGGAGCCGCTCTGGTTCGCTTGCAGCCCTGGGCCGAACCGCTTGGTCCGATCGGCACGGACTCGCGCGAGCTCGTACAGCACGATTTGGAGTAGACGATCGACCTCGCCGCACTCCACTCTCGCTCGTTGAAGTTCAGGTGCGGCGGCACCTCGACATTGTTCGCGATCGCCCAGGCGAGCTTCTGCGCTGACGCCAGGCAGCAGCACTCGGCCCAGCACGACTCGGCCGAATGGCACCCGCACGAATGCCCCTCGCACGGATACCGCTCGACAAGCATCCTCCCGGACCACTGTGCCAAGCGGTGCGCCGATGGAATCAGCCCGGTCGCCCAGATCAACAACAGACCCACGACCAGCAGGCCAACCCCTCGCGAGAAGCACGGATGGCGCCGAAAGTTGACCATCTCGCGATAATTCTAGAGTTAGCGATATACATATCCAGTACAGAGACGAAGAAAGTGCATTGTTGCGGCCGTGCTCTTATAACACGTTTGCCACAAACAACTTACGCGTGGATCACTCGCCCTTCGCTCGCGAGCGCAGCCTCATGGACCGCCTCGTGCAGCGTCGGGTGGGCGTGCATGGTGACGATCAGTTCCTCGCTGGTCGCTTCGAGCCTGCGAGCCAAGCCCAGCTCGCCGATCAGTTCGGTGGCCTGTGCGGAGAGGATGTGGGCCCCGAGGATCTCGCCGCGGGGCAGGCCGCGGATGATCTTCACCGTGCCGACATTCTCCATCCCCGCGATCGCCTTGCCGTGCGACTGCATGGAATAGGACCCGACCTGATAATCCTTGTCCTTGACCTTGCCCATCGCCTTGAGGTCCCGCTCGGTGTAACCGACGCTGGCGACCTGCGGGTGGCAGTACGTGCAGCCGGGGATGGTCGAGTAGTCGATCCCGATCGGCTCGTGATGGACCTTCTTGTCCCGCCAGGCGATTCGCTCGACACAGAGGATCGCTTCCTCGCTCGCCACGTGCGCCAGCCAGGGCGGCCCGATGACGTCACCCACCGCATACACGCCCGGCAGATTCGTCTTGTAGTCGCAGTTCTGCTGTTCCTTCTTGTTCGGGTCGTAGTCCGTCTTGATGTGGTCCTTGACCACCTCAAGCCCCAGCGACGCGTCGAACAACCCGTCGTACCGACCCTTCACGCCCACCGCCAGCAGAACCTTCTCGGCCTCGATCGTTTCCTTCTTCGAATCGTCGGCCTTGCCCTTGCCGTCGGGCCCGACGACCCACGGCGCGACCGTGACCTTCACGCCCGAGGCGGTCTTGTCGATTGCCACCGTGGTCGTGCTGGTGCGAAGATCCATCCCGGCACGCTTGTAGATCTTTTCGAGCCCGGCCGAAATCTCATCGTCCTCAACAGGCAGGATCCGCGGCATCATCTCGATGACGGTGACCTTTGTGCCAAACGTGTGATAGAAGTAGGCGAACTCCATGCCGATGGCGCCCGCGCCGATCACGACGAGGCTCTTGGGCATGCTCTTGGTGTTCATCGCCTCGCGAGCGCCCATGATCTTGTCGCCGTCAAACTTCGCGAAGGGCAGCTCGCGTGCCACGGAGCCCGTCGCGACGATGACGTGTGTCGCGGTGATCGTCTCGCGCGGAGTCTTGGACGTGTTCTCGCACGGGGCGTGCGTCAGTTCGTCCTGAACCTTGCAGTCGTAGATTTCCACGCGGACCGGGGAGCCCTTGGCCGCCTTGACGATCTTCGCGTTGCCCACGATGTGCTCGATCTTGTTCTTCTTGAAGAGGAACCCGATCCCGCCATTGAGCTTCTTGGCGACCTCGCGCGAACGGCCGATGGTCTTGGCCCAGTCCACCTCGAGCGTCCCGTTGAGCTTCAGGCCCCAATCCGCGGCCTGATGGTGAACCTTCTCGTAGACCTCGGCGTTGGCCAGGAGTGCCTTGGTCGGAATGCATCCCCAATTCAGGCAGACGCCGCCGAGCTTGTCTCGTTCGACGCACGCGACCTTGTACCCGAGCTGTGCGGCGCGGATGGCACCGACGTAGCCCGCGGGCCCGCCACCGATCACCAGAACATCGACATGCCGTTCGGCCATGGGGAGTCCTTTCTCGAAGGGTGGACTGTAGGAAGCGGGTTCCTGAGCCAGCAAGATGCTCGGTATGCACGAAAACGCGACGAGCCGGGGCGTGGATGCCCCGGCTCGCCGGTTCACGGAGGCGGAGGATGGACGATTACTGAGGCGGGACGTTGGCGACCTGCGTGGGCTTCTTGGAACTGCTCACGACGATCTGCCCATTGGGGAGGCGGGTGACCGCGACGGCAGGCTTGGCCGCCCGGACCGGCTGCACGCTCCGCCCGTTGGCCAGACGAGAGCTGTTGCTGTTCGCACCCGGGAGAACCGCGATGGGGTCCACGGCGGGAGCAGCAACCTGAGTCAGCAGCCGCTGAAGATCCCGGAACTGCTGCTCGCTCTCGATGCAGTCCCAGATAAGCACGCCCTGAGCGCCGGCCTGCTTGGGCAGGGACATCTGCTGGCGGATCGACGTCGCCGGCACCCATTGCCCTTCGAGCTCGCGGCCCACCGCGGGGTGGTAGCGGTAGTGCACGAAGGGAACCACGGGCTTGCCGCGGGAGACGCGAACCGCCTCGCGGACGTTTGCGAGAATGTACTCGGCGTTCTGGGCCGGGGAGTTCTCGCGGGTGTTGCGGGTCGGCTCGCGGTCCTCCACCAGCTTCATGAGCTGGTAGACCGAGGGATAGAGCACGTCCACCGCGTCGAACATCCATCCGAGTTCGTTGTCGTGATGGGCCTGCCACCGGGTCGTGAAGGCGGGAAGCGTCACGAAGTACTCACGAGAGGGGAACCCGTAGTACCCCCATTTGGCGTTGGGACGCACACGCTTGGCCTCGCGGAGCGTGTCGAGGAAGAACTTCTGGGCGGCCTGGTTGTAGGTGGACGCCAGAGCCCGCTCCTTCGCGTCGCCGCTGAGTCCCGCGATCACCTGCGGGCGGGTCGCGCGGATGTGCTCCTCCCAGTCGTCCTTGAAGTCCGTGTCGCGGGCGTCAAGGGCGAGGTTGCTGCGGTTGTTGGGGGTCCGAGACCAGGTCGGATACCAGAACTCGTAGTCGATCACCGCGTACCCGTTGAAGTTCGGGTCGGGGATCTTGGCGGCCACGTCCGCGGCCACCTTCGCGAGGTGCCGCTGCATGAACGCCGCGTTGTCCGTCATGTGCGGGCCCGCGTAGGGGAAGTGCCCGAACGCGCTCTCGTAGAAGATGACGGCGTTGCGCCCGATCGTCGTGCCCTGCACGTTGAGCTGCTGGGCGTAATCGATGCCGCGGGTGCGGCTGGTCCAGGTCGTCACCGCCAAGTGCGCCTGGTAGATTTGCGACGAGCTCTGGCTTTGGCCACCCTGCTGGTTGCCGCTCTGCGCCGCAGCGGGCAGGGAGGTCATCGCGGCACCCGCCGCAACACCCGCAAGCCCGAGCAGGGCACACGCCCGCTGAAACACGTTGCGATTCATTCGGTTCATCCCGTGGACTCCGTGAGAGGTTCCTGTCGCTCCGGCGACTCACCCCCACCATCCAAATCACAGCCTTGTCCGACCACCCCACGGCAGACTTTCTCAGCCCCGCGCCGGCCGCCTGTGCCGGTTGCGCCGCCTGGGTCGACCCTGTCCCGCACCGAGCCAATTGCCCGCCCTTCGGGTTTGGTCCTCGCTCGGGTTATCGCGCTCCCGGTCGCTTCTTCGTGCGAACCGGACCCCCAACCGGCCGATATCTCTGTCGGCCTTCACTCCTCTATTGTTGTCGCGGACCCCCCATGCACCCTCTTGCTGTCATCGTCGCCGGCCTGCTCGCGCTCTTCGCGGTCGTGGGGTTCTTTCGCACACTCCAGACACCCCGAAACGCCCAGTGGCTCATTGTCGGGATGATCCTCGCCGCCGGGATGGCGATCCAGGTCGACCGCGTCGGCAACCAGATCAACATGACCTACCTCAACGCCCTGCAGCAGCAGCGGGCGTCGATCTATCTCGCCTTTGGGTCCGTGCTCTTTCTGGGCATGCTGATCCACTTCGGCCGGCTGCGACTCAACACCATGCCCGTCCAGGGCTTGTTGCTGCTGGCCATTCAGATCGTCGCCTCGATCCTTCGCTTCTACCACGAAGGCCCGGTCGACGGCGCCACCTCGCTGGTGTTCGCCCTGGTCACCATGACCCCAATCATGCTGCTCCTCCCGCACGCCCTGGAGCGATGGGACGACTGGACTCGCCTCGTCCGCGTGTTCGGGTTCGCCGCGGCGATCTGGGCGTTCCTCGTCGCAATCCAGGTCGTCATCGATCACCGCCAGCTTGTGCTCGGCGCCCAAAGCCGCTTCACGGGGCTGCTCGGCAATCCCCAGGGCACGGGCCTGTACATGGCCCCGATGACCGTCGCCCTCATCTGGCTCATCCTCAACGACACGGAGCGGCGGCTTCGCTGGATCTGGATCGGCGCGCTCTGCCTCATGAGCGTCTACACCCTCTGGACAGGGTCTCGAACCTGCATCCTCGTCACCGGCATCGGCACCATTTTCGTGCTCTATTCCCGTGCCGGCAAGGCGGTTCTGCTCCTCCCCGTCTTCCTCGCCCTGGTCTACGGCGCACTGCAGGTCGCTCTCATGCTCGGGTTCTCTTCCGACGCGCTCGAGCGTCTCGGCTCCAAACAGGACACCCGCTCCCTCGTCTGGACCATCCTCCTCGAAGACGCGATGGCCAACCCCCTCCTCGGGACCGGCTTCAAGCAGACCCGCGCCAACGAGAACAGCTACCTCGTCGCCTTCGGCGCCTACGGCATCGCCGGGGGCGGGCTCGTGCTCGTGCTCACCATCGTCAGCTTCTTCCTCATGCTCAAGGTGATGCGCCTGCGGTCCTACCTCCCACCGGGCCGAAAGCAGATCGCCGACCTCATCCTGGGCTTCAACGCCATGTTCTTTGCCGGGGCGTTCTTCGAGTGGTACATCATCTCCCGGCTCGAAGGCATGCTCCCCTACATGCTCATCTACTCCGTGATGACCCGACGCATGATCGACAAACTGACCACCGAGGCGCCGGAAGAAGATCCGCAGCCCATGATCGAAGACGCCCCGGACTACTCGGGCTGGGACCACTACGGACGCGAAGACCGCGCCGAACCCCAGACGGGTTCGAATCCCTCAACCGCCTAACTCTTGACGCCGATCAGGCCGGCTGCCGGCGCACAGGGCGGACCGCCTTGCCGGCCGACCGGCCTTCTCTCGCCGCGTGCACCACGCGATGCACCAACACCGCCTGACCCGCGGCGGGGACATGCCCCCCATCGGTCGTCGGGTCGTCGCCGGGTGCGTCCGAAACCACGCTCGCCTCGTCAAAGACCTTCTCCGCCTGCTCGCCACGCTGGGACCGGTCGATGCGCCAGGCGGCAAAAGCAAGCAGGGGAAGGACCTGCAAGGCGATGATGAGTGTCAGTGGCCCAGTGGAGACACGGGCGAGCACGGTCGGGCTCATGATGGTCCAGAACAGGACCCAACCAAACGCCGTTGCCACCAAGGCCGCGGCCAAGGCCGCGAGAACCCGCAACGACCAACGAACACGCACCATACGTCCATGCCCTTCCGCTTCGGCCCTGTACACCCCGGGCCGACCTGAGCCGCTCACCGTCGCCCGCGTCCTGCGTGGAACGATGCGCGTCGAACACATCCCCTGCTGGGGGCGGGGAGCATAGGGCGAGCACCCCAGAGTCGCAACACCTCCTCTTATCCACAAATCCACAACACGCGCAACGACCAACCGTTCTCGCCTTCTCACACTCCAAGTTGTTGGCGGTTTGTCCGGCGTCGGCCGATCCGGTATTGTCCTGCCCCTGTGATGACGCGACGCGAAAGTGACCGGTTGTCCGCCTCTGTGGCTCTGAGCCTGATCGTGGCGGCCGGGGCGGCCTGCGCCGCGCACGCCCAGAACGCCCCTCCCACGCCGCCCTCTCCCGCCCCGGGCGACGCGGTCCCCATGGCCTCCCTGGCCGAACCCGACGGCATGGAGAGCCGACTGATCCGCGAGGTCGAGCTGAGACAGCCCGTCCCCGGCAAGCCCGGCGAGCCCCCCGCCTTCGGCCCGCTGGAGCCCTCTCTCGCCCAGCTCGTGCTCAATCAGCTCCGCTCCCGCACCGGCGCCCCGTACAGCCGGAGCACCGTCACCGAGGACATCGAACGCATCAACCGTCTCGCGCGGTTCCGACAGGTCGACGCCCGTGTGCAGCTCAACACCGACGGCAGCCTTCGTCTCGTCTACACGCTGATCCCGCAGGCGATCATCGCCGACGTTCAGATCGCGGGCAACAAACTGCTGACCGACGTTGAGATCTCAAAGGAAGTCGACCTCTTGACCGGTACGCCGGTGGACGAATGGCAGATCGACCGCGCCGCCCGCCGCATCGAAGCGATGTACCGCGAGCGCGGGTACTACCTCGCCCGCGTCCGTGTGAATCCCGATGAACTCTCGAAGGCCAACGTGGTGCTCTTCGAGATCACCGAGGGCGAACGCATCCGCGTGATGGAGATCCGTTTCGAGGGCAACAAGGCCTTTCCCGCCGCCGCCCTGGAGAAGGAGATCAAGACGCGGGAAGCATGGCTGCTCGACAGCGGCCCCCTCGACGACGAGGTGCTCGACGCCGACGTGGGCGAGCTCGTCCGCTACTACCGCGATCGCGGCTACCTCAACGCCCGCGTCGACCGCTCGGTCCTCCCGTCGCCCGACGGGCGCGAGGCCATCGTGACCTTCGTCATCGACGAGGACGTCCCCTACACCATGCGGGGTGTCGAGGTCGAGTTCCCCGAGTATTCGGACATCTTCGCGACCGAAGAGCGCGCCCGCGAGTTCGCCGGCCCCGCGGGGCGCGTCGAGATCGTCATGGAGGGTGCCGAGCGCCGATTCGGCGCGATCCGACCCGGCCCGCTCTCTGTCGAACAGGTCCGCGGGATCATGACGATCAAGACGGGCGATGTGTATTCCGCCGACAAGCTCACCCAGTCGATCAAGCTGCTCGAACAGGCGCTGGGCAAGCTGGGCTACACCGACGTGCAGGTCGTCCGCCGCGAACTCCGCGACGAACGCTCGCCGCAGGTCGACGTTCTCATCGTGATCCGCGGCGTCGCCAGGCCTTACAAGGTGGGCGAGGTCATTCTCAAGGGCAACTCGCTGACCAAGTCGAGCGTGCTGCTGCACGAAATCACGCTGAAACCCGAGAGGCCGCTCGACTCCACCGAGGTCGAGGAGACCAAGCGGCGCCTCGAGGCCCGCCGACTTTTCAACCCGCAGAGCGTGAAGGTCTCCGTTCAGGAACCCGACCCGATCGAGCCCGACCACCGCGACGTCGTCGTGGAGGTCGAGGAGACCAATACGGGCTCCGTGATTTTCGGTGCCGTTGCCGGTTCCGACGGCGGCCTCACCGGCCAGATCAGCCTCCGCCAGCGCAACTTCGACATCGCCGACACGCCGGACACCGCCGAGGAGTTCTTCTCGGGCAGGGCCTTCCGCGGCGCCGGGCAGACCTTCTCCATCGATCTCTACCCCGGCGTGCGCAGCCAGACCTTTGCCGTCTCCCTCAGCGAGCCGCACCTCTTCGAGTCCGACTACTCGGGCTCAGGGCAGCTCTTCTATCGCTCACGCGATTACCGCGAGTACGACGAATCCCGCGGCGGCGTCCGGCTCGGGGTCGGTCGTCGGCTCGGTTCTCGCTGGAACGCCGGGATCAACTTCCGCGGCGAGGTCGTCGACATCAGCGACATCCAGCCCGACGAGCCCGTCGATTACTTCCAGGTCGAAGATTCCAAGCTCATCACGGGCGTGGGCATCACCCTCACACGCTCCACCTTCGACGACAACATCACGCCCTCCCGCGGCAGCCGCGTCGAGTTTGCCGTCGAACAGATCGGCGTCCTCGGCGGCGATTTCGACTTCACCGTGCTCCGCGCCGAACACTCCATCTTCTTCACCCTCTACGAGGACTTCTTCAGCCGCCGAACCACCCTCAACTTCCAGACGCGCGCCAGCTACATCCCGCAGTCCCAGGTTTCCGTCCCCGTCTATGAACGCTTCTTCCTCGGCGGGCAGAACTTCCGAGGCTTCGGCTTCCGCACCATCTCACCTCGCGGCATCCGCAACGACACCGGCACCGTCGGCGACGATCCGGTCGGTGGCAACTTCCTCTTCTACTGGGGCGCTGAAATCAAACAACCCATCTACGAGGACATTGTCTCCCTCGTCTTCTTCACCGACACCGGCACCGTCAACGAAGAGCCCGGCTTTGACAACTACCGCGTCAGCGTCGGCACGGGCTTCCGCGTCCTGATCCGCCAGCTCTCGCCCGTGCCGCTCGCCTTCGACTTCGGCATTCCCGTGCTCAAGGAAGAGGGCGACCGCAAGCGCCTCTTCACCTTTACCGTCGATATCCCCTTCTAGCCCATGCTCCCACACGCCCTCTGGAACTCGGTCGGCGTCCCTCTGCTCCGGGCCACGTTCCACAACTGGTACGGCACGCGTCGCCTCATTCTCCGCCTCTTCGGCGCCGATGTGCACCCAACCGCTCGCGTCCGCCCCTCCGCCCGGATCACGCAACCCTGGAACCTCTCCCTGGGCCGAGAGGCGACCGTCGGCGATCACGCGTTCATCGATTCCACCCACAAAGTCACGATCGGAGAGTTCGCAACCCTTTCGCAGGATTCGCTGCTCGTCACGCACGACCCCGCGCCCGGCGCCCCCCCCGCCGGGCCGATCTCCGTGGGGCATGACGCCTGGATCGGCGCCGACGCGTACGTCGGGCCGGGCGTAACCGTCGGGCCGGGCGCGATTCTTGGCGCCAAAGCCACCACGCTCGCCGACCTTGAAGCTTGGACCATCTACGGGGGCGACCCGGTCCGTCGGCTCAAGGCCCGTACGCCCTTCCCCGGACTGTCGCCGGCGCCCGCGGCCACGCCTCAGGACCTCGCGCCGGAGCGTCCGGCCAATCCGCCCACCTCCCCATGAGCGACGCGCGTCCCATCCTCGCCGTCGTCACGCCGTTCCTCACGCCCTTCCGCGTGCAGTTCATCGAGCGTGCCGCGAGAGAGATGCCCGATCTGCAATTCCGCGTCTTCGTCACCCAGAACCCGGATCATGGCCCGTGGGACGTTCGTGCCATTTCGGGCGCCGAACTCCTCCACCTCGCCCGCAACAAGCCTTGGCAGCACGCCGAGGGACTGCGCGCCTCGCTCGGCCCGGACCTTGCGACAAGCCGCGCCCTGCTCGACGACTTTCGCGAGCACCCTCCCTCGGCGATCTTCCTCGTGGGATACGCCTACCCGTCGCACCTTCGTCTCATCCTGTGGGCCCACCGTCGCATCCCATTGCTTCTTTGGGGCGACAGCAACGCGCTGGGCGACACCGCCCGCGGCATCCGCGGCGCTCTCAAGAAGCTGCTCCTGACCCGCATCATCAAGCGATGCGCTGCCGTCCTCCCCTGCGGCGAATCGGGACGCCAGTTTTTCGCCCGCTACGGCGCTCGCCCGGACCGCACCTTCCTCTGCCCCGCTGATCCGGACTACCGCCTCATCGACAGCCCCAACCCCGAAACGCTCCGCGCTGTCGCCGAGCGATACTCCTTCCCGGCGTCGCGCAGGCGCCTGGTGTGTTGCGCCCGGCTTGTGCAGCTCAAGCGGTTCGACAGCGCCATCGACGCGTTCGTCTCGATCGCCGACGATCGCCCGGACTGGGATCTGGTCATCGTGGGCGACGGCGAGATGCGCGACGCCTGGCGCGCCCGCGTGCCCCAACGCTTCGCCCGCCGCGTGATCTGGACCGGCTTCCTCAAAGACCCCGCCGAGACCGCCGCGGTCTATCGGCATTCCCATGTCTTCGTTCATCCGGGCGATTTCGAGGCCTGGGGTGTCGTCGTGCTCGAGGCCGCCGCCGCCGGGCTCGCCATGATCGTCAGCAACGTGGTCGGCGCCGCGGTGGACATGGTCCGCCCCGGGCGCAACGGGTCGCTCGTCGCGCCCGGTGACGTTGCCGAGATCGCCCTGGCGATGCGTGAATGGACGGATCCCGCCGCCCTCGAACGGGCGCGCGGAGAGTCACTCACGATCAGCCGTGAGTTCCGCGAGAAGGCCGACGCAATCCGCGGGTTGCGGGCCGCGTTGATCGCCACTGGCGCGATCACTGCAGGTTGACGGGCATCACGACGTACACGAAATCCGTGCCCGCCTTCACAACGCCCGGCTTGTTCGGCGCCTTGAGCTCGAAGATCACCTCGGTCTCGGAGACCACCTTGAGCGCATCGGTCAGGAACAGCGGGTTGAACCCGATCTCGATGTCGTCGCCCTCGTACTTCGAAAGGTCCACCGTGATCTGCGCCTCGCCCATCTCCGGCGCCCGGCTCGACAACTCGAGCTGCTTGCTCTTGCCTTTGAATGCCATCCGCACCCCGCGGCTTTCCTCGTTCGTGAGCAGAGCCGCCCGGCGAACCGCCGAGCTCAGCACGTCGCGGTCGAAGACGATCCGCTTGTCGTGATCCTTCGGCACCACGTCCTCGTACGGAGGGAACGAGCCCTCGACCAGGTTGCTCGACAGCGTCGCCCGGCCGGCCGAGCCGTCCTTCTCGCCCGCGCCCAGAACGCTGAAGAAAATCTGGTTGTCGGTGATCGCGATCTGCACCGATTCATCGGGCGACCTGACGATCTTCTGCAGCATCGAAAGCGCCTTGGTTGGGATGATGCAACTCACCGCCTTGGCGTCCTTCTCGCCCGCCGCCAACTGAGTGCGGCAGAGCGCCAGACGCCGCCCATCGGTCGCCACCATCTCGAGCCGCTTCCCGTCACGCTTGAGCAGCACGCCGTTGATCGCATACCGGCTGTTCTCGCGGGCCGTCGCAAAGACGGTCCGCGTGATGATCGCCTCCAACCCGCCCGACGGGTGCGAGAAGACCGCCTTGGCCTTGCCCATCTCCGTCGAGCCGGCGATGACATCCGCCATCTCGGGGATGGGCGGAAAGTCCGCAGACGGATAGCCGTACACCTTGAAGTGCGCGTCCTTCCCGCGGATGTGGACCGCGTCCTCTTCCGTCTCAAGGGTGAGCGTCGGCTCGGTGTCCTCCGCCGAGATGATCTGCCGGAGCTTGTCCGCAGGGATCAACGCCTCGCCCGCCTGCTGAACGTCCACCTGCGCCAGGCGAAGCCGCAGCGACAACTCGCCGTCCGTCGCGAGCAGCGTCACCTCGCCCACGCTGCCCTTCTTGTCGGCCTCGAGCTTGACGCACGTCAACTGCGGCCTGGGCGTGCGCGTCGCCACCGCGCCCGACACGAGATTGATGGCATCAAGCAAAGCCGCCCGATCGCAGATCACCTTCATGACAACTCCCTCACTGCACCAGAGCCCCGGGTGAGTATCACCCAAAGAGGCCTGCGCCAAGAAGTGTCATTGTACGACGAATAGTGCTCGGAAACACAGGCCCCACTACCGCTTGGGCAAGAGACCACCCAAACACCCACTCCGGATGCGGAAGTTATCCACAGATGTGGTGTGTAAATCGCGTGGGAAACTTGTTGGTTTGGTCGCCGGGTTCAGCAGCCGCTTTCGAAGGCGTTGACGAACTGGTCGAAGTCGAAGAAGTCCACGAAGCCGTCGCCATCGAAATCGGCGGTCTTCCCGGGTGGACAGGAGAGACCCTCGAAGCAGAGCACGTACGCGTCGAAGTCGAAGAAATCGACGAAGCCATCCCCATCGAAGTCGGCGGGGCAGGGTGTGGGCAGGGCCGACCGCCAGGCCCCGCGTCCGTACGTCCCCGCGGCGATGGCCCGCGAGGCCCGATCGATCACCAGGTCGCCGACATTGACGTTGGGCAGCGTCTGGTCATCCTTGATCCAGGTCGCCCCCCCATTGAGCGATACATAGACGCCCGATCCGGATCCAACGTACATCCCGGGCTGCCCGGGCCAATCCCAGTCGATCGCCAAGGCCCGTGCGGAGACGCCCGCGGGCAGAGTGCCGGTCCTGTCAGACCACGTGGCCCCGCCGTTGTCGGTTCGCAGCACCCGAGCGCCGCTGGTGTTGAAGAAGCTGACGTACGCGACCTGCGCGTTGGTCGGGCTGATGACGATGTCCGCGACCTCGCCCGACGGCAGGCCCGCCGTGCGATTGGTCCACGTCGATGCGTTGGTGGTGACGTACACACGCCCGGTGGTCGATCCGGTGTAGATGGTGCTCGAAGACGTGGGCGCGACGGCGATCGCGTTGAGCGTTCCGCCGCCGGCGACGTCGGTACCGCTGATGGCGGTCCACGTCGGGGTGGTGGTAGTGCTGTTGGTCGTTCTCCAGACCCTGTTGGTCCCGCCGAGCAGAGTCGTTGACGAACTCGGATCGCCGACGAGCGGCGCGATGAAGTTGGCCGGGTCGCTTCCCCAGGGCCCGGTGATGTTCCGGGAGCTTCCACTGCTCCAGCGATAGATTGAGAGATAGACGTACGTGGTGTATCGGCGCGTGCTGGTGGTCGGATCAAACACCGAGAATCCGCCGTCGCCCGCCTGCAACTGAGGCCAGTTGACGCTGTTGGTGGTCCGCTCGGGCGTGCCGTTGTCCTGCGTGCCCCCGAGCATGCGGGCCGGGTTCGACGGGTTGACCGCGAGCTGGTAGATCTGCGCCACGGCGAGCGTCGCGTTGAGGTTCGTCCAGTTCGTGCCGCCGTTGGTGGACTTGTAGATCCCCCCGTCGTTGCCCGCCCAGATCGTGTTTCCGGGGCCGAAGGCGATCGCGTGATGATCCGGGTGCATCTGCACCGGCCCGTCGGAGATCTCCGTCCACGTATCGCCGCCGTTGGTCGTCTTGATGATCCCGGCGACGGCGTACCTCGGATCCACCCCGCCGCAGTACACCGTGTTCTCGTTGCTGGGGTCCACGCCGACGAGAACGTTGTACGAGCCCTGCGGGCTGTTGAATTGCGGAGTGGCGGTTTTCTGAACCCAGGTGTTGCCGCCGTCGGCCGTGCGATAGAAGCCCCGGAGGCCTCCGCCGCTGACCAGTGCCGCGTACAGCACACTCGGGTTGGATCGACTGATGACCACGTCGACGAGCCCGAATCCCGAGGTCGGCATGCCGTTGGTCAGACGGCTGAACGTTCCGCCGCCGTCGGTCGAGCGCCACACCCCGCTGCCGTCACGACCAACATAGATCGTGTCGGGGTTGGTTGGGTGCATCACGATCGACGCGGCGGACCCGATCATCCGTCGGCTCCAGGTCGCGCCGCCGTCGAGCGAGCGGTACGTGCCCCCCGAGCTCGTCAGATGAATGACCTGCGTGTTGTTCGGATTGATGACGATCGCTGAAATCTGGTTGCCAAGCACGTTCGCGCCCGCGAGCTTGGTCCACGTCGCGCCGGCGTCGGTGGAGCGGAAAAGCCCGTCGCCCAGCGAGCCCGTCTGGTACTCGCCCGTCCCGTAGTAGACGATGTCGGGGTTCACAGGGTCGAGCGCCACCGCGCCGCTGTTGAGAATGGGGAGTTCGTCGCCGATGGGCGACCAGTTGGCGCCCCCGTCCGTGGTCTTCCAGATCCCGCCGGACGCCGCTCCGATGTAGCAGATGTTCGCGTTGGTGGGGTGCGGCGCGATCGCGATCACGCGTCCGCCCGCGTTGCCCTCGCCCGACCAGTACTCCGAGGAAATGGGGCGCGGGCCAACGAACGTCCACGTCAGCGGGTTGGTCCCCCGTGGCGTGGCCATTTCGGGCGTCCAGTTCGGGACCGCGTCACCCAAAATCCGGATGTACCCGTAGGGCGGAGGTCCCGCCTCCCACTCGTCCTCTTCGCGAACCACAACCAAGCCCGCGGGCTTGGTCGCCGGGACGCGGCCGTCCACACGGAGATCGTCCAGACCAACAGTCCGGCCCGTTGTGCAACCCGAGGCCGCAACCAGCACGAGCAGTCCCAACCCCGCCGATACCCCGCTGTTCCACGTCAATGGTGAAGGGTTTGTTCCGCTCGTCCGGGTCTCTCGCGTCACTCGATGCTCCTTCCAAAGCCGCCCACCGACCCGCCGGCCACCGATCCGCCGGGTTCTCCGGCCGAGTTGCGGCAAACCCCAACCTTGTCCCCTTCCTCGACCATCCGACCAACCCAGACCCCACAGCAAATGTCATGCCAAGAGAATCGCCGAGTTGCCCCGTGGTTCTAGGGCCCAGATACTGCATGGACCGTTCATAAGGTGGGCCGTGGGCCCGCCGCTCGACGCCACGCGCCCGGTTGTCCACCATGGCCAACCGACGCCCTGTAAAGGGGTATTTCATGTCCTTCGAAGCCGCTGTTCACGCCCAGGCCATCGAGTTGAATCGCCTCTCGTTGGAGATGACCGCCGCCGCTGGCAGCGGGCACCCCACAACGTGCGCCTCGTTGTCGCATCTTGTGACGGTGTTGATGTTCCACAGCATGCGGTGGAGCCCCGAGTTCCCTGATTACCCGACGAGTGACCGCCTGGTGCTCTCGGAAGGGCATGCGGTGCCCGTGGTCTATGCCGCCGCCGCCAAACTCGGCGTGATGATCGGCAAGGACCCGGAGAAGCGTCGCCGGCTCGGATTGGATGACCTCAAGAAGCTTCGAGCGGCCGAGAGCGAGCTCGACGGACACCCCAACCCGATGGAGGGCTTCCCCTTCTTTGACGCGGCCACGGGCTCGCTCGGGCAAGGCCTGTCCGTCGCGGTGGGCCTGGGCGAGGCGGCCCGCCTCGACAAGATGGACCGTCGGATCTTCTGCATCATCGGCGACGGCGAAAGCCGCGAAGGCCAGATCACCGAAGCGCTCGACCAGATCATCGACCGCCGCCTCACGAACGTGCTGCCGATCTTCAACTGCAACGAGTATGGGCAGAGCGACCGGGTGAGCGGGCAGCAGTCCGCCGAGACGCTCGCCGCCAAGCTCGCCGCGTTCGGCTACGACGTGCGCACGATTGACGGGCACAACCCCTCGCAGATCAAGGACGCCTTCGACGCGTTCGCCAAGAACGCCCAGGGCCGCAAGCCCATGGCCCTGATCGCCAAGACCGTCAAGGGCTGGGGCGCCGAGAGTGTGCAAGGCAACGGATGGCACGGCAAGCCCCCGACGGGCGATGCGCTCAAGAAGGCGCTGAGCGAACTCGACCAGAAGCGCCAGGAGCTGACCTCGGCCCTGGGCTCGGGCGACGCCTTCACCATCGAGCCGCCCGCGGAATTCCGCCAGCCCGACGTGGTCAACCCCGACCTGCCGGGCTTGGCCGCCACGATGAAGGCGATGGACATGGAGTCGCTGTTGCAGTCGGGCACGCTGGCGACGCGTCGCGCCTACGGCATCGCGCTGCGTGCGCTCGCCAAGGCCAATCGCGACGTGGTTGTCCTCGATGCGGACGTTTCCAACTCCACATTCGCCGAGATGGTCCGCAAGGACACGGCGACCGCCGAGCGGTTCTTTGAGTGCAAGATCGCCGAGCAGAACATGTTCTCGATGGGCGCCGGGTTCTCCGCCGCCGGGAAGATCCCGTTCATCTCGACCTTCGCGAAGTTCGTGACCCGCGCGTACGACCAGATCGAGATGGCGATCAACTCGGGCGCGAACCTCAAGATCGTCGGCAGCCACGCCGGCATCACCCTCGCCGCCGACGGGCCCAGCCAGATGTCGCTGCCCGACGTGGCGTGGTTCCGCTCCTTCAGCACGATGAAGGACCACCGCGGCAACCCGGGGTGCTACGTGCTGCAGCCGGCGGACGCCTATGCGGCGTTCCACCTCACGCAGGTCATGGCCGAGTACCAGGGCGCCTGCTACATGCGCACGCTGCGGGCCGATACCGAGTTCATCTACAACGATGACGTGGTCTTCAACCTTGGCGGGTTCGAGGTGCTCAGCGAGGGGCGCGATCTGGTGATCTGCGCCGCCGGGTACATGGTCCACGAGGCGAACAAGGCGATCGAGCTGCTCGATAAGGCCGGCGTCTCCGCCACGCTCGTCGACCTCTACAGCCTGCCCTTCGATACCGACGCCCTGCTCGACATCGTGCAGGCCAACAACGGCAAGGTGCTGACCGTCGAAGACAACTACGGCGGGGGCATTGGTTCGGCCGTGGCCGACGCGCTCGTCGATTCCGGCGACGCCTTCCAGCTCAAGCAGATGCACGTGCGCCGGATTCCCAAGAGCGGGCGCACGATCGACGACCTTCTCAAGATGTGCGGCCTTACCGCCGACGACATCAAGAAGAACGCCATGGAACTGCTCGGCGTCTAATCCAACGCTCAATGTCCGCTCATACACGGGCCCCCCGATGGTCGGGGGGCCCGTGCCGTTTATGCCGACCGCTCCGCAACCCGCAGGGTCGCCGGGCGGGCGTGCGACGTGGCGTTGTGCCGATGTACCATGACCTCCGCATGCGCATCCTTCACGTCATTCCGTCGATGGACCCCAAGCAGGGCGGCCCCCCCGTGGTCGCTGCCCGACTCGCCGCAGCGCAGGCCGCGCTCGGCCATGCCGTGGAGATCATCCACTACGCACTGCCCGAGGCTGTCGAGCGCACCGGAAAGTCGCTCGCCGGGGTTCCCGGGATGGAACGTGTGCGGCTGCACGACATCGCACCCGAGGGCGGGGCCATCGCGCAGATCCGTGCGCTCAATCTGAAGCGATGGATCAACCAGCACATGAGCGGGTGCGACTACCTTCACCTGCACGGGGTGTGGAACCCGATCCTTCCGATCACCGCCAAGGCCGCCCGCGCGCGTCAGATCCCCTACTGCGTCGTGCCGCACGGCATGCTCGACCCGTGGTGCCTCACCGGGCAGGGCTTCGCCAAGGCGATGAAAAAGCGGATCGCGCTGGCGATCTCGTACCGCAGCATGCTCGATCATGCCGCGTTCATCCACACGCTCAACCGCGACGAGGCCCGCCTGATGGAGCCCCTGGGCCTGCGTCCGCCGGCCGAGGTGCTTCCCAACGGCGTGTTCCTCGATGAGATGAGCCCGCTGCCCACGCTCGGCGCTTTCCGCGGCAAGCACCCCGAGCTCGGGTCGGATCCGTATGTGCTCTTCCTGAGCCGGCTGCACTTCAAGAAAGGCCTGGACTTCCTCGCCGACGCGTTCGCGATGCTCCGCGACCGGTTCCCGACTCTTCGGCTCGTGATCGCCGGCCCGGACGACGGCATGGTCGCCCCGCTCACCGAGCAGATCGGACGACTGGGGATCGCGGATCGGGTTCACCTTGTCGGCTCGCTGTACGGGCAGGACAAGCTGGCGGCGTTTGTCGATTCCGCGTGCTTCTGTCTGCCGAGTCGTCAGGAAGGATTCAGCATGGCGATCACCGAGGCGCTCGCGTGCGGTCGCCCCGTGGTGATCTCGGATCAGTGCCACTTTCCGGAGGTGGCCGAGGCCGGTGCGGGCGAAGTCACACCTTGCGGGAGCGCACCAACTGCCGAGGCATTGGCGAGGGTGCTGTCGCTGTCGGATGTGGCGCGGGCCGAGATGGGACGCAAAGGCCGAGAGCTTGTCGAGACACGGTATACCTGGCCCCGCATCGCGGAGCGCACGCTCGAGATCTACGCCCGTCGGCGCTAAGACCGATCAGGCGTTGCCCTTGTGATGTTCCCAGCGGGTCTTCAGGTCGTGCTCGACATGGAGCAGATCGAGCACCTTGCCCACGACAAAGTCCACGATCTCCTGGACGCTCCGCGGGTTCAGATAGAACCCGGGGTTCGTCGGGCAGATCACCGCGCCAGCCAATGTCAGCGTCCGCATGTTCTCGATATCGATCAGGTTGAGCGGCGATTCCCTGTGACACACGATCAGCGGGCGACGCTCCTTGAGCGTGACCATCGCAGCACGGGTCAGCAGGTTGCTCCCCGACCCGGTCGCGAGGGCTCCGAGAGATGTTGACGAACAGGGCAGGACCACCATCCCCGCGTGCAGGAAGCTCCCCGAGGCGATCACCGCGCCCACGTCCTTGTTGGGGTGAATCACCAGCCGGGCCGAGGCGTCGGCCTCGCCGGGAGTCCCCACGAGCGAGGGTGCCAGCGAAGCCAAGCTGAGTTCGCGGATGCCCGCCTCGTCGAGCAAGAGCCTTCGTCCGTACTCGGACACCACCAAATGGACTTCGTACCCCGAGCCGAGCAGCACCTCGAGCAGGCGTAACGCGTACGCCGCCCCGGAAGCTCCGGTGATGCCAAGCACGAATCGGCGGCGCCAGTCGGACATGCGGAAGGGATTCGCCACGGGCGATGGTAGCGATGCGGCCGAGCCTTCCCGGGGAACCCCGGAACCCACCCCGGCGACCGGTCCGCGTACACTTGGCCAAGGTCCGACAACACCGGGCCGCAAGGAAGCCGATCATGCGTCAGGCCGACATCTCCCGCCCCCGCGCTCTCGCCCTTCTCTCGCTGCTCTCGGCGGCGTTGGCCGCCTCGATGGGCGGCTGCTACTCCAGTTGGCCCCCGATCGAGACGGCCGACCCGCTCGGCAACGTGAACTGGCCTCAGAACCGCGCCGTCATGGCCCGGGCGGCCCAGTGGGCGATCTCGCACCACCAGCCACAGGGCGCGGTCGCCTTCAATCTGCCCGAGGGCATGCGCCGTTCCCGGATCCTGGAAGTCGTGTCGGCCGCCGGGCCACAGGCAGTCCCCCTCACGCCCGAGACCGCGACCACCGCGACGATCTACCACATCCCCCGCGTCTGGATCCGCAAGGACCGCGCCGAGGTCGATGTCATGGTTCCCAAGAGCGACGGCTACAGCATGACCACGCTGCGGATGCGCGGCGGGGGCTCGGGCTGGACCATCGAAACCGCCCGCCAGTGGAACACACTGACGCGCGAAGTCCCGCCGCTCTATTACCTCCCCGCGACCGATGAGATCGCACCTCGCCGGGCGGAACAGCCCGCCGAGGAGCCCCCGGCGAATGACGAGCCGATGGGCGAACAGTAATCGGTCGGATTCTGCTCACTCGCCGCGGAAACGCCGCGTCATGTCGCGCATCATCACGGTCATCCGTCCGCGCTGCTGGGGCGAGGCCTGTTGCCCGATCGTGTCGTTGACCGACAGCAGCATCCGACCCGTCTGGCGTCCGAGCCGATCACGGTCGGCATTTCGAGCCCACTCGGCGCCTCGCTCGGCCTCTTTCTCCCCGTCGGCGAGAATCTCCTCGTCGGTCTTCTTTGTCGGGTCGCCGTCGAGCGCTTCGACCGTCCGCACAAGCCTCACATACGACTCGTCGAGCACGCGCGGCTTGTCCTCGGGCGAGGCCTTGTCGTACGCCGCCGCCCCCTCGTCGACCACGTCGAGCACGAGCCGGCTCATGTTGCGTTCGAGCTGCTTGCGTGCTTCGCCCTGAATGCCCGCGGCGAAGGCGGCGACAAGCACCGACTCGCTGCCGTCCATCGAACGGAATCGCTTCACAAGATCCGTGATGATCTCGAGCCTCTTCTGGGTCGAGAGTTTGTTGAACTCCTCCGACAGCAGGGTGTAATCGAGCACGTCATCGAAGGGATCGACAAAGACGTCGGGCTGAGGCCTCTCCCGCAACGCGAGGTAGCCGCCCACGATCGCTCCGAGCACCATGGCCCCCAGGGCCGCTCGGCCGGCGAATCGCAGCCTTCGGGCCCGAACGGGCGTCGCGCCGGCCCAAGCTCGGACGGCCGAGACCTTCGCGGCGAACCACCCGTTGAGCCGATCGCGGAGTGGTCGCGCGGGTTGCGCCGTGACCGCGCCGAGCCCTTCGAGCAGTGATCCTCGGCCGACCGTGTTGTGCTCCTCGCCTTGCATCACGCCGTCTCCCTCAGCCGCCAAAGCCCGTGCGGGCGATCTCCGCCATCAATGCCCCGAGCGAATCGACGTCGGGCTGGATGAGAAAGTCCGCCCGGCCGTCCCGGTAGTAGAGCGCGTTCTTCTGTTCCTGTCCCTTGACCCGATTGGTGTGCCAGTTCCCGGCGTCCACGAGAATGGGCATTTCCTTGGGGTATCGATCCAGCGCGTTGGTCACGACCCGCGCCACGCGGTCGCGCGGGATCGCGAAGTTGAGCTCCGCCACCAACATCAGGCCGCCCGGCACATACTCGTAACTCGTCCCGAACGTCCGCCACGTGGGCTCGAAGTTGTTCTCCGCGTCCGTCGAGGACTTGTCCTCCGGACACCGCCACGGATCGGTCACGATGAACTTCCCGTCCTCGTCACGCATCGGTGGGGCGGCGTCGATCTGATCCGCCAGCACGTCCAGCAGCGAAGGGTCGTTCTGGTTTCCGCCCGAATCGTGCAGCGGCAGCACGTGGGGCAGGACGCCCCGGCTCAGGTTCTGGGTGTAGACCGTGAGCCCCGTCCCGATCCCCCGCAGGTTCGCCAGGCACTTGACATGCCGCGCTGTCCGTCGGGCCGCCCCCAGCGCGGGCATGAGCATGCCGAGCAACATCGCGATGATCGCGATCACCACCAGCAACTCGATTAACGTAAACCCTCGACGCATAGGCACCTCGCCGGACTTACCCATGCTATCGGGAGAGCCCGCCCAATCGATGCACCTTCCAGCACCCACAACCGGCCGAACACCCCGATCGTTGCACCCGGGCCATCCAATACCCTGACTTCTCCCGATCAGGCGGGCTGGCTGACCCGATTCAGCGCCCGATTCGCGAGCGACCCGATCACCAGCGCCACAGCGACCACCGCCACGATCCCTCCGACGATCAGCCAAGTGGGTTTCTCTGCCTTGGCGGCGTCCTCGGCCAAGAGCCCCTGCAACTGCCCGCCGATCCAGACCATCGCCGCCGTCCGTGGGGCCATCCCCACCAGCGTCGCGCCCAGATACGTCCACAGCGGGACCTTGACGCTCGCCAGCGCGAGGTTGGTCAGGGCGAAGGGCGAATTGGGCGGCACGCGGAGCAGGGTCACGATCCCGAAGGTCTTGCTCGCTCCACCCCCCACCAGCGCGGCGCACACCGCACGTACCTTCGGGCGGCGATCGACCATCCGCACCACCAAGTCGCCCGACACGAGTTTGCCCACGCCGTAGCCGATCAGCGCCCCGAGCGCAAAGCCGCCCATCGCCGCCGGAAACCCGGCCGCGAACCCGAACGCCCATCCGCCGAGGATCGCGCTCGCATAGGTCGGCAACAAGCCCAGCCCCGCGAGCAACGCGAAACCGGCGATGTACAGCACGATGCCGGAGCCCTCGTGCCCGCGGAGCCACTCACCCGTCGTGTTCATGTAGACGTACAGAACGATCGAGCCCAGCGGCGGGAAGACCGTCCAGGCCAGCGCGAGCGCGCCGGCCGGCCCAAGTTCCTTGACCACCGAAACGTTCTGTGTGGGCTCGCTCACGGGGCCAAGCGTAGCGTCGCAGCCGACGCTGTGTGCCGGGGACTATCGCACCCCATCGGTCACGATCTGCATCTGCTTGTCGTATTCGAGCCTGAAGGTGTACTCGACGACGGCCGCCTTTGCGCCCACCGCCTGCGCGGGCACCTCCAGATCCCAGGCGAGCAGCCCGTCCTTCTTGTCCTTCCACGCCGGATCCTTGACCGGTTCGACGCTCGACCGCACCAACACCACGCGAACGTCATCGCCCGAACCCTTGGGCAAGCGATCCGTCAGACGGACCTTCTTTGCTTCATTCCCGAAGTTCTCGATCGTCAGTTGGTACGTCAGTTCAAGGACCTTGTTCCCGCCCTGCACGCTCTCGGCCTTGCTCGCCAGCTCCTTCTGCGAGCGCAGCGAGCTGTCGATGCCCAGCCCGAGCGTGAAGGTCTGTCCCGTCGCCACCGTGGGCAGCACACCGTGCCCCACGAACGACCCGCCCGAGTAGGCCGTCACCGGCCCGGCGAGCAGCACCATCGACCCGTCGTTCACCATCGTCGCCTGGTCGTACACGTACTGCGTCAGCACCGGGGACGCGAGCTTGGACCGCTGCGCCTTCATCGGGATCGCGGCGATCTGGATCAACTGCCGATCATCGCGGCTTGGCAGCGTGGTCGCGCCATCGATCCGATACGTCACGCTCAGCCCCTCTTCGCTCGCCGGCGAAGCGACCTTCTCATCTCGCTTGGCCGGAACGTTGGTCGCCACAAGATCCAACAGTTGCGTCTGCCCCGCGAGCACGTTGAGCGCGAAGTCTCCGCTTCCCCCGCGATCGCTGTCCTTGTCGTCCTGGGCCCCTGGGGCCTTGGCGGCCCGCTCGTTGCTCCGGCGGTTCTCAAGGTCTCTCTGCTTCCTCGACAACTCCTCCTTCAGCTCCCGGTATGCGCCCTCGCCCAGCGTTTGCTGCTGCTGCTGCCCCTCGGCCCGGGCGAGCGCCACCGTCATCGGCAGGAGGTCGGGCGCGTTGGCCACCAGCGCGGGCGTCGCCGTGGACAGCTCGAGCTTCACGCCCGTCCAATCCTCCCCCGACATCTGCGTCACCGACGCGAAGTACTCGAGCGAAAGCCCGCCGCCCTCCTCCGCCCTCGCGTTGTACGAGGGCGACCACGTCGCCTGATCCACCAGATACCGGATCCTGAAGTTCGCCGCCCCGCCCTGCGTGCTCACGAAGACCACCGCCTCGTTGACCGTCCGCGCGCTGCCCGCCGTCAGCTTCTCCCGCTCCCGCACCTTCAGATCGAGCTGCGCCTGCACGTCCCGCACGCGTCGCCCCGCCTCCAGCGTCGCCACCCCGATCTCCTCCCGCTGCTTGAACGCGAACTGCGCGAGCGAGGTCAACGTCTCGGCGTTCAGCACGCCCCGCGTCAGCTCCACCTGCGCCGTCGGGGCGACAAAGTTCTCCATCTTCTCCAGGTACGCCCGCCGATCGTTCAGACGCTGCACCGCCGCGTTCGCCGCCGCCAGTTCGTCCGACAGCTTCAGTATCTGCGCGTCCAGCTCTCGCACCTCGGCCCGCACGTCCTGCGCCGCCGGCCTCGTCCGGAATTGCACGCTGCGGATCTGCGACCCGCCCACGCCCTCCGCGTACAAGCTCCCGCCCAGCACACGCGGCGGCAGGTCCGTCACCACCACCTCGGCCAACCCCCCGGCCCCGCCCGCCGCCTCCACCAGCCGCGTCACCAGCGCCTGCCCGCGATACACCGTGACCGACTCGATCCGGCCCTTGGTGTCCACGGGGGCCGCCACCCCCTGCGACACCCCCTGCGACACCCCCTGCGACACC
>DDSG01000082.1:599-9119 GCA_002343325.1 Phycisphaerales bacterium UBA2396 | reverse complement strand
GGCGATGATCCGCGTGCTCCGGGAGTGGGCGGTCAAACACCCCGCCGACCCGTGGATGCCCTTCTGGCAACTGAGCCGGCGCTTCGCCTGGTCGCCCCGCGAGCACGACGAGGTCCGGCAGGCGCTGATGGATCAGCGCCGCATCCAGTTTGCCGAGCGTGCCACCGGCGGCACGCCCCAGAGGCTGTACCGGCTCATCGAGGACGTTGCCGAAGCATGAAAACGCGCTCCAAAGCCACACAAACTGGTCTGCGCAGCGCCCTTTGCCGCTCAAACACAGCGAAGAAGCGCTCCGGCGCAGCGCGAGCACGAGCGCGGACCCTCGATCCCGCAGCGCCAGCGGGGGTGCGCAGCAACCTGTTGCGCCTATTGCAACCTCTTGCGCGCAATAGGTTCATCGCGGGAACATCGAGAAATCATGGAGCAAACAACAACACACCCCCCTCTTTACTACCTGTTGCGCCCACCCCCCCGCGCCGGCGCGGACGCGACCGGGGCGCAACAGGTTCGGTGCAACGGGCGTGCGGCGTGCGGATCGCACGCCATCGTCGCACCGATTCGGACATGCAGTTGGCGTGCCAGGCAGCGCCTACCCGGAGCCTTACAGCCGGAGTCCGAACGGGGAAGGGGAGGGGGTCAATAGGTACTTCCCCGCCGGAATCGAAAGCCGACGCCCGCGGGAACAGCTGCGCTTGGAGACAGAGTTTGTTTGCGCGTCCGAGCGCCGACGGTCTCGTGGCGGGGATTGGTACGCCCCGCCGCGAGGACGCGACGTGGGCGATCGTGGGCCAACCCGTGGCCAACGGGCGGGTGGGGAAGCCGCGCTGGGCGGCCCGCTTTCCCGCGCCGCCCACATGATTGGCCGAGTTGCCCACATGTCGCAGAATCATCGAGAAATGAAGGCCGATCGCCTTGCCTGTTCGCCATCAGCCGGCCAATGTGTGTCCAACGCGAGCGGGAACAACGCACCCCCCGCACGCGACGGAGACCACGAACATGAATACGACCACAAAGACCACGCTCGACCTCGCCAAGACCCTCGCCAAGAGCGGGTTCCACATCCCCGCGATCGAGATCCACACGCCCGACGGGCGCACCTGGAACATCGCGACGGTCCCCGCCGGACGCGGCCGCCACCTCGACGGACCTTGGGGCCCGCGCCCCGGGTCGCTCGGCGGCTTCCGCCTCTTCGAGATCAACAGCGATACCGACGGCCGCCGCGGGCCCGACGAGCACGACGCGGTGGACGGCGACACCTGGTTCGCCAGCGACCTGGTGGACTACCTCGACGCGGTGGGCCGGCCCAAGACGCCCCCGCCCAACCGCACAACCCGCCCGACCGCCTGAAGCCCGCGAAATGCGGGCTTCGCTGTTTACCAGAGACCACCAACCCAAGGGAGTACGACCATGACGAAACGCAAGACCACCAAGCCAGAACCCACTGCGGCCGAGACGTACGCCGCGAGGCAGAACGACATCGCCCGCCTGATGGACGTGCTGCAGATGGAACTCGACAAGCACGCCGAGGGCGCGAAGGCAGACCCTCGGAACTGGGGCTTCGCGGGAAGCCTCGGGAAGATCCGCAACGACCTGATTGATCTGGTCGGGTTCCTCAGCAACATGGATCCCGAGCACGTCGAGGCCTTTCTGAACGACGCCGAGTGACAAGAACCACCAACCGCACGGAGCAACGCCATGACCATCAAGACGATCGTGATCGAAGGCATCGGCCAAGACATCAGCATCCGCCGCACCGAGCGCGGCGCGGAGGTGACCATCGAGCAAAACACCCGCCACGCGGGCAGGCAGGACATCTGCATCGCCCACATCGCGCGCGACGAGGACCGCGAGGCCCGCTACGCCAAGGCGGTCGAGGTCGCCAAGGTCGTCTACGGGACCGACCGACGCGGCCGCGCCGCCGCCACCAACTCGATGGTCCACGACGTGCTCAACGAGATGGAGCGCGTCGCGGGCTGCTAGCCCCGAGGCGGCGCGGGGAACCGCGCCGGCCCCGATTCCCCGCCGCAGCGTGCGGCGGGATTCCGCACCCCAGGTTTGGAGAATCGCATGAGTACGAAGACCAAGAAGCCCCGCACCCCGAAGATGTCCAAGAGCGCCGCCCGCGCCGAGGGCGTGGCCAAGACCGAGCGCCTCCGCAAGGCCGCGCTCGCCGAGATCAAGGACCGCCTGGACGGCAAGCCCGCCGAACCTGCGAAGGCCAAGGGCGGGAAGGCACCCAAGACGCCCAAGGCCCCGAAGCCCGCGAAGGAGAAGAAGCCTACTCCCCCGAAGCGCGTCAGCGCCCTCGACGCCGCGGCGCAGGTACTCGCCGATTCCGAGGTTCCCATGCGGGCCAAGGAGATGATCGCCAAGATGGAGGCGAAGGGACTCTGGAAGAGCCCCGGCGGCAAGACGCCCGAGGCCACGCTCTACGCCGCCATCATCCGCGAGATCGCCGCCAAGGGCGACAAGGCCCGCTTCAAGAAGCACGACAAGGGCGTCTTCGTCGCCGGGAAGGGGGCCTGACCCATGCAGGCCACCCGCGCCCAACTCGAAGCCCTGCTCGATGCGGCCGAGCGCCTGCTCAACGCCCGCGAGGTCCAGATGCTGACCACCGAAGAGTGGGGCGCGCTGGAGCACGCGGTCGCGGCCTGCAACGAGCCGCCCGCGAACGAGCGGACGGAGACGTTCACGGTCGATGGCACACGGGCGCTGGTCCGCAGCGTCGTCCCGATGAAGGGCGAGCCGTACCAGCACCGGTGTCCGGAGGATGCTTTCGAGGCGGTCGCCCATGCGGTGGCCGAGGCCACGAGCCCGTTCAACCTCGAAGACCTCCGGCACGCCGCCAACATCCCCTGGACGCAGGCGGCCGTCGCCTTCGCCTTCCTCAAGGAGCGGAGCGTGGTCGTCCCCGGGGGCGGGCGCAACCACGCCGCCGCAGGAGCGACGCCCTACGAGGATGCCATGATCGAGTTCCACGCCCTCCGGGAAAAGGGCCCCAGCGTCTGAACGCATCGGTGCCCCCTCCTCACGCCTCGGCCTTCGCCGGGGCTTTCTCTTCGGCCACACCGCTCGCGAGAAGGCGCGTGTCCGCGCTGAAGCCGATGACCGCAAGGTCGAACGCCCTTGGGGTCGGCAAGCTCGATGGGCAGCAGTGCCATGTTCCACGCTGTGAGCGACGCGACCTTGTTGTCGGCGATGCTCCTACCCTCGCCGAGATGGAGAGTCCCGGCCGAGTCGTGCTAGACCTTGAGATCAGCGTCGCTGAGCCGCGACTCGCCGACCTCTTGGCGTTCTTACGCCGAGCCGTTCCGTTCTACGAGCAGCCGGGCGGCATTCGCGTCACGCTCCTTCGGGACGATCAACGACCCGGCCGGTACATCGAGCGTGTTGAGTACGTCGATGAGGCTGCTTTCGCGTTCGACCAGCGCCGCATCGCCGAGGTTGAGCAAATGAAGGCCCTGCTCGCGGAATGGCGCGGTCTGCTCCAAGAGCCCCCAGTCGTGCGAGTCTACCGAACGATCGGTATTGGGTGACGACGGGTGAAGTCGCCGATCGTCGAGGGAGGCGCACTCGACTGTCGGGCGGTGGGCGAAACCGATCCATCCCTGATCTCCCCACGGCTTCCGACCAAACGAGCCGCCCGTCCGCACCGTCCGGCTTACACTCTCGCAACCGTGGCTATCGGCTTGACGCCAATCAGTATGCGAGGTGACGATGCCATCCTTGAATCGAGAGACAGTCAGGGCAGGTGCACAAGGAGTTGCGGCCACACTCTTCGTGGCGGCCCTGATCGCCATCGGTTCGCGCAATCTCGCCCACTTTGACGCCGCGCTCGTTGGCTACACATTCGCCACGCTCTTCGCAGTGTTTGGGATCACGTACCGCTACTCAATGTGGCTGCAGCGCCCGCCGACGGCACTCTACTGGCGGCGGGGTTGGCAGGTGTTTTTCTCTCGCGACCGGCTGCTCAGCAACCTTGCCGCCTGGCCGAAGCGCGTCGTCGGTGTCTTCGCGCTCAACAATTTCATCTTCCGACGCAGTCGAACCCGCTGGGCCGCCCACTGGCTCATCATGTGGGGCTGCCTGCTTGCGGCGGCGATCACCTTCCCGCTGGTGTTCGGGTGGATCCACTTCCAGACGCCCGCCGACGACTTCGAGCGATACCGCGTCTACGTCTTTGGTTTTCCCACGTTCAGTTTCCGGATTGGGAGCGTGCTCGGAGGATTGATCTTCCACGGCCTTGTGTGGGCCGCGTTCCTGGTCATCCCCGGCGTGATGATCGCCATGCGCCGACGCATGCGCGACCACGGCGCCGAGGCCGTGCAACAGTTCGGCGAGGACATCCTCCCGCTCATCCTGCTCTTTGCGGTGAGCATCACCGGGCTGATGCTCACAGCCAGCTACACGTGGATGCGCGGCTACGCCTACGACTTCCTCGCCATCGTCCACGCCGCGTGCGTCATCTTCACGCTCCTCTGGCTCCCCTTCGGCAAGTTCTTCCACATCTTCCAGCGCCCCGCGCAGCTCGGCGTGGCGTTCTACAAGGACGCGGGCAAGGCCGGCGAGCAGGCCCTCTGCCGCTGCTGCGCCCAGCCATTCGCCTCGAAGATGCACGTTGACGACCTCATCAGGATCGAACGTGCGCTGGGGTATTCCTACGACCTGCCGGACGACCCCGACGCCAAGCCCGGCCACTACCAGCACGTCTGCCCCCGCTGCCGCCGCCTGAGCATGGCCCTGGCGCAGGGCCGCCTCTGGCAGGCCGGGCGCGGCCGCGAAGTCACCGATCGACCTGGGATCGTGGATGTCGCGGCCATGCTCGAGTCCGCCCCCGCCCCGCGCACCTGACCGACCGGAAAGCCCCGCATGACTACCCCTCCCGCCAACCTGCTGCCCGTGCTCGACCGCTTCGGGCCGCACGTCAACCGCTCGAGCCCCGCGCGACTCGCCACCGACGCCGAGCCCGACAAGCTCGTCAAGACCCACTGCTGCTTCTGCGGCCAGCAGTGCGGCATCCAGCTCAAGGTCAAGGACAACGTCGTCACCGGCTTCGAGCCGTGGTACGACTTCCCGTTCAACCGCGGCATGCTCTGCCCCAAGGGCGTCAAGCGCTACCTGCAAGGGGCGCACCCCGATCGCCTCACCACGGCGTTCAAGCGCGACGCGAGCGTACCCGAGGGCTTCAGCCCAATGGGCTATTCGGAGGCCATCGCGAGCGTCGGCGCCGAGATCGCCCGCATCCAGAGGGTCCACGGTAACGCCTCGATCGGCGTGCTCAGCGGCGCCTCGCTAACCACGGAGAAGGCCTACCTCATGGGCAAGTTCGCCCGGGTCTGCCTCAGGACGCCCTACATCGACTACAACGGCCGCCTGTGCATGGTGAGCGCTGGCGCCGGGAACAAGAAGGCTTTCGGCGTCGACCGGGCCGCGAACCCGTGGAGTGACATCCCCAAGTCCGAGATCGTGTGGATCAGCGGGGCCAACGTCGCCGAGTGCGCCCCGATCACCACCGAGTACGTCTGGCAGGCCCGCGACAATGGAGCCAAGATCATCGTCGTCGATCCGCGCATCACGCCGCTGGCACGCACCTGCGACCTGTTCCTGCCGATCAAGCCCGGGCGCGACATCGCGCTCTTCAACGGCGTGCTGCACCTGATGATCGAGAAGGGGTGGATCGACCGGCCCTTCATCGAGCAGTTCACGGTCGGCTTCGACAAGGTCGCCGAGCACGTCCACGACTGGACGCCCGCCAAGACCGCCGACGTGACCGGCATCCCCGAGCGGCTCATCCGCCAAGCCGCGGAATGGTGGGGCACAGCCAAGACCAGCTTCCTCATGCACGCCCGCGGCATCGAGCACCACTCCCACGGCGTGCAGAACGTGCTGGGCGCCATCAACATCGTGCTGGCCTCCGGGCGCATCGGGCGCGAGGGGTGCGGCTACGGCACCATCACCGGCCAAGCCAACGGCCAGGGTGGACGCGAGCACGGGCAGAAGTGCGACCAGTTGCCCGGTTGGCGCGACATCTCCAACCCCGAGCACCGCGCCCACATCGCCAAGGTCTGGGGCATCGCCGAGCCGGACATGCCAGGCCCGGGCGTCGATTGCTACGAGATGTTCCGCAAGATTGACGCGGGCGAGATCAAGGGTCTGATCTCGCTCTGCTTCAACCCGATGGTCTCGCTCCCGGACAACAACTTCATCGCCCGCGCCCTGGCCAAGCTCGAGTTCTACGTCGCCATCGACTTCTTCATGAACGAGACGGCACGGCACGCGGACATCGTGCTCCCGGGCTCTCTCCAGGAAGAGGACGAGGGTGTGGTCACGCAGATCGAGGGGAAGGTCATCAAGATCAACAAGGCGGTGGAATGCCCCGGCGACGCGAGGCAGGACTGGAAGATCGTGCAGGACATCGCCGCCGCGCTGGAGCGCCCCACCGGCTTCACGTTCGACTCGCCCCGCGCGATCTTCGACGAACTCCGCACCGCCAGCAAGGGCGGCGTTGCGGACTACTCCGGCATCACTTATGAGAAGATCGAGCGGCAGTACGGCGTCTGCTGGCCGTGCTATTCCGAATCACCCGACGGCAAGCCCATCGACCACCCCGGCACGCCGCGCCTGTTCGAGCCGAACTCGTGGAACCCCGTCGCCAAGGGCGCGGGCCCGTACTACTTTCCCGACGGCAAGGCCCGCTTCAATGTCGCCCCGTACTCGCCCCCGGCGGAAGTGACGGATGCCGACTACCCGCTCATGCTCACCACCGGGCGCGTGGTCAGCCAGTTCCTCTCGGGCACGCAGACGCGCCGCATCGGCCCTTTGGTGGACCAGTACCCCGAGCCGCGGATCGAGATGCACCCGCGCCTCGCCGAGACGATGGGAATCAAGGACGGCGATTGGGTGACGGCCGAGTCCCGCCGCGGCGACTGCACGCTCCGCGCCATGGTCGTGACCACGATCCGCCCCGACACCATTTTCATCCCCTACCACTGGCCCGGGCGCAAGAGCGCGAACCAACTCACTATTTCTGCCCAGGACCCGATCTCAAAGATCCCTGAGTACAAGGTGTGCGCGGCCCGCGTGCGCAAAGCCGATGGGCCGCCCGAGTGGGCCGGACGCCTGGAGCCACAGCAGGGATGAACCTATCGGAGTCGCCATGAGTGTCCCCAGCCACCTCAACTTCTACATCGACGCCTCCCGTTGCATCGGGTGCCAGGCGTGCGTGCAGGCGTGCACCGAGTGCGACACCCACAAGGGCGTGTCGATGATCCACCTGGAGACGGTGGACCGGGCCCGCTCGACGCAGACCATCCCCGTCATCTGCATGCACTGCGACTCGCCCACGTGCGCGGAGGTCTGCCCCGCCGACGCGATCAAGCGGAGCGCCGACGGCGTGGTGCAGTCGGCCCGCAAGCCGCGCTGCATCGCGTGCAACAACTGCGTGCTAGCGTGCCCGTTCGGGGTACCCAAGATGCAGGTCGAGTTCGAGCTGATGATGAAGTGCGACATGTGCTACGACCGCTCGTCGGTGGGCCTCAAGCCCATGTGCGCGAGCGTGTGCCCGAGCCAGGCGCTGTTCTTCGGGACGCGCGAGGAGATCGAGGCCCTGCGGCCGCAAGCGGCCCCGATCGATCGCTTCCAGTTCGGTAACCAGACGATCACGACCAAGGTGAAGATGATGGGGCCTAAGAGCGTGGCGGGCCAACGGCCCGAGCACATCGACGTAACGGCGGCGATGGAGGAGCACGCCCCACCGCGCTCGGTCTCGCTGGGCGTGCTCAATGGCGCGAGGTGAACGCGGCCACTCGCCGCACCTGATCGGAGTTCCCTATGGCAGACCCTACACCCATCCGTGTCCACACGCCCAACGGCCGTCCGAGCGACGCCCAGCCCAAGTGGCGGCAGGACTTCCCCATCGACACGCAGCAGGACAACTTCGTGGCCCGGCGCGACTTTACGAAGTTCATGGTGCTGATCAGCGCGTCGTTCGTCGCGGGCCAGGGGTGGATCGCGCTCAAGACGCTGCGGGGCGAAGGAGGCAACGCGGGACCGAAGGCCATCGCCCGCGTCGATGAGATCGCCGTCGGGCAGGCCGCGCTGTTCTTCTACCCCGGCGAGCACGATTCGTGCCTCTTGGTTCGCGCGGGTGAGCGCGAGTTCCTCGCGTACAGCAACAAGTGCTCGCACTTGTCGTGCCCGGTAACGCCGGACGTGCCCTCGGGGTGTCTGCGCTGCCCGTGCCACCACGGATCGTTCGATCTGGCGACGGGCCGCCCGCTGGCTGGGCCGCCGCGTCGGCCCTTGTCGCGGATCGTCCTCGAGGTGCGCGACGGCAAGGTCTACGCCACGGGCGTGGAGGAGCGCACGGCATGACCCCACCGCGCCCCAACCCATCGGCCTCGGCAAACGCGCCGGGTGGTGTGTCCGCACCGTCCCCCCCGAGCCCGCCGCGCTCCGGCATCGCACGTTCGCGCCTCGCCGAGCAGAACCGCACGGCCATCGTGACGAGATCGGAAGAGC
>DDSG01000082.1:0-302 GCA_002343325.1 Phycisphaerales bacterium UBA2396 | reverse complement strand
CGCGGTGGTGTGGCCGGCGCTGGGGGCGAGCATCGTTTGCCTGCTGCTGAACCTCGGGCTGCTGCGATACCTTTACCTGCTGGAGCGCCCGTGATAAGTGGCAAACCTGCGCCCGTACCCTTCGCGGGCGCAACCACGGCCGCGTCGGGCCCCATCGACCGCGCCGCGGCGGGCCTTCACCCGGCGTACTTCTCGCTGGTCATGGCGACGGGGATCGTCTCTCTAGCGGCGTGGATTGAGTCGGGGGGGGCGGGGGGGCCGCGGGGTTCGGCCCCTTCCTCGCCTCCCCCACCCCCCCCCCC
>DDSG01000038.1:458-38892 GCA_002343325.1 Phycisphaerales bacterium UBA2396 | reverse complement strand
CCCCCCCCCCCGCCCGGGGCCGCCGGGGGGGGGGGGGGGGGGCCCTGCTCCCCCCCCCCCCCCCCCCCCCCCCCCCCGCCGCCGCCCCCCAGCCGCTCGCCAGGCTTCACCTGCACCACCGCGCCGACGGGAACTTCCCGCGCGGGCGTCACCTTCCACGATCCGTCCGGCTGCTTCACGCTCGCCTCGTCGGGGGCCATTGCCATCAGGCCCTTGACGGCGTTGCGGGCGCGGTCGAGGGCCTTCGCCTCGATCAGTTCGGCGAGCGCGAACAGGAACGTCACCAGCGCGATCTCCGGCCACGCGCCGATGAACGCCCCGCCGACGATCGCCACGGTCATGAGGAAGTTGATGTTGAGCGTGAAGGTCCGAAGCGCCACCCAGCCCTTCCTGAGCGTCGGCAGCCCGCCGAGCAGGATCGACGCCACGGACATCGCTATGACGACAGGCGAGGTCTCCCTGACGCCCGCGAAGTAGAGCGTCTCCGCCCCCGCCGCGAGCACCCCCGCGAGCACGAACGGGCCATACTTCCGCCACCACGGCCGCGGCGGCCCGGAGGGTTCGGCGTCGGGTGACTCGTCCACGCACGCGACGCCTCCGCAGGCGTCGCCGGGCGTGACTACCCCTGCGCCCCCCGGCCCCACGGCGGCCCCCGCGTGCGCGAGCTTCCCACTCCCGGGCGAAACCACCGTCGGTGTCATTCCCACCGAGCGGACCCTCTTGGCGAGTTGCTCGGGCGTCGTCGCCGCCGCGTCGTGAGTCACCGTCATCGTCCGCGTGACCACGTTGCACTCGACCGACGCGACCCCGGCCAGAGAGCCCACGGCCTTGCGCAGCACTTGCTCCTCGGCGGAGCAGTCGAGCTGGTCAACGCGGATGATGGTCGTGGTCGTGGGCATGCAATCGTCCAGCGCGGCAGCGGGCGTGTTTCGGCACGCCAGAATTAGGTTCCCAAGGCGGCCGCGAGGGCATGCGTCGCCGCGAGCAGTGTGAGTGAGCATGTGGTCTTCATGGGTAACCCGGTCACTCGTGTGATCAGCGGCGGGCGCCGCCAGTCGTCGTGGGTGCGGTGGGGAGATTGGTTGTGGGGTTGATCGAGCCCATCTCGGCCGGGCCGGAGGACGGTGCTAGCCCGATCAGCTCGTCGAGATCGACGGCGGCGATCGCCTCGTCGCGTGCCGCCTCGACAAGTCCGACCTTGGCCTCTTGCTGGCGTGTCAGGCTCTCCAGGAGCACGAGCGTGTTGACCTCGCCGAGCCTGGCCACTTGCCTCGCGTCGCTGTACTGGGCATCGACCAGCGGGACGATCTCGGTTTCGAGGGTCTGACGCCGTCGCGCCGCCGCCGCGAGCCTGACCTCCGCTGCCCGCACAGCGGCAATGGTCTGCTCCAGCGTCGTTTCTGCTCCAGCTTGCGCCACCTCCCTACGGGCACGCGCCTCGGCGATCCCTTGCCTGTTGGCATTCAGAATCGGGATCGGGATCGAGAGCCCGAGCAGCACCTGGTCCTGTCCATCCTCGCGACCATAGCCGGGGCCGATATGCAAGTCCGGATACTGCTTGCGAACCTCGAGTTCGAGCGCCTTCTCGGCGGCCTCGTATTCCGCCGCCACGACAAGCATCGCCGGGCTCCGACGCCCCAGTTCCGACGCGTCCGTGCTTCGAGAATCGCTCGCCCGCGCCGGACCGACGCCGCTGGCCTGGAACTGGAGCGGAGCGTCGGGCGACATCCCCATCAGTTGTCGGAGGCGCAGGTTGGCTTCCTGAGCCCGCGACTCAAGTACCGCGAGTTCCGCAGCCTTGGTCGCCTTCTCGATGCGGAAGAGCCTCGCCTCGGTCCTTGCCATCTCGCCCGCCTGCTCCATCTTGTCGACGACCGCGAGAATCTGATCGACACGGCCCAGGAACTCGCGCGTCGCCGCGAGCTGCGCATCGAGCGCTGACCACTCGCTCCAGGCCCGGCGGATCGACATCCGCACGGACCACTCGCGCTGGGCGACTCGCGCCAGCTCCGCCGCGTGTTCCACCCCCGTGCGTTGCTTCTCGATCTCCAGACGTCCCGAAATCGGGATCGTAATACCCACGCTGGTGAACACCTTCCACGGCTCGGGCGTGCTTTGGACGATGCGCGTCAGGTCAACGCCGATCGTCGGGTCTTCCCAAAGCCCGGCGTTTTCTGCCGTCGCACGAGTGACGCCAGCCCGCAGACGCGCGAGCCGCAGATCGGCGTTGAAGACCAGTGCGATAACCTCCGCTTCGGCGCACGTGACGCCGTCGGCGGGATCGAACCCCGAGATGTCCGGCGATCGCGCGGCCAGGCTTTCGGCAAACGCCTTTACCTCGGGGCTTTCGGGCGTACGCGCGAGGAACGCGGCGTGGTGGCCCGTCACGTCCAACGGACGACGCTCATAGGACTGGCAGCCGCCGGCGACCAAGGCAATCAGCCCGGCCATTGACAGGCTCGCAAGCCGCAGTCGAGACCTGCCGAGGGTACTGCATTTGAACGATCGACGCATGTGGAGCTCCGAACGGGTGGATGCTTAGTCACACCGGCGAACCCGAGACGCCAAGTGGCGACGAGATCCGCTGAATGCAATCCGAACCTGGTTGCGAGGGGAAGCAGCGCCAAGAACCGCTGTCTGAGCCAGAGGGCTCGCAGCAAGCAAAACGACATCGCCCTCCGCTCGGAACGGTTGTTCCCTCGGGAGGTGGGCGGAATCGTCGGCGCTAGATGATGATTCGAGTGGTCTTCAACGCGAGCACCTGCGCAGAGGTGCTGAAGTCCGGCGGCTCGAATCGCTGTGCTACCGGGAGCGGGGTATCGAAATCCCAAGCCAAAACGACGGCGACTACCAAGGGGAGGAAAAGCTTTCGCTGATCAGGGCCGCCATCCTTTGGATTGCTCGGGGCCTGTTCATCGCTTGGAATCGGTATATGCAGATGGCAACCGCACTCGTCTTCAGGATGAAATGCGGTAGCGAAGGAGCCATGCTCCTGACCAAGAACATGTTGTGCCCCCGAAGCAGTGAGGCTGCCGTGGGATTCGAACCGGTCGTACGCCGCAAGAACCTCCGATTCGTGGATTTCGCAGTCTCGAACCGGGATGCACAGCACGCGTCCAGGTGCCAACGCGATCAATCCCTGCACGGCGAGCAGGAGTATGGCGACGAGTTTGACGAGAGCAATGGGCATCTGGTTGTGGTATGTCGGTCGGAGAGTGTATACCGCTTGAGCTCTGTCTGAGGTCGTCCGAACGCCCTATCGGGTCGCGCGTCAACCGACCATTTTCCGACAATTGGCGTCCATTCACTGCGAGAATTGGTTCGCCAAGGTTGTGGATACGGAGCTTCTGACCGGCCCGCGAAAGCGGGCCGGTTTTGCTTTACGGCCCGGGCGGTTTAAGGCTTCCGGGCGGGGTGGCGGAAGCGTCGGAGATTCCGGGGCCAAACGCGGGTCGGGGTTGGCCGCCGCGCTCTCCGTTTGCGGCGGCCCGATCAGGCTGCGACGAGAACGGCGGGCGTTCGCGTCGCCCTCTCGGCCGAACCTCTCAAACTCTCTGACCCTCTCGGTTAGCGCACCCGCCGATTTGACGCGGGGTTCCGATCAGGCATCGGCAGGTGCGCAACAGCTCACAACCGGCGGGCGACGCCATCAGCGTAAAGGCCATGTGGCAAAGTCACTTCCGCGCCGCGCCAGGTTTCAGCACTATTTGTACGGGACGCGCCTCCACGACGCGGACTTGGAGAATCGTGCTATCGCTCTCGGCCCTGCCCTTTACCGCGTCGCCCGCTTGCGCCGACCACGAGCCCGCGAGCTTCACATCGATGTCCATCATGCGGCTCTTCCCTCTATCCAGGTGGAGAGCGGGGTCGCAGACGCTTATCAGGAGCGTGCCGTCAGACTGCGGCTGGGTCATGACCAGCGCGGGCCGCGAAACCAGCCGCACCGGGCAGGTGTCCATTGCGAGGTCCGTCGCTGGCCCGAAGCAGACGATTCCCGTCGCGTTGGTCTCCCGGTCCCACACCGCATGAACCCGGTCGTCCTGGCGCAGGACGCGGTATGACGGCTGTTCCGACTCGACATGCTCTCGAAAGCGGAGCATCCGCTCGATGTCGGCCCCCAGCACGATGGCGCACTCGTAGCGTCCATCCGTCGGTGCTCTGCCATGATCCAGCCAAGCCGAGGCGAAGTCGCCCTCGGTCGGTTCCTCGGTCTTGTCGTTTCTGGAGTGCTGACGCAGGCGGTTGACGACGAGGGACTGTCCTTTCGGGACGTAGTAGCCGTTGCCGTAAGGATCGACGAGCACGGAGGAGTTATCCTGCGTCATATGCCGGGTGAACGGCAGCTGCGTAAGCGGTTCCACAGCGTCGCACCAGATCGGGTCATTGGGAGCGCGAAGCGAGGACTGGAACAGCGTCGTGTGCGTGGGATGCTCTTGGTTGGGCGAGGCGATGCCGGTGCCCAGGCAGATGATCCTCGGACCGAAGCAGAACGCGGACTTGAGCGCTGTAAGGCCCTTCGAGCCGGGGAGCCGGTGGTCGAACAGATCGATGGCGAAGACGCCCAGCTTTCCGCCGAGGTTGCTGCTGCCCGAGAACGCCCGCCGCGACTTCATCATGAGCGAACCGTCGCCGGGCGCTTCGAGTTGGTCGAGGGGCAGCGCGACGCCTGTCGCACCCGGGATGTGGTTCCAGTCCCAGCCATCCTGAACAAAGCCGCTGGCGCGGTTGCCGCCCTCGCTCAGGATCGCGATGCTGCCGTTGCTCTGGTAGCGGCCGAAACGGTTGTCGTTCGTGTAGATCTCGCTCGACCAGACGTTCTCGTTGTACCCCTTCAGCGTGACGGTCCTCTCGCCGTTGCGGTGGATGCCCGCCGCGGCGTAGTTGAGCGTCCAGTGGCCCTGCGGGATCGCCTCGGCGGTCACGCGGGTTGCGACGACCCGCGGATCGGACTTGAGCTCCGGCCAGATGCGGAGCGCGGCGGCGAGCACGGCCTCATCGATCGGGCTGCCGGAATCCGGGTCGCCAGAGAAGGCGAGATGCACGAACGCGTCCTTAAGCCTGGAAAGCCCGGCGTTCTGCGGATCGTTGGTCGGGAGCGGGTGGCGGCCGGCGAAGCCGATCGCCCAGTCCGGGTTGGCGTAGAGCCGCATGGTCATCAGTGCCCGGCGGACATTTTTCCTCGCTTCGCGGGACAGCCCGAACGGCGTGCCCGAAAGCGCGTGGATCACGCTCGACCCGTTGTCAAAGGCACCGACGGCATAGGCGGGATAGTGCCCTTGGTGGTGGAACGCGGTGCCATCGGACTTGAAACCGTTCTCGGTGCCGGGCGTCTCTTGGGCCATGATCCGGCTGAGCGTCCGCTCATACTGCCGAAGTGTCGCAACCTTGGCCGGGCCGTCGGGCAGCAGGAGAATCGAGGTGAGGTGCCCCCTCGCCAGCGTGTTGTAGTAGTCCATGTTGGACGTGATGCCGTCGGGCGTGAAGACCGCGTTGGTGTTGAAGTACCACGCGACCGCCCGGGCCATCGGGTCGAGCAGCCCGTGCCGGGCGAGCACATCGCGCATCAGCAGCGCGGCGGGCGCGACCTCCCGGAACTCGTAGCCGAGATGATGAACCGTCCCGAGGGTTGACCCTTCGGCCCACCCTTGATCGAGGAAGTGCCGTGACATCAGCACGAAGGCGTCGGCGAGGCGCTGGCGGTCGTCCGCCGCCACATCGCCGGCGTGGTACGCCCGCGCGATGCGGAGCATGAGGCCCTGGTACTCCCGCAGCGAGATGAACTGATTTGCCAGTTCCTCGCGTGCGGCCGCGGGGTAGATGACGACCTGCCGCGCGATGAAGGAGAGGTGTCGTCCGCGCAGTCCGTCCGGACCATCCTGAATGCCGTACGCGGCGAACTGCTCCATGAGCGCGTCCACCGGGGTAGGCGACACATCGCGTTTGTCAGCGAGGTACAGGTCTCGGACGCGCTCTATCACCACGCTCACCGCATTGGTTTCTTCCGCACTGGCGGCAGCGGCTGCGGAGCCGGGCTTGCGTTCGAGCAGCGAGAGCCGCGGCAGCCAATGCGAGTCCAGCGCGGCGGGGTTCACGAACGGAATCTGCCGGTCGGGGTAGTGGTGCCGCGCGTCCACGATCTCGTCGATCACGATCGAATCCAGGTACAACTCGCCGCTCTCCACGCCCGGCGGCGTCTCGATGCGGATCGCGTCCATACCGGGTACCGGCCGTCCCTGCATGTCGCGCTCGTACATGATCCAAGCGGTCCGCCAGCCGGTGAACGCAAGGCCGAAGTCGAAGTGGCAGTCGGACCCCGCCTGCCCGCGCCGCCCGAACGAAAAGCGGAGAACGCCGTCGAGGGGTTGCTTCGCGTAGACCCACGGGGCGAACGTCTCACCGGCGTCTTGTCCGAAGAGCTTCTTTCGCCCCGGCTGGTACGAGATCGGACGGTGCAACGTCACCCACGCCGGGCCGCCCTCCCACGACCATCGCAGCGATCGCTGACCGTCGATGAACCGGGCGTCGCTGATCGAGAGCGTCGAGTTCGGCGACGATTCAAACCCCGCCGGGACAGCTGGTGCCTCGAACGTGATCCACCCCCCGTCGGCGCGGACCGGGTGGGACGTGTTGATGGCGCAGAACCAAGCAACGAGCAATGTCGCTGCCCGACTCCAAAGATTAGGATTGACGAGAGGCATCGGGACTCCCTGTGCTCGGGCCTGTAGAGCGAAACGTCCGGCACACAGCCGTCGTGACCAGGAACAGCATTGTATCGGCTGCAAGGGGAGTGGCCCGGCCCAGCAGCGGCCATGTCATTGTCCTGTGCCCCATCGGTCCCTCACTCACCAGGACCGTTCCCTGACGGGCCACCAACTCCGAACGTGCGCCCGTGCTCATTTCGATCGTCTCTTTCGCCACAATGTGCGCAGTTCGCGTAGATGGTGGTTAACGGCCCTCCGGTAGCGGGCCGGCACGACTGACCATCGCTGGCCCCACCGGGCTCGCGCACGGACGCACGCATGACCATCGACCTCGACGAGGGGGCCGAGCGCGATGACCTCGCGCTGCTGACCCCGATCAAGCGGCTGCACACCATTGCCCAGATTCTGGCGGATGGCATCCGTCGCCAGCGCGAGGATGCCCGCCGCATGGGCGACTCGGGCGACATCTCGGCCCCGTCAGAAAGCGAGGAAGATGGACTTGAACCCTCGGGACCGGTCCGCCTTGATCGTCCGCTTGGTTGACGCCTTGCAAACCGGAGAGTCCCGATGAACCACACGCCCGATGACATTCCCGCGACGGTGAAGGCCCTGAGCCGACTCACCGTCCCCGAGTTGAAGAAGCGCTACGCCGAAGTCTTCGGCGAGCCCACACGGACGAACCACAAGCAGTACCTGATCAAGCGAATCGTTTGGCGGATGCAGGCGCTCCGCGAGGGCGGGTTGTCGGAGCGGGCACGAAGGCGGGCGCTCGAACTGGCCGACGACGCGGAGATCCGATTGAGCGCCCCGCGTGCCGCCGACGCGGCTGCGAACGGCACTGGACGAACGGTCGCGGCGGCGTTCGACGCGGGCCGCCCCGATACGTTCCCGAAACCCGGGGCCGTGATCCGCCGCGAGTACAAGGGACGGGCGATCGTGGTGCGGGTGCTGCCCCGGGGGTTTGAGTACGAGGGCGAGGTCTACCGGTCGCTCACGGCGATCGCACAGAAGATCACTGGGGCGCACTGGAACGGGGTGAGCTTCTTCCGCCTGCCGTCGGCTCGCGGGGAGCGGAAGGCGGAGGCCCGCGCATGAAGAGACGACCCGAGTCCAAGTCGCCGGCCCAGATCCGCTGCGCGATCTACACCCGCAAGAGTACCGAGGAGGGGCTGGAGCAGGAGTTCAACTCGCTCGACGCCCAACGCGAGAGCGGCGAGGCGTACATCGCCAGCCAGAAGAACGAGGGATGGGTCTGCCTCCAGGATCGGTACGACGACGGCGGGTTCACCGGCGGCAACATGGATCGGCCGGCGCTCAAGCGTCTCATGGCCGACATCGAAGCAGGGAAGGTCGACTGCATCGTCGTCTACAAGGTGGACCGGCTGAGCCGGTCGCTGATCGACTTCGCCCGGATGATGGAGATCTTCGAGCGGAAGAAGGTGTCGTTCGTCTCCGTCACCCAGCAGTTCAACACAACGCAGTCGATGGGGCGGCTCACGCTGAACATCCTGCTCTCGTTCGCGCAGTTCGAGCGGGAGATCATCTCCGAGCGGACGCGAGACAAGATCGCGGCGGCGCGGCGCAAGGGTAAGTGGTCGGGTGGGCGCTCGGTGATCGGGTACGACGTGGACCCGGTGACGAAGAAGCTGGTGGTGAATCCGGACGAAGCCGGACTCGTGCGCGAGATCTTCGGGCTGTACCGTTCGAAGCGGTCGCTCCTGGACATTGCCCGCGAGCTCAACGGTCGCGGCCTGCGGACCAAGGCCGTTCGCACGCCCAAGGGCGCGGCGTACGGCGGGCGCGAGTGGGACAAGCCCGCCGTGCTTAAGGTCTTGACGAACATCCTGTACCGGGGGCGCGTGCGGTACAAGGCCGAGACGTTCGCGGGCGAGCACGAGGCGATCGTGGATGACGCCTTGTGGGCCAAGGTCAACGAGATGCTCCGGCACAACGGCCGCGACGGTGGGATGGTGGCGAGGAACAAGTTCGGCGCGCTCCTCAAGGGGCTCATCCACTGCGGCCCGTGCGGGCTCTCGATGGGTCACACGATGACCAACAAGAACGGGACGCGGGTGTACCGCTACTACGTCTGCTACAAGGCACAGAAGCAGGGGTGGGATTCGTGCCCGTGCCGGTCGCTGCCCGCCGAGCAGATCGAGAAGTTCGTGGTCGAGCAGATCCGGAGCATCGGAAGGGACCCGGCGCTCCTCTCCCTGACGCTGGCAAAGTGCCGCGAGCAGTTGACTGCGCAGCGCACGGCGGCGGAGGGCGAACTGAGCGCGGTCGAGCGCGAGATGGCCCGGCTCCAGGCAGACCTGGCCCGCGTCGCCCGCGACGCGGCCAGCGACGCCCACGCGGCATCGCGGCTGGCCGACCTGCACGAGAAGGTGCGGGCATGCGAGGAGCAGGCCGCGGCGTTGAACCAGAAGATCGCCGAAACGAGCGCGGGGGAGATCACGAAGGCCGATGTGGACGCCGCGCTCGGTGAGTTCGACGGCATCTGGTCCCGCCTCACGCCCAAGGAACAGGCCCGGCTGATGCGGATGCTCGTCCAGCGCGTGGATTACGACGCCACGAAGGGGTCGGTCTCGATCACGTTCCATCCGCTGGGCCTTCGGTCGATCGGCCAGCGAGGGCACGAGGAGGAGGAGGCATGAGCGACGGCATCACGCTCGACTTCAAGGTTCATATCACCACGGGCCAATGCGGCGCGCGCGTGATGCACGCGGGCGAACGCGCTACGCCGCCGACCGTGGCCGAGGGCCGCGTTCCGCGCATCTCGCGGCTGATGGCGCTGGCGATTCGCTTCGAGGACCTGGTGCGCAGCGGCGAGATGGCCGACTTCGCCGAGATCGCTGAGCTCGGGCAGGTGACTCGCGCTCGGGTGAGCCAGATCGTGAACATGCTGAACCTCGCGCCGGACATCCAGGAGGCGATTCTGTTCCTGCCCCGGGTGGCGGGGGAGCGGGAAGCGGTGTCGGAGCGGGATGTGCGAGTCGTCGCGGCGGAGGCCGATTGGGGGCGGCAGCGGGAGGCGTGGTCGCGGCTCAGTAGCCCATGCCCAGTTCCTGCGCCTGCGCTGTCACTTCGTCGAGCGCGGCGTGGCGACGCTCGACCATTGCGTCGCGGTACGCGATGAGGTCCGCTAGCGCGATGCGGCGGTGGGTGCCGACCATTCGCACCTTCAAGTGCCCAGCGTCGAGCGCCTTGATGAGGAACGGACGCGAGACGCCAAGAATCGCCGCCGCCTGATGGGTTGTCAGCTCAGCGGGAGTCGGCACAACGGTAACCGCGTCTCCATTTGCCAGACTCGATAGCACGTTACGCAGGAGCCGGACGGCGACGGCAGGCAGCTCGACCGAAGTGCCCCTTGCTCCCGGCATCCGCAGGTTCAGACTTCCCCAGGTGCGCGGCAGTAGCCGGGAGGCCTCTGCGGCGAGCCGGCGCTCGCGCTTGGTTGGGGACACCGAGCCGCTCTGTGTTGCGCGACGAGATGATGGCTTTGCGGGCATGTTGCACTTCTCGGACCACCGAGTCTATCGCTCGTGAGTCGCATGTGCAATAAGTGCAGCGCGTCGTCCCGGCCAGAACCTCATCATCGTTATCCGGCCAGGGTGAAGAGCGCTGGCAAGCGTGCCGATGAACACGATACGGCTCCCAACGCCCGGATGGCCGGCGCGTAACCGTCGCCGGGCGGCAGCGCCGGCGCTATGGGCCACCAAAGAGGCAGCCGAACACCCGACACCGCGCCGTGGCGCGAGGTTGTGGCACTCGTCGCGGAAGGCGCGCCCGTCGCCGGGGTAGCCCAGTCCACACTGCAAGCCGCCGAACACGGTCTTGAACTGGCCAAGGGAGATGAAGGACTTGCCCATGCAGTCTACTTGCTCGCGCACGTGACCATCGCGGCACGGGATGAGGCGAACTTCGTCTCCCGGCTCAAGGAACTCGGATTAGACGTCCCGACCGACGCAAACGTTTACGACCTCGCTGGGGCCTTGAGCGATGCGATTGACCGGCACCTTCGCAACACGCGATCTCGTACCGACATCGGTGAAATGGCGCAGCTCGCGGCGGTCGAGTCGCTCTCAGCGCTGACCGGCCCCGCCTCCGAGAACCTGTGGCAGACCGATTCAGCGCCCGTGCAAAGCGCGGTGCGCGACCTTTCGACCCGAGAGGGGTTTGCGTCGCTGTCCCATGACTTTTTTGCGCGGCTCATGCAGCGGTACCTCACGTATCACCTCAGTCGCGAGCTCTCGCAGCATGTTGGGCCCAACCAGCGATTCAACGACCCGACAGAGCACACGGCATTTCTTGAGCGTCTGGCCGTCCACACCCGGCAGGCCGCGCTGATCGTCCGGGACTACGCAGGTGGCTGGTTCTCCAAGTCGAAGTACGAGACCGGCATCTCCAAGCAATCGGCACGGAGCTTCGCCGCATACGCGCTCGTCAAGCTGAGAGCCGAACTCGAGGTTCGAGGTGCGCGGGATGTCGGCTAAGCACGTCATCCTGTGCGGCGGCGCGAAGCTCTCCTCCCGCGGTGGGGCGTGGAAGTCGATCGCACCTGTCAATCTCGTTCTCGGGAACGGGGTGCATGATGTGCATCTGCGCTTGCACGACCTGACGTCATCCATGACGGCCAATCTCTCTGACGTGCATACAGACCTCTTGGAGATCGCCGCCTTCATCTACGCGGCGGACCAGGCGGTCCGCCGCGGAGGGAAGGCTGAGTTCGAGTACGGCCTGAAGTGGCGACGCCACCTGTGGTTGGAGATCCCCGTCCGCAATCCGGACTTCTGGATGGCTCCGGGGGTACTGGAGCCTCTCCGCGAGGTCCTGACCTTCTTGTCGGACGACGATTATGAACTGAACTTCACCAAACTCAAGAAGCCGTCCGCCGTTGATGGGTACCTCGACTTTCGGAAAGACGGCATTGACAGCAGTGGTATCGAGGAGGTCATGCTCTTCTCGGGTGGGCTTGATTCATTTGGCGGGGCCGTCAAGGAGATCGTGGACGGCCGGCGCAAGGTGGCGCTCGTCAGTCATGAACCGACGACAAAGGTGGGTGCCCCGCAGCGCCGCGTCGTGGAGGCGCTAAACAAGCAGCTCAACGGCACGGCTCCGACTCCTTTCCACATTCAGGTCGAACTCAACAAGGGTAAGTCACTGGGCAAGGAGTACACGCAGCGAGCGCGCTCGTTCGTGTACGCCTCGCTTGCCGCCGTTGTCGCCCAAATGCTGGGGAAGTCTCGCATCCGCTTTTACGAGAACGGCGTTGTCAGCTTCAACTTGCCCCTCAGCATGCAGTGCCTTGGCGGACGGGCTAGCCGCACCACGCATCCACAAACGCTCGCTGGCTTCGGGAAGCTCTTCACCGCGATCTTCGAACGTGAGTTCACGGTAGAGAATCCCTTTTTGTGGAAGACGAAGACGGACATCGTGCGGGAGATCAAGGCATCGGGCTTTGGCTCACTCTGCGCGACGACCATCAGTTGTGCCCACACCTGGGAGCGCACCAATGCCCACACTCACTGTGGCACCTGTTCGCAGTGCATCGATCGGCGGATGGTGACCTTGGCCGCGGGGCTGGCAGCCGATGAGGACCCGCCGGGAATGTACCAGGCGGACTTGATGACCCATCCGTGGACGGACCCGGAAGAGTGCACACTCATCGAGCGTTACGTGGGGACCATCAAGGAAATCGGTACGCTTGGAACGCCGCACGCATTTCTGACCCGATTTCCGGAGGTAGCCAAGGCACTGCGGCACGCGGGGAAAGACCCTAAGGCGATCGCACAAGCCGCGTTCGATCTGCACCGCAAGCACTCCGAGCAGATATTGGGCGCGCTAGCAGGAGCAATCCGAGATCGCGCGGAAGATCTGCTGCACGGTCGCGTGGCGACGAACTCGCTCCCAGGCATAGCGGTTGGTCTGCTGGGCGCGTCCGGCGCGACCACGGCTCCGACCGCAGCACCGCCGGTCGTCGGTGCCCACCACTACGACAAGCCCACGGCGGATCGAAGTACTTTCACCTTTCATTACGGGTCTGGGTCCTGCAAGCTCGGCAATAGCGCTGAGTTCAGGCTGATCGAGCGACTGTGTCGATCGCCCGGTGTGTACCTCGATACGGGCAAATTGATGGAGGATGTGTGGGACGGACAGCGTGTTCAGAAGAACACGATTGCCAAGACAGTTAGCAGCCTCCGCCGCCAACTGAAGACGACGGTAACAGGCATCAAGATCGACGGAAGCGAGAGGGGCCACTACTGCCTCGCCACGATCTGACACCTCACAGATTTCATCACTAGGTAATCGCGCCGTCCAACGGCGGGTAATCGCGCCCCAGCATGCTTCTCTCAGTTCGAACGGCATAGCGCCGAGCGACAAGAGGAAGTCATGCATGAACAGCATTCGCAGTCCGGCACGGTCCGTCCACCAGCGTGCGTCGGCACCCGGCCGCGCGCCTCCAACGCATCCACCTCTGATCTGCTGACTGCGTAGGCACGCCGCACATGGCGGCCGCCTGTACCGCATGAGACGCCGCCGCCGTCGGCGACTGCGTCCGTCATCCGCCTGAATCCACCAAGCACTCAACGCGGCCACGCGCCTCGGCGCTGTGGCTGCGCACTGAAAGAACCAGCCAATGAAGATCGACCCCAAGCATCTCGCGTTTGCCAACGTCGTCATCCGAACCGAGGTCAAGAAGCTCCGCGAACGCGGCGTCATCCGACGCGCGGACGCCGAGGACATCGCCGGCGAGCTCATGGCTCAGTTGCTGGAGGTGTGGGACCGCTTCGATCCCGAGCGGGGGAACCGCGAGGCGTTCATCAACCAGGTCGTCAGCACGCGGCTCCTGTCGCTCCTCCGGGAGCGGCGCGCCCAAAAGCGCCGTGGCACGCCGCGCCCGCTCGACGCCAATGACGATGTCGCCATTGACCCCTCCTGGTCGGGCGACGCGTGGCGTCGCAAGATCGACCTCCGCGTGGACCTGGAGATCGCGTTCACCAAGTTGAACGCGCGGCAGCGCTCGCTCTGCGAGCAGATGCTGCGGGAGGCGCTGACCCCCGCCGCCAAGGAGCTGGGGGTGCCGCGCAGCACGCTCCGCTACGTCGCCATCAAGGTCCGTGAGATCTTCCGCGACGCGGGCCTCGAGGAGTATCTGTGAGCGTCTTCGCCACTCCGCGGGCGTTTCGCGTAGATGGCACAAGGAGAACACCATGAGCATCGGCAACCCCCGCACGGGGCGGTCTGTGTACCGGCTCGTGTTTGGATCCCACGTCGATATGGACACCGTCGAGGAGACGCTGCTGCTGGCGATCCTTGCCGTCGGATGCCTGTACGGCGAGGCGGCCGTCCGGCTCGATGCCGGATACGCGATCGATGGGGATGCGAGGGTCGTCGTCCTGGACGCTGGCACCGAGATCGGATGCGCCGTGGCCCGTGTCTTCATCGGCTTCTGCACGCGTGAGTTCGGCGACGACACCTTCGCCGTCGCCCGGGCCGACGGACCGGTGCCGAAGCGTCCAACCGCAGCCAATCGCCCGTGCGAGCCGGTCGCATGAGCCGGTGCCGTGGCAGTCCGCTCGTCCGGCTCGGCCAGGGCGAGTACGTCCAAGACATCTTCGCTCACGACCTCGATCCCAATGGAGAACCCATGACCGCGACCACGCTGATGCACCAGATCACCAAGGGCCGCAGGCCCAAGCCCCGTCGCGTGATGTTGTACGGCACGCACGGCATTGGCAAGAGCACGTTCGGCGCGATGGCCGAGACCCCGATCTTCATTCCGACCGAGGACGGCCTCGGCGACATCGAGTGCGAGTCGTTCCCGCTGGCCCGGTCGCTCGGCGACGTGATGGCGGCGCTGGAGACGCTCTACTCGGGCGACCACAGGTACATGACCGTCGTCATCGATTCGCTGGACTGGCTCGAACGGCTCATCTGGCAGGAGGTCTGCGAGGACGAGCAGGCGCCGAGCATCGAGAAGATCGGGTACGCGAAGGGGTATGCCTTCGCCATCGAGAAGTGGCGGACCGTGCTCGGCGCGCTCGACGCGCTCCGCAGCGACCGTGGCATGACGGTCATCGTCATCGCCCACGCCAAGATCGAGAAGTTCGAGAACCCCGAAACCGTGCCGTACGACCGCTACTCGCCCCGGCTGCACAAGCTCGCTTCGGCGCTGGTGCAGGAGTGGGCCGACGAGGTGCTCTTTGCCACGTACAAGGTGCTCACCGTCAAGGTGGACGAGGGGTTCAACAAGGCGAAACACAACGGCGTGGGCACCGGCGAGCGCATCGTCCGCACGGTCGAGCGGCCGGCGCACGTCGCCAAGAACCGGCTGAACCTCCCCGAGGAACTGCCCCTCGACTACCGCGTCTTCGCGGCGCACGTCGCGGCCTCGCGCGGCGAGGGCAGCAGCACCACCACCCCACTCACCCAGAACACCGACGCCGCGCCCAGCGAGGGCGCGGCCGCCACCAACTGAAAGGACTCTGACCCATGGCGAACCTGAACAATTTCGACGCGAACAACGTGGACCCCTCCGTCGCCCTCGACCCGATCCCCGCGGGCAAGTACATCGCCGTCATCACCGAGTCGGAAATGAAGCCGACGAAGGCGGGCGGCGGGAAGTACCTCCAGCTCACGTTCCAGATCATCGACGGCGAGCGCAAAGGCCGCCTGGTCTGGGCGCGGCTCAACCTGGAGAACAAGAGCGAGATGACGGTGAAGATCGCGCGGGGCGAGCTGTCCGCGATCTGCCGTGCCGTCGGGGTCATGGCCCCGAAGGACTCGGTGGAGCTTCACAACATCCCGCTGGAGATCAACGTCGGGCTGAAGAAGCGCGACGACAACGGCGAGTTCACCAACGTCATCAAGGGCTACGCCAAGAAGGGCGGGAACGGGGGCGGCGGCGCTGCGGGCGCTCGCGTGCCCGCGGGAGGGACGCCGCCGTGGAAGAGGTAATCGACGACTTCGAGGACGAGGCGAAGATCGAAGTCGTGTACGAACTGTCGTACCCGCCGAGCGTCAACCACTACTGGCGTCACGTTGGGGACCGCACGATGATCAGCCGTGCTGGGCGTGAGTACCGGCAGCGCGTTGCGGAAGAGCTCGCGCATCAGGGTGTGGATTCCGCCGGGGGCTCCGTCGCACTGTTCTTCAGCGTGCACCCGCCCGATCGTCGCCGGAGAGACCTCGACAACATCCTGAAGGCACTCCTTGACGCGCTCCAGCATGGTGGCGCGTACCAGGACGACAGTCAGATCGACTCACTCCGGGTCGTGCGGAGCACCCCGGTTCCCGGCGGCAAGGTGAGAGTTCTCGTTTCGGATCTGGAGTCCTGATGCAGTTGCGTCCATACCAATCCGAAGCCATCGCCGCGGTGTACGAGCACCTGCGGACCCGGGATGACAACCCCTGCGTGGTCATCCCGACCGGGGGTGGCAAGACACCCGTCATCGCCACGATCTGCCGCGACTCGGTCGGGCCGTGGAATGGGCGCGTCGTCATCCTGGCCCACGTCAAGGAACTGCTCGAGCAGGCGGCCGACAAGCTCCGCACCATCGCGCCGGACGTGCCCGTGGGCATCTACTCGGCGGGGCTCAAGCGCAAGGACCTCGGGTACGCCGTCACGATCGCGGGCATCCAGTCCATCTACCAGCGGGCGTGCGACCTGGGGCCGGTGGACCTGCTCATCGTGGACGAGGCGCACCTGATCCCGCCCGACGGCGAAGGGATGTACCGCCAGTTCATCGCCGACGCCAAGGTCGTGAACCCGCTGGCGCGGGTGATCGGGCTCACGGCGACGCCGTTCCGGATGAAGTCGGGGCCGATCTGCGAGCCGGGCAACATCCTCAACCACGTCTGCTTCGAGGTCGGCGTCCGCGAACTGATCGTGCAGGGCTTCCTCTCCCCGCTGCGGACCAAGGCGGGACTCCAGAAGGTGAGCACCGACGACCTGCACGTCCGCGCCGGCGAGTTCGTCGCCAGCGAGGTCGAGGACCTCATGGACAAGGACACCCTGGTCGAAGGCGCATGCGCCGAGATCGTCGAGCACACCAAGGACCGAACCGCCACGCTGATCTTCTCGTCGGGCATCCGCCACGGTCAGCACATCGTCGAAGTGCTTAAGTCCCGGCACGGCGTCGAGTGCGGGTTCGTGTCCGGCGACACGCCCACGGGCGTGCGTAGCGCCATCCTGGACCGCTTCCGCTCGGGGGCGCTCAAGTACCTCTGCAACGTCAACGTGCTGACGACCGGTTTCGACGCTCCGCACATCGACTGCGTGGCGCTCGTGCGCCCGACCATGTCGCCCGGGCTGTACTACCAGATGGTCGGGCGGGGCTTCCGTCTGAACCCGAGCAAGGCCGACTGTCTCGTGCTGGACTTCGGCGGAAACGTGCTCCGGCATGGCCCGGTGGACGCGATCCGCGTCTGCGCCGACGACCGTGGCGAAGGCGAGGCTCCGGCCAAGGAGTGCCCGCAGTGCCACGCGCTCATCGCGGCGGGCTACCAGACGTGCCCGCAGTGCGGGCACCAGTTCCCCGAGCCCAACAAGCAGAAGCACGAGGCGCGGGCCAGCACCGAGGGCATCCTCTCGGGCCAGACGACCCGCGAGCAGCACCGCGTCAGCGAGATCACGTACCACGTCCACATGAAGCGGAACGACCCGGCTGCCCCGCTCACGATGCGGGTCGAGTACCGCGTCGGCTTCAACGGCTATTTCCGCGAGTGGGTCTGCTTTGACCACACCGGGTACGCGCGGACCAAGGCCGAGGCGTGGTGGCGGGCGCGCTCGGTCGAGCCGGTCCCCGGCGGTACTGAGGAGGCGGTCGAGCTCGCGCGGGCTGGCGCGCTCGCGCCGGCGCTGCACATCACGGTCGAGAAGAAGGCTGGCGAGAAATTCGAGCGGGTGGTCGCGCACCGGCTGGGGGACAAGCCACCGCGGCTCGAGGGCGATGAAGGCCTCCCCGAGCAACTGCCCCAGCCGGTCGGCACCACGTACGGCATCCCCGACGACGAAATCCCTTTCTAACCAGGAACACACGATGATCACGATCACCATCGAAGAGACGGACAAGGATGGCCGCGTGCTGGGCCGGCACGTCGCCTCGGCCCCCATCGACAAGAGCGACGCCAAGGGGGTGGGCTCGCTGCTGGCCCGTAGCGTCGGCGGACTGATGTATCACGGCCAGACGCGGGCCGAGGTGCCGCTGCTGATCGCGGCGGCGGGGACGCACCGCTCCAGCCGCTGCACGCAGGCGATCGCGCACGCCCTGGGGCTGGCCGGGAGCGAGCACAGCTTCGAGTACGCGGTGAAGCCGGTCGTGGACCTCGACCGCCTGCTCGACTACCGCGCGAGCAAGAAGGACCGCGAGCATGCGGCGCAGATGCTCAAGATCATGGGCGCCGGCGTAAAGACGAAGGGGGACGACGAGTAAGCAATGAGCGACGGCCCGGCAAACCTGCTCGACGCGGCGCGGTGGTACCTCGCGCGCGGCTACGCGCCGATCCCGGTGCCCGCGGGATCGAAGATCCCCGTGCTCAAGGGCTGGACGGACCTGCGCCTGGCGGACGCCGACCTGCCCCAGCACTTCAACGGCACAGGCAACATCGGCGTGCTGCTGGGCGAGCCGAGCGGCTGGCTCGTCGATGTGGACCTGGACTGCGAGGAGGCGGTGGCGCTCGCTCCGGAGTTCCTGCCGCCGACGGGGGCGAAGTCGGGTCGGCCCGGCAAACCCGCCTCGCACTGGTGGTATGTGTGCGAGGGGGCAAAGACCCGCAAGCACCAGGACCCGGCCACCAAGAAGATGATCGTCGAGCTCCGGAGCACCGGGGCGCAGACGGTCGTCGGCCCAAGCATGCATCCCAGCGGCGAGCCGTACGACCCGCTCGAAGGCGAGCCCGCCGACGTGGATGTCGAGACGCTCGGCGCGGCGGTCGCGGCGCTGGCGAATGCTGTTATCGAGCAGCGACATGGGTGCAAGGAACGTCAGCGTTCACAGCCGACTGCACTAGGAACGCGAACATTCCTAGCCGACGACGCCGTCCTGCGCCGCGCCGAGGCGTACATCGACCGCATCCCGCCGGCGATCTCCGGCTCGGGCGGCCACAGCCAGACGTATGCCGCCGCGACCGCGATGGTGCACGGGTTTGGGCTCGACGCCGAGGCGGCGTTCGGGCTGCTATGGGATCGGTACAACCCTCGCTGCCAGCCGCCGTGGTCGGAGAAAGAACTGCGGCACAAGGTCAGCGACGCGGCGAGCAAGCCGCACGACCGACCGTACGGGTGGTTGCGCGATGCCGAGAAGCCCGACGACATGGGCGGCGTGGATCTTTCCGGATTCGACCCGGAACGCCGGCGCACCGTTGGCGAGCGGCCCCGCTCCGAGCGCCCGCCCGACCCGGGGCCGTTCCCCGATCATCTGCTCCGCGTGCCGGGCTTCATCGAGCAGGTCGTGGCGCACAACCTGGCGACGGCCACGCGGCCGCAGCCGGTGCTGGCGCTGGCGGCGGGGATTTGCCTCCAGGCCGTGCTCGCGGCCCGCAAGGTGCGCGACGAGCGCGGCAACCGCACGAACGTCTACTGCGTCGGCGTCGCACCTTCCGGCGCGGGCAAGGACAACGCTCGCAAGGTCAACAAGAACATCAGCTTTGCGGCCGACATGGTCGAGCACGAGGGGAACGAGGACCTCGCGTCCGACGCCGGGCTGATCACCGCCGTCGAGGCCGAGCCGGCGATCCTGTTCCAGATCGACGAGTTCGGCCGCTTCCTCCGCACCATCGGCGACCCCAAGAAGGCACCGCACCTGTTCAATGTGCTGACGGCGCTCATGAAGCTCTACTCCAGCGCCGACACGGTCTTCCGCGGCAAGGCCTACGCCGACAAGAAGCGGAACAAGGTCGTCGACCAGCCGTGCGTAAGCGTCTACGGCACGACCGTCCCCGAGCATTTCTTCGAGTCCCTCACCGCCGACAGCCTGAGCGATGGGTTCATCGCCCGCCTGCTCGTGTTCGAGTCGGCCGAGACGCCGGCGCGGCAGCGCGCCAAGGCGACGGGTGTCCCGGAACCCCTCAAGCAGGCCGCCGAGTGTTGGCGATCGTTCAAGCCCGGCGGCAACCTCGCCCCCGAGCATCCCCAGCCCATCGTGGTCGAGGCGACGCCGGAGGCCGGCGCGGTGTTCGACGCACTCGCGGCGATGGTGGACGCCGAGCTCGGCAAGCCGGACGAGGCGGGACGGTCGCTGTGGGCACGGGCCGAAGAGAAGGCCTGCCGCCTGGCGCTGATCTACGCGTGCTCCGCGAACGCCCAGAAGCCGGTCATCGATGAGGATGCGGCCCGCTGGGCGTGCGAACTCTCGTCGTACCTGACGCGGCGGATGCTGTACATCGCCCACGAGTGGGTCGCTGACGGTGTGTTCGACGCCCGGCAGAAGCGCGTGGTCCGGGTGGTGCGCAGAGCGGGCGGAAAGATCTCCCGCAGTGAACTCTGCCGCAAGACGCAGTGGCTGACCCAGCGGGAACGGCAGGAAGTGATCGACAACCTCTTGGAAACGCAGCAGTTGCAGCAGGAATCGGAATCGACGGCAACGCGACCGAGGGTCTGGTATGTGCTGGCATGAGCCGAATAGTTCAATCATTCATCTATTCCCCGCGCGCGCACGCGGATCGCGTACGCGCGGGCACGGACATGGGCGTAAGGGAAGTATTGAAAGATTGAAACATCTCTCTCTTTCATCAAGTACTTCCCCCCTCCCGCCCCGCCGCGCCCATGCAGGTCGCGTGCCAGGCCGCGCCTACCACGAGCCCAACAGCCCGAAGCCTAACGGCGGGGGTGAGGGGGTCGGTAGGTACTTCCCCGCCCGGCTCGCGTTGCTACGCCCGCGGGAACAGCCGCGCTTGGAGACAGAGTTTGTTTGCGCGTCCGAGCGCCGACGGTCGCGTGGCGGGGATTGATACGCCCCGCCGCGAGTACGCGACGTGGGCGATCGTGGGCCAACCCGTGGCCAACGGGCGGGTGGGGAAGCCGCGCTACGCGGCCCGCTTTCCCGCGCCGCCCACATGCTTGGCCGAGTTGCCCACATGTCGCAGAATCATCGAGAAATGCAGGCCGAACGCCTTGCCTGTTCCCCGTCAGCCGGCCAATGTGTGTCCAACGCGAGCGGGAACAACGCACCCCCCGCACGCGACGGAGACCACGAACATGAACGCGACCACGAAGACCACGCTCGACCTCGCCAAGACCCTCGCCAAGAGCGGGTTCCACATCCCCGCGATCGAGATCCACACGCCCGACGGGCGCACCTGGAACATCGCGACGGTACCCGCCGGACGCGGCCGCCACCTCGACGGGCACTGGGGACCGCGCCCCGGAACGCTGGGCGGCTTCCGCCTCTTCGAGATCGACCGCGATACCGACGCACCCAACGAGCACGACGCGATCGACGGCGACACCTGGACCGCCGACGAGTTGGTCGACTACCTCCGGGCGGTCGGCCAGCCGAAAGACACGACGAGTTGGGACCGCAAGAACGACAACCACCCGACGACCTGAAGCCCGCGACATGCGGGCTTCGCTGTTTACCAGAGAACCACAACCCCGAGGAGCACGACCATGACGAAGCGCACGCCCAAGACCACCAAGCCCGAACCGACCGCCGCAGAGACGTACGCCGCACGCCGCAACGACATCGCCCGCCTGATGGACGTGCTGCAGATGGAACTCGACAAGCACGCCGAGGGGGCGAAGGCCGACCCACGCAACTGGGGCTTTGCGGGAAGCCTCGGAAAGGTCCGCAGCGACCTGATCGACCTCGTCGGGTTCCTCAGCAACATGGACCCCGAGCACGTCGAGGCCTTTCTGAACGACGCCGAGTGACGAGAACCACCAACCGCAAGGAGCAACGCCATGACCATCAAGACGATCGTGATCGAGGGGATCGACCAGGACATCAGCATCCGCCGCACCGAGCGCGGCGCGGAGGTGACCATCGAGCAGCACACCCGGCGAGCGGGCAGGCAGGACATCTGCATCGCGCACATCGCCCGCGACGAGAACCGGGAGAGCCGCTACGCCAAGGCCGCCGAGGTCGCCAAGTTGGTGTACGGCACCGACCGCCGGGGCCAAGCCGCCGCCACCAACTCGATGATCCACGACGTGCTCAACGAGATGGAGCGCGTCGCGGGCTGCTGACAGGCCCCACGCGGCGTCGCGGGAAACCGCGACGGCCACGCTTTCCCGCCGCAATGTGCGACGGGCGTTCCAACCCCCAGTTCGGAGATGACCATGAGCACGAAGACGAAGAAGCCCGCGAAGACCCGCACACCGAAGATGTCCAAGAGCGCTGCCCGCGTCGAGGGTGCCGCCAAGACGGACCGCCTCCGCAAGGCAGCGCTTGCCGAGATCAAGGACCGGTTGGCTGGCGGGAAGCAGGACCACGAAGTCCCCAGCGAGAAAGAGGTCGCCAACAACGCGAGCCTTGGCGCGGCGACCAAGGGCAAGAAGGCCAAGGGCGAGAAGGCCCCCAAGACGCCCAAGGCCCCGAAGCCCGCTAAGGAGCCCAAGCCCAAGCGCGTCAGCGCCCTCGACGCGGCGGCGCAGGTGCTCGCCGCGAGCGAGGTTCCGATGCGGGCCAAGGAGATGATCGCGGCGATGGAGGCCAAGAAACTCTGGACCAGCCCTGGCGGCAAGACGCCCGAGGCCACGCTCTACGCCGCCATCATCCGCGAGATCGCCGCCAAGGGCACCGCCGCCCGCTTCAAGAAATACGAACGCGGCGTCTTCGTCGCGGGGAAGGGAGCCTGAACCATGAGCGCCACCCCCGCCCCGCAGCCCGCGCCGACCCAAGCCCAACTCGATGCCGTGCTGCAGGCCGCGCTCTACCTGCTCGGAGCGCGGCAGGACCGGATGGTCACGATCGAGGAGTGGACGGACCTCGCCCGAGCCGTCGCGGCCTGCCAAGAGCGCAAGACCGCCGACTACCTCACCGAGCACGACCTCGAGGACATCGCCGAGCGCTACGCCCTTGATTGGGACGAAGCGACCGACGGGGCTCTGCCCACGCTCGACGACGAATGAGGCGTTCATCACGCCTTGCTCCCAGCCGCGACGCCCGTCGCGGCATTCTCTTCGGTCGCGAGGTGCCATCCATTCCCCAATGGCGACTCATCGACACCTCGATCATCCGGGCTCGACGAGGGGTTCGTCCTGAGACGAGTGCACTTCGCGGTGTGTCGTCGTCGACTCCGCCTTCAACGCTCCGGGTCCTGCGTGCTTGGATGTACGCTGCGCAGAGGTCGATCGGCCAGCGGCATGACCACGATCGCGTTCGTCGGAGCCGGACACACGCTCGCGCAGACGCCGCACCCGGTGCACACATCGGCTCGAATCGTGGGCCTGCCCGCGACGACATCGATGGCACCGGGTACCGGGCAGCGTTCCGAGCACACGGTACAGAACGAGCCGGTATGCGCGAGGCAGGCCATCGTCTGGATCCATGCGACACCCATCTTCCGCGGCTGATCCGCACTGAGCACCCCGGGCTTGCATGCAGCAATGCACGGGGTGTCCTCGCACATGATGCACGCGGAGGCGTGCAAGTCGATCATCGGTGTGCCCGCCGCTTCGCGGAAGCGGGCCGGTGCGTGCACAATGGCGCCGACCGGACATGCCGAGATGCACTCATTGCATCGCGTGCAGCCGGAGAGGAACGTGACTTCGTCGACGGCGCCCGGAGGACGATGGATCGGCAGGGCGAACCGCCTGCCGACTCCGGGCGCACCCACCGGCTTCCCGTCGTCGGGTGTCTCTCGTGCAACCGCGGCGCTCGACACCGCCGCGGCGACCCGCTGGGCGCTGTTGGCCGCCGACTCGACGATCCGACCGAGCAGTCTTCCCCGCAGGAGATCACGCCGGGATAGGTTCGGATCTTCGGGCATTGTGCCTTATCTCTGGGCCCCGCCGCCGGGCGACTGTCCATCGGCGACGTCGGGAATGCCAAAGGTTGGTGCGAGTTGATCAAACTCCGCCGCCGGTACGTGGCACTGCACGCAGTTGGTGCGAGAGAGGTGGTCCGGACGCCAGCCGTCGTACCCGTGCTCGCCATGGCAACTGACGCAGTTGGTGCGCATGAACGTGGTGTGGGGCATGACCGGAGGCGCACCCGCCCACGCACGAGTTCCGCCGTAGCCGCTGGAGCGGAAGCCGTGGAAGGAGTTGGCCGGCACAGGGTCGTTGCCAAGAAGCGGCCCGGCCGCCTCGACGTGGCACTGCGTGCAGTTGGTCAGATACGTGTGCGAGACCATCTTGGCGAGCTTGTCGCCGGCGAGCAGACCCTGGGCATGACATGCGCGGCAGGACTGGATGTTCAGATCCGCGATCGCATGCGGTATCACGGGGGGCGCACCTTCGTACGCCCGCAGGGTGGCCCGCTGCTCCATCGACCGCACGCGTGAGGCAAACTTGTCAACGACGGCGGCCGGGTTGGCCCGGCTCTCGGGAACGAGGTTGGGCGCCGGGTTGTTCAATCGCCAGGCGAGGCTCTCGGAAGCCCGGTCGCCGGGCATGATGGCTGATGCGGCTGGCGGCGACGCAGGGACCGGCATGCTCGCCACAGTTGACGGCGACGTTTGGGATTGACCGCCGACGACCGATGCGGCGACCACCACTCCGGCCCCAGCCGCGAGCACGCCAATCCAGATCCACTCCACCTTCATTCGAAACCGCGCTGTCTTCGTCTGCATGGGCGGCTCCTATCCCTTCCGCACGATCGTCACGGCGCACTTCTTGTAATCCGGTTGCTTCGAGTAAGGGTCGTACTCGTCAAGCGTCACAAGGTTGATCAGCTTGCCTTCGTCGAAGAACGGGACGAATACTTCGCCGGGCTTGGGGTCGCCGCGGCCGCCGATCCAGACGGGCAGATCAATCTCGCCGCGACGACTCTTCACGGTGACAATCTCGGTGTTGCGGATTCCGAGCTTCACCGCGTCTTCCCGGTTCATCTCGACGTAGGCCTTGGGCATCGCGCGGTGCAACTGCGGGATGCGGCGGGTCATGCTGCCCGAGTGCCAGTGTTCGAGCACGCGTCCGGTGCAGAGCCAGAAGGGAAACTCTGCGTCGGGCATCTCGGGCGGGTGCTCGTGAGGACGGAACCAGATAAGAGCCTTGTCGTCCTTGCTGACGGAGTGATAGAACTGGAAGCCCTTGCCCGTGGCGACGAAGGGGTCGTCGAACTCGCTGAACCGCCAGCGTGTTTCGCGCCACGACCCGTCGGCTTGCTCGACGACCGGCCAGCGCAGGCCGCGAGACTTGACGTACTCCTGGTACGGTGCGAGGTTCTTGTGCTTCTTGGTCGAGAAGGGGCGATACTCCTCGAAGAGCCGCTCGTCGACGTTGACGTCGTAGTAGTGCGCCCAGTCCCAGATGGGTACTTCCTTGCCGGACTTGTCGGTGGTGTGGAAGATCCACTTGCCGTCCTTGCCCTTCATGCCGTCCAGGCCCTTGTCGAGCAGCCGGCGCGAGACGGCGATCAACTGCCAGCAGTCGTCGCGGGCCTCGCCGGGCGCAGAGACCATCTTGAACCACTGCTGGGTCCGGCGCTCCGAGTTCCCGTACATGCCGTTCTTCTCGACCCACATCGCACTGGGAAGAATGAGGTCGGCCAGTTCGGTCGTCGCGGTGGGATAGACATCGGAGACGATCATAAACTTGTCGGCAAGATCCTTCTTGGCGCGAAAGTTTCGGTTGAGGTTGGGCAGGGTCTGACCCGGGTTGGTGACCTGGACCCACAAGGTCGTGATGTCACCTCCCTGGTCGGTCGGCGTGTTGAACCGCTTGAACATCTCGACGGTGTGGTACCCGGGCTTGGCGGCGATCCGTCCTTCGGGGACGTTCCAGAGTTTCTCGGCCTCCTTGCGGTGCTCGGCGTTGGCGACGAGTCGCCCGCCCGGGAGCAGGTGGCAGAGCGTGCCCACTTCGCGGACCGTGCCGCAGGCGGAGGGTTGACCTGTGAGGCTTGTCGCGGCGTCGCCCGGCTTGCCGAAGTGCCCGGACATGAGGTGGATGCCATGCACGATGCAGTTGATCGCGGTGCCGCGGGTGTGCTGGTTCATCCCCATGCACCAGAAGCTGTTGATGCGGACGTCGCGGCGCATGAACAAGTCGCCGAGCATGCGGATCTTCTCGGCGGGCACGCCCGAAAGTTCTTCGACTTTCTCTGGGGTGTAAGGCTCGACCGCGGCGGCGAACTCCTCGAAGGTCATGGGCACGCCGAGCATGTCGGGTGGGGTCTTCTCGTCAGGTTTGGGGCCGAGTTTGCGGAAGTTGCAGTGCTTGGCGACGAAGTCCTTGTCGTACTTGTCGCTCTTGACCATCAGGTGGGCGATGCCGTTGGCGATCGCGAGGTCACCGTGAGGCTTGAAGTAGAGCACGTGATCCGCCAGATCGCTGGTGCGTGTCCGGCGAGTGGTCATGTCGATGATCGTGACCTTCTCGCCGCGCGTTCGGCGGTCCACCAGGCGAGAGAAGAGCACGGGGTGCATCTCGGCCATGTTGTTGCCCCACATGATCGCGACATCGCACGCGTCGATGTCGTCATAGACGCCCGGCGGCTCATCGACGCCGAACGTGGAGAGGAACCCCGTTACGGCCGAGGACATGCACAGACGCGGGTTCCCATCGATCTGGTTGCTCCCGAGGCCGGCCTTCATGAACTTGTTGCCCGCAAAGCCCTCGCCGATAGTCCATTGGCCGGAGCCGTAGAGCGCGAAGCCCTTGGGGTTCGCCATGATCTTCGACGCGATGGTCTCGATGGCCTCTTCCCAGGAGATGGGCACCATCTTGCCGTTCTTCCGCAGCATCGGCGTGGTCAGACGATCCTTGCCGTAGAGCGCCAGACCCACGTGGTACCCCTTGACACAGAGCAGGCCCTTGTTGACCTCGGCCTTCTGGTCTCCCTGGATGGCCACGACGCGCCCGTTCTCGGTTCCGACCATGACGTGGCACCCGGTACCGCAGAACCGGCAGGGCGCCTTCTGCCACTTCAGGGGCGAGCCTTCCGGCTGGTTGTTCAGCACGGTGAGCGCAAGCGCGCGGTTGGAACCCGAAGCCGCAGCCGCGGCTGCGGCCATCGCGGAGGCCTTGACGAATGCACGACGATCAACGGTGAGCATGCGGTTCCTCCACTAACGGGCCTTGCTGAGAGAGTTCGCTGACGGCTGGCTCGGTGTCGAGATGCACAAAGGTCACATCCACCTGGGTGATGCCGGGCATAGCCCGGAGCTCATCGAAGAGTTCGCGGTCGTCGCGGGCGCTCGGCGTCTCTGCGACCACCGCGATGCGCCGGCCGAAACGCTCCCCGAGCGTCAACCGGGGCTCCGAGTTCAGCACCGTCAGCGCAGCAGCCCCAGCGGGGTCTTCGGAGAGCGTCACGACCAGTCCACTTATCGCCATATCCAAGCTCCCATTCCGTTCATCCACCTTTGTGCTTGGTGGTTTCGCGCGATGGCATCCCCGCCCATTCCGGATATCCTAGTCTATTGTACGGAGGCTCGCCAAGAGCTGAACCAGAATCGGAGGTCGACCTGTGCTGCCGACACGAACACCTCAAGTCCCTGTCGAAGGTGCCTCGCCCGCCGGGGCGCGACGATCGGCGACTTGGCTCGGATGGTTGCTTCCGATCGGGTTCGTTGCTTTGGCAGTACTGCTCTTCGCCAGTTCACGACAAGGGCAAGTCGCTTTCGCACCCGCCGTGGTGATCGATCGTGAAAGCCTGCTCGTTGGTCCACGACGGGTGGCGATGGCAGACCCCCCACACATCGCGATCGATGGAGCGCCGCAGAACTGCAACGGGTGCCACCAGATTTTCCGATCCAACTCGCCAGCCGGCGCAACCCTGAACTACCACCAGGAGATTCGGCTGCAGCATGGGCTGAACAACCGCTGCGTGAACTGTCACGACTCGCAGAACCGCGAGCGGCTGACCCTTCGCGACGGTGCCACCGTTTCATTCGCGGAGACACCACAGTTGTGTGCTCAGTGTCACGGCACGGTCTATCGCGATTGGGAGCGGGGCACGCACGGAAAGACGCTCGGATCGTGGATCACCAACTCGGATGCGCGGCGACGCCTGAGCTGCACCGAATGCCACAACCCCCACGCGCCGAAGTACGAGCCCTACAAACCGCTGCCCGGCCCCAACACACTGCGGATGGGTGAACAGGTCGCATGCCCAGCCCACGGCGCAGACGAAGAGCAGAGCCCGCTTCTGCGTTGGCTTCGGGAAATGGACCCGAAGCAGCGCGATCACCCAACCACAAACGGAGGCCGCCCATGAAGGACATTCGAATCTGGGATGGTCCATCAAGGCCGGTTTCGGGCGGCGAACCGGAACTCACCCGGCGGAGCTTTCTGCGCACCGGAGCCGCGGCCGTTGGTGGCATGGCTGCGCTGGCGGCCGCCCTCAGCCCTTTGCGTGAACTCGCGTCGGACGACATCCCGAACTTCGATCAGTTCCTTCAGAAGCACTACAAAGAGATGACAGTGGCGGAGATGGAGCAGGCGCTGGAACGAATCCGCAAGAAGGTCGAGGATCGATACGCAGTTCGCCCGCACTTGCGCGATGTCAAGCCCATGGAGGGTGTCGAGTTCGTGTACGCGCTGAACCTCTCACGCTGCATCGGGTGCCGTAAGTGCGTGCACGCCTGCGTGGCAGAGAACAACCAGTCGCGCAGCCCGGAGATTCAGTACATCCGCGTGATCGAGATGCCGCGGGGTACGCTCGATGTCGAGAAGGGCAATCATCACTACGACCATCCGACCGTGCCGGATGCCAACCACTTCTACATGCCGGTGCAGTGCCACCAGTGCGCGAATCCGCCCTGCGTCAAGGTGTGCCCCGTCGAGGCGACATGGCAGGAGCCTGACGGTATCACCGTCATCGACTACGATTGGTGTATCGGGTGTCGCTACTGCGAGGCGGCGTGCCCTTACTGGGCGCGACGATTCAACTTCGCCAAGCCCAACCTCCCCAAGGACCAGCTCAATCCGAACATGAGCTATCTCTCGAATCGTCCACGCGAGAAGGGCGTGATGGAGAAGTGCCACTTCTGCCTGCATCGGACGCGTGAGGGGCGGATGCCCGCGTGCGTGGAGATCTGCCCCACCGGGGCCCGTAAGTTCGGAAACGTTCTCGATCCGAAATCCGAGGTTTCCGAGATCCTCAAGACCAAGCGCGTCTTCGTGCTCAAGGAAGAGGTCGGAACGCTCCCCCGGTTCTTCTACTACTTCGATGAGCGATACCCCAACACGCTCGATCCCGATGCCCTCGCCATTGCCGACCGCCTCAGGGCCGAGGAAGGCGATGCCTACGGCTGCCTGCCCGGTGCGTCCGGCCCCAGGAAGGACTTCGTCGCCGCGTCAACGCCGGAATGGTGGAACGGAGCCAGGGCATGAGGACCTATCTCAAGTTCCTGATTCGCTGCTTCCGCCTGAGTTTTGTAGGCGACTACCGCTATTACGCATGGATGTTCCTGCTCACGGTCTTCGTCTTGCTTGGCATCAACGCCTACTGCAAGCAGCTTGTGTACGGCCTCGCGACCACGGGCATGACCGACCAGGTCTCGTGGGGCTTCTACATTGCAAACTTCACGTTTCTGGTGGGCATGGCGGCCGCGGCGGTGATGCTGGTCATCCCGGTGTACATCTACCGCAACCGCGAACTGCACGACCTGGTGATCTTCGGCGAGCTCTTCGCCGTCGCCGCCATCATCATGGCCATGCTATTCGTGACGGTCGACCTAGGCCGGCCCGAGCGGTTCCATCACTTGCTCCTCCGGTTCAATTTCCCGGTCTCGATGCTTACATGGGACGTGTTGGTGCTCAACGGCTACCTGCTGCTGAACCTGCACATCTGCGGCTATCTAGTCTATTGCGCCTATCGCCGTCGCCAGCCGAGCAAGCTCTTTTACATCCCGTTCGTCTTCGTGGCTATCGTCTGGGCGATCAGCATCCACACCGTCACGGCGTTCCTCTACAGCGGCCTGGGCGGCCGACCCTTCTGGAACTCGGCGGTTGTCGCGCCCAGGTTCCTGGCCTCGGCCTTCGCCGCGGGCCCGGCGTTCCTCATCCTTTCGCTCTCGGTGCTCGCACGGTTCACGACCTACCAGGTGCCCCCGAAGGCCTTCATGACCCTGCGCAACACGGTCGCCATCGCCCTTTCGATCAGCATGTTCCTCCTCGGCTCCGAGATGTTCACGGAGTTCTACACGGACTCGGCGCACGGGGCATCTGCGAAGTACCTGTTTTTCGGCCTGCACGGGCGTCATGCGTTGGTGCCGTGGATCTGGTCGGCCATCGCGCTCAACCTCGTGGCGATGCTGCTCCTGTACCTCCCGATCAGCCGCAAACTCCCGGTTCTGCAGGCCGCCTGCGTGATGCTCATCGTCGGCATCTGGATCGAGAAGGGGATGGGCATGATCGTGCCTGCGTTCATCCCCACGCCTCTGGGAGAGATCGTCGAGTACCTGCCCACGCTCAACGAAACTCTGGTCACCATGGGCATCTGGGCTGGCGGGTTGCTCATTTACACGATCTTGGTGCGAGTGACCGTGCCGGTCCTGACCGGGCGATTGACGTATGACCAGGAGTTCTCAGTTGCGACAGACATGCGTTCGCCCAGCGTCGCAGCAACCCCGGAGGCTCACTCGTGAATCCCCACCCAACCGCCGAAGAGGCGCAGCAATCGCTCCGCGATCATGTCGTGACCAAGGCGATGGATGCCCGAGTGCGTCGTGGCGGCCTGATCGACCGAGTTGAGATGATGCGACTGCTCGAGGACCGCGCTGTCGTCCGCTATCCGCTGGGTGTTCGCTTCGACGCTGAGCCGCTCCTGCCTGGCGAGTTCGCGTGCCTGGAGAGTCTGGGCGAGCACCCGAGGGATGGCTTCTGCCTCTTCATCCATCCAATGTTCGAGGACGTCGATGACCTGATCCCGCTGCTGGTCGCCTACTACATCCCATCGGTCAACTACGGCGAGGTCGCATCGCACGTCGAGGCCGAGTTCTTCGGGGCCACGCTCTTGGGCATCGATGTCGATGAGTACTACGCGATCCTCTGCTCGGTCGCGGACACGGTGAGCGATCCGTCCAACGCTTCTTGTTCCACGCCGGGCTGCGGAGGGCATCACCCATGAGCGCCGCACGCAAGCCGAAGGCACCGACGAGCAAAACCGCCAAAATACCGGGCACGTACAAGTCCTTCGTGACAAAGTACCCCGCGCTCGGCCGAGCCCACGAACACATCGCCACAGCCGTGGAGGCCGCCGGCCCGCTCGATGCCAAGATGCTGGCCCTGATCAAGATCGGTATCTGTGTCGGCGCGGGGCTTGAGTCCGCGCTCCGCAGCCACGTTCGCCGCGCCATGCAGCACGGGGCCACGTCCGCGGAGGTCGAACAGGCAATCCTGCTCGGCATGAACACCGTGGGGTTCCCGCGTACGGTCGCGGCGTGGAGCTGGGCACAAGAGCAGTTCGAGCGGGGCGTGTGATCGCCAGCCATTCTTCCGTGTCCATTGGAGATGCTTTGCGACAGACGCACTTGGCCAACCCGATCATGAACGACATTCCAGGCGTGGCAACCCGTCGCGCTCAGGTGGCCCTCACGCAACTCAATACGTCGCAGTCATGCGTCATCGGCGGAACGCCACCGCCCGCCCCGGAGTCTGTCCGCGCGGGCCGCCGCATGACCGACTCGCACGGCCGCACCATCCGCGACCTGCGGATCAGCGTCACCGACCGCTGCAACTTCCGCTGCATCTACTGCATGGAGCCGGACGTCCGCTTCGCGCCCCGCGAATCGCTCCTCTCCACCAGCGAGATCATTCGCGTCGCCCGCATCGCGAACTCTCTTGGCGTCCGCAAGGTCCGCCTCACCGGCGGCGAACCGACGCTCCACCCCGAACTCACGGCGATTATCGCCGGCATTCGCGCCGCGACCAGCGTCGAGATCGCGATGATCACCAACGCGTCGCTGCTGACCCGTGACGCGCTCCGAGAACGGAAAGCCGCCGGACTGGCCCGCGTGACCATCAGCATCGACTCGATTCGGCCCGACCGCTTCGCCCGGCTCACGCGCTCCACCTCCTCGCCCTCCGATGTGCTCGCGGGCATCGAGGCGTGTTTGGCCGAGGGGCTCACGCCGCTCAAGCTCAACGCCGTGCTCATCCGCGGCTTCAACGACGACGAGGCCGCCGATCTCGCCGAGTTGGCCCGCGTCTACTCGATCGAGATGCGGTTCATCGAGTTCATGCCGCTCGATTCCGGTCACGCTTGGGATTCGTCCAGGTGGGTCAGCGCCACCGAGACGCGGGCCGCGATCGAAGATCGCTTCCCGCTTGTCGCCCGCGATGACGACGATCCTTCCAGCACCGCCCGCACCTTCGCCTTCGCCGACGGCGCCCCCGGCCGCATCGGCTTCATCGCCCCCGTCAGCAGCCCCTTCTGCGGCGCGTGCAGCCGCCTCCGCCTCACCGCCGACGGCAAGGTCCGCCCGTGCCTCTTCAGCACCACCGAGTGGGACCTGCGTGCCGCGCTCCGCGCCGGAGCGACCGACGACCACCTCGCCGACTTCCTCATCGACGCGACGTGGACGAAGCAACCCGGGCACGGCATCGCCTCCCACGACTTCCGCCAGCCCGCGCGCCCGATGTCGGCGATCGGCGGCTGAGATCAACCGATGCCCGCCGACGCCCTCCCCTTCCTCGCGGCCTGCTTCCTGATCGTCGGCGCGTTGTACGCCTCGGTCGGCCACGCCGGAGCCTCCGGCTATCTCGCGGTGATGGCCCTGCTCTCGGTCGCACCCGAGGTCATGCGCCCCACGGCGCTGGCGATCAACGTGCTGGTGGCCACCATCGCGTTCGTGCAGTTCGCCCGCGCCGGGCACTTCTCATGGGCACTCTTCTGGCCCTTCGCCGCCGCCTCGATCCCGGCCGCTTTTGTCGGCGGCATGATCCACCTGCCCGCCCACGCCCTCAAGGTCGCCATCGGCGTCGTGCTCCTGCTCACCGCCTTCCGCATGGCATGGGTTGCGATGCATCCGCCGATGTCCAAGGCCGCTCCGTCGCCCCCGCACACACCCGTCGCGCTGGCCGTCGGTGGCGTGCTCGGTCTGGTCGCGGGGCTGACGGGCACCGGCGGTGGTATCTTCCTCAGCCCGGTGATGCTGCTGTTCAACTGGGCCGACACCAAGCGCACCGCCGCGACGGCCTCGCTCTTCATCCTGCTCAACTCGCTCTCGGGGCTGTCGGGTCTGGCGAGCGCGGGATGGAGGCCCGCGCCGTCGCTCGCGGTGCTCGCGGCCGCGGCGTGCGTCGGAGGCCTGATCGGCGCCACCATCGGTAGCGGCCGCGCCACGCCCCGCGCCCTGAACCTCGCCCTCGCGGCGGTCCTCCTGATCGCGGGCGCGAAGCTCGTGCTGAGCTGATCCGATCGCCACGAAGCCGAAGGAGCACTCGCCACAACGGTCGAGCGCGGCCAAGCGGCCAAGGCGAGAGCGGCGGCACGAGTGCCGCGGTTGCCTTACGGCGCCGTGAGCCGGTAGACCTCGACGACCGGGGGCTCGGCCAGCAACCCGCGCCAACGGGCCAGGTACGCTTTCATCGTCGGGTCGCCGGCGACGCGCTGCTGATCGCGCTCGTACGCGGCGTGATCGTCGTAGAGCACCAGTTCGATGAACCGGTGATCGTCGCTCATGTCCTGGAGCAGACGGACCGTGATCCCGCCGGGCGATTCGTAGAACGGGATCGCTTCCCGCAGGAACGCGAGGAACTCCTCGCGCTTGCCCGCCGCAACGCGGCACCGCAGGTGAAGATCGATTCTGCCCGGCGTGGCCATGCCGTGATCATAACGAGGCTCTGTCGTCCTCGCGCCCCCGCCGTTGCCGAGCACCGACGCCTCGCACGCTCCAACGTGGTGGCCCGCACCCCGGTTGGTAGAATGAGGCGTGCCCACGGTCACGTCACGCCATGATCTGTTGGAAGAGATCGACGCGGAGTACGCGGGCTTGACCGACCTGGTCGCTCGCGTGCCGCCGGGGCTCTGGAAGTCATCACGGGTCAACAGCGCGGGCTGGTCGCTCAAGGACGTGCTCGCGCACGTGGCCGACTGGGCCGAGCGTTGCGACGGCTGGTGCGGACTCGGCGACACGCTCAAGGACATGACGCCGCCCGCCGCGGGCTTCAAGTGGAGCGAGACGCGCGAACTGAACCACGCGATCTTTCTCAAGCGCCGGCGGCACACACTCGCCCGCGTTCGGCGCGACTTCAGAGCCGGGCACGCCGCGCTGCGTTCTCACGCCGCGACGATGAACGAGGCCGACCTGCTCACGGTCGGGCGTTTTGCGTGGTGCGGCAAGTCCTGGAGCATCGCCAAGCACATCCGCGCGAGTACGGCGGCCCACTACCGCTGGGCGAGCAAGCACTTCAAGGCCGCGCTCCGGGCCGCCGGTGCGGACTCGCGCGCGGAGAAGACTGCACGAACTCTCCTCAGTGTGCGAAGAGCACGCCGAGTCACGAGCAGAAGTAAGAAGCAGCGTCGCTGACCTTACGCCGCCACCGTCGCCGTCGTGACCTCCGACCACGCCCCCTTTTCGCCGCGTGTGTTGATCCAACGGGCCATGGAGACGGCGGCCCCCCGTTTCGCCGCCCTCGCCGGGCTTGAACTCAGCTTCTCGTGGGGGGGGCGGAAACTCGGCTTGGTCGTCATGGTCAGGAACGTGAGCGCGGCGGGGTCGGTCGGCGAGGGCTGGTCTGCGTCAACCAACTTCACCCACACCTCGGCCCCGAGCACGCCCGCCGCGACTCGGGCCCGCTTGGACAAGGACTACTTGGCGACCTTAAACAGATCCGCCGGCAACTCGGGATTAACCTCGAACGCGTCGATCTTCGCCGACGCCGCGGGCAGGTCTTTGCCGTTGAACGACACGGAGTACGCCGTGGGCAGGTTGATGTCCTTCACCGTCGCGAACGAGGTGTACGTGCGAACCGATTCGCCGATTGTCGTCGTGCCGTCCCGACCACGATAGGACAGTTGCAGCAGTTTCCCGGTCGCGCTCTCGACCGCCAACCGCGAGGCGGCACCGTTGAGCCAGACCTTGACGAACTCGACAGGCGTCTCCCCGAGCTTGCCTTCACCGTCGGCGATCACGATCAGTCCCGGGCAATCGGCCTTCGGCGCACCATCGACGTGCGCCTTGAGAATCACGATCGGCCAGCGGGCCATCGCGCGGTGGAAGGCTCGGGCGCGGCTGGCCGCGATGCTTTCCTGGCCGCGGGTCGATGCCATCGCCGCCCCCTCGGGCCCGGACACCGTGGAGAACCACGACTCGTTCCAGGATTCCTTCTGGAACGCACGATCCGGGAACGCGATGGCCGTCTCGTTGGTGACGGCGTACTCCTTCTCGCCCTGCTTCTCCTTGCGGGCGGCTGATGCGCGGAATGTGGTAAGGCCGCGCAGGCGCTCCGCGCCCCCCGCCCATGCCACGACCTTGTCGAGCGTGGCCCGCCCGCGCGCGACCTGCTCGTTGGAACTGAAGACCTTCTCGTCATCGGCCTCGATGTACTTCGCAGGGTCCTTGAGAAACCCGGCCCGGCACCCGTCGGAGGCGAAGAAGTAGATCCGGCCCGCGTGCACGGCGTAGCGGCGCGCATCGCCCATGCCCGACAGCGGCCCCATCCGCCCGCACGCGCCGCCGTCGGCCACCTCGAACTTCGCCGGTTCCTTTTCGAACGCGGCCTTGCTCTTAAGCGTCGCAAACTGGTACGAGATGCCGTCTCGCTCGATGGACAGTCCGGCCTTTCCGGGCACTTCGCGACCGGCGATGAGTTCCACCGGATCGACCGGGAGCGTGCGCTCGGGCGGCGCGGCGAGGACCGAAGCCGCGAGCAGCACGGCAACTCCGGCGGAGATCGAGCGGCACAGGGGCAGAGTGGTTTTCATCGACGATCCTCAGTCGGTGGTGCTGCCCGCGCGAGAACCTCTCGACCACGGGAACCAAATCATATCACAAATGCCGGTTCCTCGCGGAGACCAGCTCGAAGCCGCACCGCCCGCTGCTCACGCTGCCACCGTCGCGCTGCTGGTCTCGCTCCACGGGCCGTAGGCGTTGCGCCGCGTCACCCATCGCGCCAGGTAATGCGCCTGCAACCCGCCCTGCGGCGATTCGTACGAGAGCACGGTGGATCCGTCGCTGACGCTCTGCACATAGCGGTAGGCATCGAGGGCGGCGGGAGGGGGGGTGCCCGTGGGCGTGAAGGCGACGAAGACCTCGGCGCGCTCGACGCCGCGCGGGCGCGCGCGTCGGGTCGGCGTGGACTCGTCCACGAGGCGGAGTTCGTGCGTGAATCTCCCGGCGGACTCGACGACGATCAGCGGCTTGCTGCTCGGCGCGGGCGTCGCTCCGCCTCCCGCAGCGCGGATCGTGATGCCGATGGTCGCGCGGTCGGCGTCGGTGGTCGATGGATAACTCTGGATGAACGAAGTCACGGGCCGGGCCGCGGCTTCGAGCGTGCGCCGGGCCTCGTCCTTCTTCTGCCGCGCCGCCTGCGCCGCGTTCTGCGCGGCGACGTGCGCGGGGTAGTTCGCGTTCCACGCCGCGAGCGCCTCTTCGAGCGGCTTGAGGTCGTTGGCGTCAAGCCCCTGCGTGTCCCACCACGTCTTCACGGCGTCGTAGTAGTTGTTCATGGAGGCGGCGAAGTCGGCATCGGGCCTCGGGAAGCGTCGTTCGGCCATGGGCGGGCTCCAAAGGGCCAAATGGCACATCGCCAAAGGGCCAAATGAGGAAGCAGAGGCGGCGGCTTGCGGTGCGGCCGTTCACAATGCCGTCCGCAGGACCGTCCGCGCGAGTTGTGCGATCCGCCAAACCGCTTGGCCGACCGCACACATCACGCGGACGATCTCACCATCGACCCGACCGACCGGCCACTTGAGCCGCGCGATCGGACATGTCGCTTGTCCTGCCGTCCGCGAGGACCGGACGGCGTTCCAAGGCAGTTGGCCGGTCGGACGGACGAGCCGGACGGTCGGACAAGTCGTTTGGAATGCCGTCCGCAAGGACCGGACGACCGGACAAGCCACCCGTCCGCTCCCGGAGCGCGTGCATTCCAGCCCGCTGTGCGTGCCCACCAATCCGCAGAGCAAGCATCCCGCCCCGCCGCCCACGCCCGCAAAGGCCCAAGCGGGGGGTGCCGGGGGGCGGCAGCCCCCGGCAGATGAGCCGACGACACGAGCTGACCCGTGCGATAATCCAGCCATGTCGCGAGAACTTGATTGGGCAAAGTTGGTGTTTGAAGGGTCATTGGACCTGATCTGCCCCGAGATGGAGTTGGTCGTCTGCCCGAACTATTCGGAAGTGGCGATGAAGGGATCGGGCGTCATTCGATCGGACAAGCACGGCAGGCTCTACTTCAGATTGATCTCTCCCTTCGATGGCGCGGCCCACCCGGTGTTGAGACCATCGAGGCCTCAAGGAGAGATGTACCAGCCACACGATCACGTCATGTTGCGTGCGACGGACGAAGGCGGACGGATGTGGTCGAGCAACTGGATGATCGTGGACCTGAGCAACCAGCTCCCGATCCCGAACTGGCGTCTTCGCAAGCACCTCGCCAACGTCATGTGGTCGCGGCAACGTCCAAAGCATCACACGAGTTACTCGCATGTGCTGATCCCAGGCCTGACGCGCCTCCCCTTCGACATGTGGACCAAGAGCGTCCAGACCGTTGGAACCAAGGAAGTGGGATGGCGGGACGCCGTGGATCATCATTCACAGACGATCGATGGAGCCGAGGTGACGTTCCGCAAGCTCGAGGACGGATGGCTCTCGATCTTCGCCAGGAAGGATGAGCCGTTCATGCCATACTGGGCCGGGCTGATGCTTCACGCGATAGAGTTCATGGCCGGAGGCAATGCGCCAGCGGCGGTGCTCTTACGGTCATTCAACGAACGAGAGGACTTGCAGTTATGCTCGGGGCCGTTCTGGCGGTACGACTCCGCGATGCCCGGCCCCGTCACGTTTCAGGGGCCGCAGGGCGCGGGGGACTACTGGTGTCTACTCGAACGCTTCTTCGTGTTTCTGAATGCGAACTGGCAGTCGGTGGAGCCGATCCTGAACGAGTTGAGCGGTATTCGCCGGGGCTCTCAGGGGTCGTTCCAGACTGCTTGTCTGACCCTCGCGGTCGGGATCGAGTCACTCTCGCGGGTGCTCCTGAAGGACGAGCAGCCGCCGACCGTCTGCAAGCGATTGTTCCGCGCGTTGCTCGATCACGTATCAGCGTGGGACGGCGATCCTGCGCTTGTCGAACGGGCCAAGGGCGCGCTCGGCAGACTGGCCGACGTGAGCGCAGCGGATCGGTTGTACGCCTGGGCAGGCCGGACGGGCGTTGATCGCGGGCTCGTCGACCGCTGGCGCAAGCTGCGAAACCCTACTGCCCACGGGAGTGCCGCGGTCGAAGAACAAATCACATACGACCAGTATTACTCCGGCGTCGAGTTGCTGTACAGAGTCATCGCGAGCGCTGTTGGGTACGACGGGCCAATCGTGCCAACGTCGCAGCGCGGTTGGGGCGCGGAGCAGACGGACGATCTGGGCGAGGAGGCTCCAACGGCCAGAGACGCCGATTCGCCCGAGAGCGAAACCAAGGACTGAGTCGCCGATGCCCGGGGCTGCCGCCCCCCGGCACCCCCCGC
>DDSG01000038.1:0-229 GCA_002343325.1 Phycisphaerales bacterium UBA2396 | reverse complement strand
GCCCCCCGGCACCCCCCGCTCGGACATCAGAAGCGGCGTGCGTGGCGCGAGGCTGCCGACCCCGGGGGGCGTCACCTCCCGCGTTGACACCGCCGCACACGCGGAGCGAACCCGGGCATCCGGCGTGGGTTGACGCTGAGCCGCGAGCCTCAGGCGTCCGCTACCTCGCGGGCCCGGCGCGGCGCAGGGCCCCACGCATGTTCGCCGCCATGCGCTCGGCCGGGACCGT
>DDSG01000018.1:363-7887 GCA_002343325.1 Phycisphaerales bacterium UBA2396 | reverse complement strand
GCCAATCCCCCGCCGCCCCCCCGCCAACCCCGCCGACGGTGCCCGCCTCAGTGCGAGCCGGCCATCGCTTCCCGGGGCGTCAGCCCCAACTCCAGCGACACCTTCACCGTCTCGCCCACCGAACTCTGCGACCCCATGCGAGCCATCCCGGCATCAAACGGCAGCACGTGCTTCATCCCGAACAACGTCGCCACGTCCGCCGCCACCGCCGCCACCTCGCCCGGCAGCCCGAACGGCTCGACCGACGAACCCGGGGTGTACGTGTCCCTGATCCACCGCAGCAACTCGGGCCACGAAACCCGCTTCGGGCCCACGAGGTTGAACACCTCGCCAGTCGCCCGCTCGCTCCCAAGAGCGATCACCGCCGCGCGGGCCACATCCTCGACCGCCACCGGCTGCAGCATCGGCTCCACCCGGTGCACCGGGCCCAGCGGCACGCTCGTGTCCTCCACCTGCCCAGTGAAGTACGGCGCAAAGATGAACGGCGCAGCCTCGCCGCCCGTCCACTGCTTCGCCATCGCGATGAACTCGCTCCCTTCGCCCAGGATCATCCCCGGGCGAAGAATCGTCCACGCCAGCCCGCTCCGGCGGACCAACTGCTCCCCCTCAAACTTCGTCATCTGGTACGGGATCTGCGACGTCGGGTTGACCCCAAGCGCCGACACCTGCACAAACCGCTCGGCACCCGCAGCCCGCGCCGCTTCGAGCAGACCCTTGACCGCCAGCACGTGCGCCTGACGGAACGTCAGCCCGCCCCGGCTTTCGCGGATCACACCAACACAATTCACCACCCCGACGCACCCGCGGCAGAGCTCGGTGAGTGCCGCCGGATCCAGCACCTCGCCCGAAACCAGCGTCAGCGACTCGGCCCCGACAGGCAGCGTCCGCTTGGCCTTGCCCATGTCACGCACCAACGCCCGCACGCCGTACCCCGCGTCGAGCAGCGCACGCACCACATGCCGCCCCACAAAGCCGCTCGCCCCGCTCACCGCTACCGTCCGTGTCTGTGCCATACGCGTGTCTCGTTCCTTCGGCCCGGGCGTTGCGCCACCGGCCTGCTCCCCCAAGCGTAGGGGCCCACCCCCGGCGCCGCGCGTAGCCTTCTCCGTGATCCTCCGTTGCGACCAAGTTTCCTTCGCCTTCCCGGGCGGACGCCCCGTCGTGCGGGAACTCTCCACCGTCTTCTTCCCAGGGGAGATCGCCGCGCTGCTGGGCCCCAACGGCGCGGGTAAGTCCACGCTCCTCCGCCTTTTCGCCGGCCTGCTCCCGCCCTCGGGTGGCTCGGTCACGCTCGACGGCATCGACGTCGCCCGAATCCCAGCGGAACGCCGGGCCCGATCCCTCGCCATGGTCCCCCAGCGCGACGAGCCCGCATTTGCCTACACCGTCCGCGATTGCGTCCGCCTCGCACGCTATGCCCATGGCTCGCAGGGGCTCGAGCACGCCGTCGATGCCGCCCTCGAACGCACGCGGCTCACTTCGCTCGCCGAGACCACCCTCGACCGCCTCAGCATCGGGCAGCGTCAGCGCGTGCTGCTCGCCAGGGCCCTCGCCCAACTCGACTCGACCCCCGATGGCCAGGGCGTGCTGCTGGCAGACGAGCCCGCCTCCGCACTCGATCCGGCCTTCGCCTCTCTCGCCCGGGACGTGCTCCGCGAGCAGGCAGCCCGCGGGCGGGTGGTGGTGGTGGTGCTCCACGACCTTGCCGCCGCGCTCGCGCACGCCGACCGCGTGCTCCTGCTCGACGACTCCGGGCGGGCCGTCGCGTTCGGGGAATCTGACGCGGTCATGACCCCGGCGAATCTCCAACAGGCATTCGGAACCCCCTTCGTGGTCCGACGCGAGCCGGACGGGCACGTCCTTGTCGCGGTCGCGCATGCGTTGCACACTCCTACAGTTCCTCGCTCGTGACCCACGCCGCACCACAGCTCGAGCACCCCAGCGACGCCCCGCCGGCCAGGCCCGGCGTGATGGCGAGCTTGCTCGAAACCACCAAGCCCGGCATCACCCGGCTCGTCACCATCACATCGATGGTCGGTTTCGGCCTGTCGTGGCTCGAATCCCCCGGCCAACGCGCGACCGCCGACCTCATCGCCACCGGGCTCGGGTGCGCCGTCGGGACCGCTCTCTCCGCGTCCGGGGCCAACGCCCTCAACCAGGTCATGGAGCGCTTCCGCGATCGGGAAATGGACCGGACCAAGAAGCGCCCACTCCCCCAAGATCGTGTGGAGCCACGAACCGTGCTGTGGTTCGGCCTCGCGAGCGCGCTCGCGGGGCTCGCCCTGCTTCTGGCGCTCTGCGGCCCGGTGCCCGCGCTCATCTCCCTCTGGTGCGTCGTTTCGTACACGCTCATCTACACCCCCAGCAAACCCATCACCAGTTTCTCGACCTATCTCGGCACACTGCCCGGTGCGCTCCCGCCGCTGATCGGCTGGTCGGCCGGGTGGCAGCCCGGCGGGGCCGAATCGCTCGCTCATCCCGGCGGGTGGACGCTGTTCGCGCTGATGACCGTCTGGCAGCTCCCGCACTTCTTTGCCATCGCCTGGATGTACCGCGATGACTACGCCAAGGGCGGGTACCGCGTGCTGCCGGTGGTCGATCCGTCGGGCAACCTGACCGCAACCACGATCGCCGTGTGGACCGTGCTGCAGTTGCCGGTCTCGGTGACACCCGCGCTGGCGATGCCCGGGCTGCTGGGCTGGCCTTACATCGTGATCGCCGTGCTTTCGGGGCTCGGGTTCACGTGGCTGGCGTTCCGCCTGATCCGCACGCGGAGCAACGCCGACGCAAGGAAGGTTTTCTTCGCGTCGATCGCGTACCTGCCGCTGGTGATGACCGCGCTGGTCGTCGAGGCGGCGATCCGGGCGATGCTGCGGGAGTGATCAGCCCGCGAGCGTGCCGTGACGCGTCTCGGTGACGTCGCGGAGCTTCTGGATGCCCCGGAACTTCCAGTTGTTCACGGTGGAGACCTTGACGTCCAGGGCCAGCGCGGCGGCCTCGTACGACAGCCCCTCGCACACGATCATGCGCAGGGCGGCGTGCTCGGTGCTGGAGAGTCGGCCCAGGGCACGCTGGCACTCGGTGTCCGAGTCGGGCGTGGTCTGATCGACTCGCTCGTCACCCGCGGAACGGGTGGCGAAGCGTTCGTGCTGGCGGAGCTGCTTGTGGCGTCGCTTGATGAGGTTGTCGGCCACCTTGATGAGGTAGCTGATGGTCACCACGCGATCTTCAAGATCGGGGATCCGCATGAGGCGGACAAAGACCTCCTGAGCGACGTCCTCGGCCGTCGGCGCGTCCACGCTGCGCCGCGCGAACCAGTACACCCGCTCGTAGTACTGGTTGAACAATGAGAGAACCAACGAACCGCGCGCACTGCCGTTCATGACGGCCTCCCTGTTTCACCGGAGGGCACCACCCCTCCGGCGTCACCTGCTTCCCGCGGATGCCGGCCACCACGCCGGCCCCAACCCCATCCAACCGCGGATCCACCGAAGCAAAGTCCTGCACACACCCGAGAGTTCGGGGGGACCTTTGCGCACACAGAGATCGGAGCAACGACGTCAGGAGAATGAGAACGCCAGGGGTCCATCCCGGGCGGCGTCGCCCTGCCGATAACATAATCACTCGTGCCCCGGTGTATTTCGGGGTGGACGTGCGATTTTCTCGCTCTGAGGCGAAATCCTGACCGTGGATGGTGCTTGTCTTGCGCTCGGGCCCCGGGTTTCTGGGGTTGAGCGATCCTGTGATCGATCGGCGATTCGGCCGTGCTCCCCGGAGTTGGAGGAGGACGCGCAAGAGTTGCGCTCGATCGGTCGGGATGTGGAGCACACCATGGACGTCCCGCCTTCGCGCCCGAACCACACCAACAAGACGGTTGTTCGCCATCGGTCATCGCCGGCGGAGCATGGGCCCTCGGCGGCGGCCGGCGTGCAAGGCGGCGCGAAGCTGCGGCTCGTCGGTGGGGCCGGGCTGTTTGATCGCATCAATCGTCGGCTCGATGTTTCGCGAATGGGTGCGGAGGCGGGAATCGGTTCTGTGCCGCCCGAGCTTGTGGAGGCGGCGGAACGGATGATCGACGACGCGGCGCGGCGGATCGACGAGGAGCCGATCGAGCTGCCGCCGCTGAGGCTGGTGGTCGCGGACGAGGACGAGATGGATGTCCCCGAAGGGCTCGCGGGCTGAGCGGGCGGGCGTCATTACGGTCAAGGCGGGTTCGCGCGGCCTTCACAACTCCCACACACGTTCGCACACCACAGGCCGATGCAGGACAGTGCCGGAGATCGGGCTAAAGACCCGATTCCGGCACGCCGCCTTTTTGGACGTCGAGGTGATCGGCGGTGAGGAGGATGTGCGCACCGGCGATGGAGAATCGGCGGTCGGACCCGTCGTGGTCGGCGATGGCGCGGCTCAGTGGCGTGAGCGCGCGAGCGTGGAGATCGTCGAGACGTCGATCGCCGGTGGCGAGGGCGATCTCGGCGCGGAGTGCGGCGGTTCGAAGGAGGTGCGGGGCGTCGCGGAGGGGTGAGCGGTCGAGCGTGCCGTCGGGCCGGCGGGCGTTGGCGAGCAGGGCGAGCGAGGAGGTCTTGAGCAACGAGCCGACGGCACGCATCTGTTCGGCGAGCTTGGAAGCGTGCGTCGCGGCGTGCGGAAAGACCTCGCGGAGCGCGGCGGCGGCACGGGCGCGGACGGCGTTGCGGGCGAGGCGGAGGTCGGCGTTGGAGGCGTCGGTCGCGGTGGGCAGCCCGACCTCGCGGACGATGTCGCGCAGGTCGTCGCGGGTGACGGAGAGGCACGGGCGGATGAGTCGGGCGTGCCCGAGCACGCGGGAAGAGGCGATGCCGACGAATCCGGCGGGCGATGTGCCGCGGCCGATCCGCATGAGGAGGGTTTCGAGCTGGTCGTCGGCGTGGTGGGCGGTGGCGATGACTCGCACGCCGCGTGACGCGGCGAGATCGCGCAGCGCGGCGTAGCGGGCGAGACGGGCGTTGTTCTCCGGGTTGCCCGGGAGTGAGGCGACATGCACGGCGGATTCGACAAACGGCAGGCCGAGCGATCGGGCGACGTCGGCGGCGATGTCGCGGTCGGCGCGGGTTTCGGCGGGGGGACGAAGGTCGTGGATGATGTGGGCGATGCAGTCGGCGCCGCCCGCGCCGGCAAGGGTGGCCGCGAGGGCCACGGAATCGGGCCCGCCCGAGCAGGCGACGAGGGTTCGGCGTTGTTCGTCGCGGACGGCGGCACCCCCGGTGAGTTCACGCCAGCGGCGGAGGATCTCCGCGGCGACGGGGTGGCGTTTGGAGATGCCGGGTCGCGTGGCCACGGGGGCGTGCTCAGAGGAGGAGGGATCGGCCGGTCATCTCGGGCGGCTTGGGGAGGTTCAGCATGTCGAAGATGGTGGGGAAGATGTCGCCGAGGCGGCCTCGTGCTTCGCGGGCGGCGGGGTTGGTCCAGTTGGCGGGGTCGCTGTCGCCGCGGAGTCGTCGCGAGGCGAAGGCCTGTCCGACGACGAAGAGGGGGACGTCGTAGATGGTGTGTGCGGTGTGGGGCGCGTTGGTGTCGGGGTCGAACATCTGCTCGCAGTTGCCGTGGTCCGCGGTGATGATGAGCGAGCCGCCGCGGGCGAGGGTGGCGTCGATGATGGCGCCGACGCCACGGTCGACCGCGGCGCAGGCCTGGATGGCGGCTTCGAGGTTGCCGGTGTGGCCGACCATGTCGCCGTTGGCGTAGTTGACGATGAGCACATCCTCGCAGTCGGTGGCGGCGAGCCGGCGGAGAACGGCGGCGGTGATCTCCGGGGCGGCCATGTCGGGCTTCATGTCGTAGGTGGCGACCTTCGGGCTCTGCGGATTCTCGCGTGTCTCGCCGGGGAAGGGTTCGTCGCGGTAGTCGTTGAAGAAGAAGGTGACGTGCGGGTACTTCTCGGTCTCGGCGCAGCGGAACTGTCGCAGCCCGAGTGCGGCGAGCGCCTCGCCCCCGATGTTCTTCATCTTGGGCGGCTTGGGGAAGGCGACTCCCTGCACGAAGGGCAGGAGCTTCTCCCAGTACTCGGTCATGATGACGTAGTGGAGGTTCAGCTTTGGGCCTCGTGCAAAGCCGACGGCGTTGGTGTCGGGGCTTGGCTTGACCTTGGCCCATTGATCGTCGGGGAAGCAGAAGGCGGCGGAGAGTTCGCGGGGTCGATCGCCGCGGTAGTTGTAGAAGATGACGCTGTCGCCGTCCTTGATGCGGCTGGCGGCGATGTCGGCGGCGGAGCCGATGGCGGTGGGGGGGACGAACTCGTCGCCTTTGAGGGTTTCGCCCGAGGGGTTGTCGTAGGCGTGCTGGATGGCGTCGCGGGCGGAGGGAGCAGTGGCGTGCGGGCCTCGGGCGGTCAGGGCGTGATAGGCGGAGGCGACGCGCTCCCAGCGGTGGTCGCGGTCCATGGCGTAGTAGCGGCCGATGACGGTGGCGACGCGACCGACGCCGATGGAACGGCAGGCGTTCTCGACCTGCTCGATGAATCCGAGGCCGGAGTAGGGTCCGGTGTCGCGGCCGTCGGTGAACATGTGGAGGTACACGCGTTGGGTCAGGCCGAGCGAGGCGCAGGCGCGGAGAATGGCGAAGAGGTGTTCGAGCAGGCCGTGGACTCCCGCGTCGGAGTTGATGCCCATGAGGTGGAGCGAGCGGGCGGGGTCCTTGACGCAGCGGAGGATGGCATCGCGGATGGCGTGGTTGTCGTGCAGGCCCAGGGTGCAGGCCTTGGTCATGACGAGGGATTCCTGCGGGACGATGCGGCCTGCGCCGATGTTCTGGTGCCCGACTTCGGAGTTGCCCATGGTGGCATGGGGGCCGGTGCCGGGGAGGCCGACGTCTTCGCCGCTGGACTTGATGAGGGTGCGAGGCCAGTCGCGGCGGAGGCGGTCATCGGTGGGGGTGAGCCCACGGGATGCGGCGATCGCCGGCGCGTTGAAGGGGGCGTGCGAGGGGTTTGGGTTCTCGCCCCAGCCGTCGCGGATGATGAGCACGAGGGGGCGGTTGTGGTGCGTGGGGGTTGGTGCGGCGGTCATGCCGCAGTGTAGCGGTGGGCCCGCGGAATCAGCGGGCGCGGCGGGGTCAGTGGTCGTGCTCGGAGGGCCTGTTGGGCAGGTCGCCCTCGCCGAAGATGCGGAACTCCTTGCGGCGGAGGATCTGTCCGGCGAGGGTTGGGTCTTCGATGGAGAGGGCGATGGTGGGCGTGCCGTTGGGACGGAGCATCAGGGGATAGGCGAACTGGATCGAAAGTTCGGCGGCGAGGAGGGCGACGCAGAGGCTGCTGAGGGTGTGCCCCTTGGAGAGCTCGACGACGAGGACGTCCTTTTCGGAGTGGGGGTAGCCTTGCTCGCGGAGGATGCGTCGGGCGATGGCGGCCTTGTTGGTGATGATGCGGACGACGGCGTGGTCTGTGGCGTCGTGGACGGAGAGGGCGCAGATCTGGCACTGCACGCCGTCGAAGGCCTGCACGAGGTCGAAGAGTTTGCCGACCTTGTTGGTGAGGAAGACGCTGAACTG
>DDSG01000018.1:0-133 GCA_002343325.1 Phycisphaerales bacterium UBA2396 | reverse complement strand
GAGGAAGACGCTGAACTGGGTGACCACGGGCGGGGCGTAGGTGTGGGACACTTCGAGAGGCGTAGGGGCTTGGCTCATGGCGTCCTGTCCAGGCGATCGGCGTTGGCCGCCGCGGAATCCGTCCTGATCGGCG
>DDSG01000086.1:23640-23823 GCA_002343325.1 Phycisphaerales bacterium UBA2396 | reverse complement strand
CATCGCGGGCGACAGCAGCACCGAGGCGATCCGCACCAGTTCGGCGCACACATACAGGATCTCGCCAAGACGCCCCTTCGCCGACGTTTCCGACTCGATCGTCTTGGCCAGCTTGAACGGTGCCGTCTCGTTGATGAACCCGTCCACACGTCGGACGATCTCGATCCCCGCGAAGAGCGCGTC
>DDSG01000086.1:23257-23403 GCA_002343325.1 Phycisphaerales bacterium UBA2396 | reverse complement strand
AGAGCGCGTCCCGCAGTTCCAGTTGATCCAGCGAGCCCCGCACGCGAGCGGCCACGTTCGCCGCGAACCCCTTGGCGTCGAACCCGCCCTCGCCCGCGTTCCCTCGCGGCGGCACCTGCCCGCCGAAGTACTTGTCGATCATGTTC
>DDSG01000086.1:582-23054 GCA_002343325.1 Phycisphaerales bacterium UBA2396 | reverse complement strand
GTACTTGTCGATCATGTTCCCCACGCGGCTCGCGCAGTTCCCGATCCCGTTCGCAAGCTCAGCGTTGTACGTCTCGACGAACTTGGCGTACGAGAAGTCCGCGTCGGTGCTCCCCAGCGGGCCCTGCGTCAGCAGATACCACCGCACCGCGTCCAGCCCGTACCGCCCCGAATACCCCTTGAGCAGCTCCAGGTCGACGAAGTTGCCCAGGCTCTTGGACATCTTCTTTCCTTCGCGCACCCAGTAGCTGTGCACGTACACCGAACGCGGCAGCGCCTCCCCGAGCGCCATCAGCAGGCTCGGCCAGATCACCGCGTGGAACCACAGAATGTCCTTCGCCATCACGTGCACCGACGCCGGCCAGAACCGCCGACGCTCCGCCGTATCGACCACGCTCAGGTAGTTGAACAGCGCATCGATCCACACATAGATCCGGTGCGACTGATCGCTCGGCATCCGGATACCCCACTGCGTCGTCGGGTCACTCGTCACCGCACGGCTGATCGGAATATCGCTCAGCCCATCCCGAAGCCTGCCCAGCACCTCGTTCCGCCGCGACTCGGGCCGGATGAACCCGGGGTTGCCCTCGATGTGCGCGCGAAGCCGAGCCTCGTAAGCCGACAGTCGGAAGAAGTAGTTCTTCTCCGTGCGCTTCTCGAGGGGCTTACCCGTGACCGGGCTGGTGTACGGGCCGTGCGGGCTGTCCTTGGCCACAGACTCGGTGAGGTACTCCTCCTGCGAAGGGTCCCACCAACCGGTGTAGTCGCCGAGATACACGTCCCCCTTGTCCTGAAGCCGCCCGATGTACTCGAGCACCTTGGACGTGTGCCTGGGCTGCGTCGTGCGGATGAAGTCGCCGTGCGTGGAACCGATGGACCCGAACGCGGCCTCGAACTGCGCCGCGTTGTGATCCGCCCACTGCAGGGGCGTCATCCCGTGCGCCGCCGCCGACGACACGACCTTGTCGGCGTGCTCGTCCGTCCCGGTCAGGAAGAAGACGTCCGCCCCTCCGCCACGTGACAAGCGCTCGTACCGCGCGAAAGCGTCGGCGACCAGCGTCGTGAAGCAATGGCCGATGTGCGGCCGATCATTGACGTAATAGATGGGCGTCGTGATGTAGTAAGGCGTCATCGGGCCAGTGTAGGTTCTCGTGCCCGACAACCCCCCGACACCCCTCGGAAGTGACGAACCGCCACACGCTACAGTGCGTCCAATCCAAGACCAACGACCGCCGAACCCCAAACAGGCGTAGTCTGTCGTCCGGAGTCTCCACCATGCACATGCTCACGCACGTTCGGATCTGCACAGTTCTCGTCGCCGCCGGCCTGGCGGTGCCGGCCTGGGCACAGAACGCCCTGGGGGACGGGCGTGGGCTCGAGCGCAATCTCAATAAGTACCCTAATCAGGGACCGCGTGGTGGGCGAGACTTTGCCGCCGAAGTTCGATTCCGCAACGCCGTGGTGACGGGCAACGCACCGGGTGGGCTGTCGTTTCGAGGGAATGTGCCGTACCGCGATTCGGGGGAGTTCACGGCCGCTCTCGGGTCGGACGATCTCTACCGATTCCGGCGCGACTCGTATTACTCTGGGCTCTCGGGCGCGGGAATCCGCGGCACCGAGGCGCTGCAGTACCAGTTCGCGATGACGACGGGTTCAAGTCGGCCCGAAGGGCTCGTGGGTTCGCTCGACTATCGACGAACCATCGGCGGGCGCGAGGCGCTGACTCGTCAGGACCTTCGCGACAACGAGCGAGACACCCGGGGTGAGTGGCTTCGATCGACCTCGTCCTTCACGTCAACGCGTCCGCTCCAGCCGACGACCATCGGGACGCGCCGCACGAAGGAGGGTGATCGCGAAGAGCTGACGACGTCGCCGCTGCTGGGGGTTCGCGCAAGGCGGCTCCCGATGGAAATGGACGCCGCGGTCAGCGGGTCGAGCGCCCGCCCAACGGCCAGGCCCGCCCCGGGGATTCGGCCGACACTCCCGGTTCCCGCCAATCCGTCCGCGGCACCGGGCACCCCGCCCACCCCCGCCGAACCCGCAGAGCCAACACGACCCGGCGAGCCGACGCAGCTCGACACAGGCTCGGCGTACGACAGCCTGCTGACGCGGATGGGTCAATGGGATCTGCGGGCCGGCGCGGCCGCGCCGAAGGACAACGAATCGAATCGGTGGCAGACACGCGTGGACGCGCTGCGTCGCCACCTTCGGGGTGAGGCCGAGACCACCGACTCGACGAACGCCGACGCCGATTCAAGACGGCTGAACACGGACACGCTGACGATGCTCCGCGAGGCGGCGGGTCGCGTGAACACGTTCGTTGACGGGCCGGCGTCGCTGGATCGATTCGCGCAGGCGATGGTGCAGGGTCAGCAGGCGCTCGCCCTGGGGAAGTTCTTTGAGGCCGAGGAGCGATTCAGCCGCGCGTCGATGATCCGTCCGGGCGAGCCCAGCGCGCTGGTGGGCCGGATGCACGCCCAGCTCGGCGCGGGGATGTATCTCTCCGCGGCGGTCAACCTCAGGCAGTTGCTGACCCAGTCGCCCGAGCTGGCCGGCGTGCGGTACGAGGCGGCCACGCTGCCCGCGACGGAGCGGCTCACCGAGCTTCGGACGGTGCTGATGGATCGACTGGAGGAGCGCCCGGACGCGGACCCGGTCGCCAAGTCGATGACGCTGCGCGAGGTCGGGCTGCTGGTGGCGTACCTGGGGTATCAGACGTCGGACGAAGCGGCCGCGCAGCGCGGGCTTGCGGCGATCGAGGCCGACGCACGAACCGCGGAACCTCCGGATGAGGAAGCGACTCGCCTGGCCACGATGCTGCGGGCGGTCTGGCTCGGGCAGTTCCCGACGCCGACCGAGAAGCCCCCGGCCGATCCCGCGCCCGCCGCAACCCCGCCCGCCGCCGAAGCGCCCCAGAAGTGATCCAATCCTGTCAATGTGTGCCGAGCCCCAACGATTGAGCCAAACCCGCACCACAACTTCTTCACCAGACGCGCCCGCCGCTCCCGCGGAGGGAGGCCCCCTTTCCATCACGAACTTTCTGACCGATGGTTCGCTCGCCGGGCTTTGTGATGAGCTCACCCATCTGGCCGGCGTGGAGGTGCGTCTGCGCGACGCGTCGGGGCGGCGGATCGTGCGGTCGCAGGATGCTTCCGGACGGCCCTGGATGGTCCTTCCCGACCCGGAGCCGGATCCCGCCGATGCCGCCGTGTTCCCGCTTGCCGTCGGGGGTGAGATGCTCGGAAGTCTCGTGATCGCCAAGGGCAAGCCCGTGCTTGCCCGGGGTGACTCGCGAGCGTCGCTCGAGCGCGTGGTCGATCTGGTCCGCCGGACGAGTGCTGAACTCTGCGAGCACGAGCTGGAGCTGCGCCACAAGGTGAGGGAGCTCTCGGCTCTCTTCCGGCTGACCTCGCTGCTCGCCACCGCGACGAGCATGCAGCGGGTGCTCGAGGTCGCGATGGATTCGGCTCTTGATCTGCTGGAGCTCGACGCGGGCTCGATCATGCTGCTCCGCGAGGATGCCGACGGGATCATCCCCGGACAGACCGAGGAGGATCTCACGCTGGCGACGAGCCGCAATCTGTCGCGTGATTGGCTCGATTACCCGATGCCCCTGTCGCGAGATCGGGTCTTCGACAAACTCGCGCTGGCCGGCGAGGTAGTGGTCTCTGAGGACCTCGCGACCGACGCGCGCGTGCTGATCCCCGACAAGGTCGGGTCGGAGGGTCTGGTTTCGGCGATTATCGCCGGGCTCACCTTCCAGGATCGGCCGCTGGGTGTCATGAGGCTCTACGCGCGCACGCCCAGGTCTTTCGGCGACAGCGAGCGAAGGCTCGTCCGGTCGATCGCGCAGCAGGCGTCGGTCGCCATCGAGCAGGCACGCCTCCTGCGGATGCAGGAAGAAGAGCGAAGGATCCAGCGGCAGCTCCAGATCGCCGCCGACGTGCAGCGCCGCATGCTCCCCTCGCGCCTCCCGCAGATCCCGGGGCTGGATGTCGCGGCGAGGTACATCCCCAGCTTCGAGCTCGGGGGCGATTTCTACGACTTCCTGGAGCTGAGCGGGCACCTCGGGGTGATGGTGGGGGACGTCGTGGGCAAGGGGATCGCCGCCGCCCTTCTGATGGCCGCCGTCCGCGCAAGCCTTCGTGCGCACGCGGAAGAGGTCTACGACCTCGACGCCGTGGTGTCGAAAGTGAACCAGGCGCTCTGCCGCGACACGCTCGACAACGAATTCGCAACGCTGTGGTACGGCGTGATCGATCCCGCGACGCTGCGGCTCACGTACTGTTGCGCGGGGCACGAGCCGCCCATGATCGTGCGCGTTCCCAAGCACCGCGCACCTTCGCCCGCCGATCTCGACGAGTTGTCCGTGGGCGGCATGGTCGTGGGGATCGATAGGTCCCAGCGGTACCAGCGGGCGGTCTACGACCTGCACCCGCGCGACGTTTTCATCGCGTACACCGACGGCGTCACCGACGCGACTAACTTCGCGGGCGAGAAGTACGGCAAGAAGAGGCTGCGCAGATCGTTGCTCGACATCCTCGGCGCGGAGCCCAAGGCCAGCGCATCACGCATCCTCGACCTGCTCCACTGGGAGGTGCGGCGGTTTACGGGGCTCTCCAAGAGGATCGACGACGAAACGCTGGTCGTAGTCCGCGTCGGCGATCGTGCCTGAGCAGAGGCTCATGCGGCGCGGGGCCCGTCGTCTTTCGGGTCGTCCTGCTTGAAGACGAGGTCTCTGAGCCGATCGAGTCGCTTCTGAGCGTCCTCGATCGCCTGTTCCACGCCCTCCACCGTCTCGCGGAAGGCCGGGCACGTCGGGCCTCCCACCTTTTGGCCCGGGAACTTCAATGGCCCGGGTGCATCCGGTGCGTTTTCGTCGTGCAGTCGAAGCTTGGGTTTCACGACGGCCTCCTTGCCGCTCGTGTGCTGTCGCGGCCCGCACTCATCGGCCCGACAAGCACATGCGCATCTTCGGCCGGAGTCTGGCCCGACCTTTCGGACCAGCATCCGCCCACTTTGTCGCTACCCCAGGCTCAGACGGAGCGGGGGAGCGTCCACATACCACCACTCAACGCATCGACCGCAACCGTGCGCGCCCATGAGCGCAGGGGGGTGGAGTGCGATCGTGAGCGGGCCGTCCGAGAACGCTACCGCCGCAATTGGGCCCATTCGACAACCGCCGCCACCAGCGATGACCACACGGAATCGGGGTCCGCCGAGGCGTCGATGACGCGGTGCCGGGCCGGGTCGGCCTTGGCCTGTTCGAGATACCCCTGCCGTACTCGCTCGTGGAACGAGGCGGGTCTTTGCTCGATCCGATCGTCGAAGAGTGTCGCGCCCGGGGTTCCGGCGGGTTTGCGGCGGCCCTTGGGCTGGTCGGTGCCGCGGGTGCGCCGGGCGGCCGTCGCCGAGTCCACGTCGAACACAAGCACCAGGTCGGGCATGCGCCCAAGCGTGGCCACGCGGGCCACGTCGAGAATGTCTCCGGTGGGCAAACCGCCCGCCGAGCCCTGGTAGGCGAGTGTCGAACTGACGAATCGGTCGGCGATGACGAGGTGCCCGGCCGCGAGCGACGGGAGCACACGGCGTTCCACGAGCTGCGCCCTGCTGGCCATGTAGAGGAGCATCTCACACCGGAGGGTCATGTCCTCCTTGGTGTGCAGAAGGATCCGGCGGATTTCCTCTCCCACGGGCGTCCCGCCGGGCTCGCGGACCTCGCAGATCGGGACGAGCGGCGACAGCGCCTCGACAAAGCGACGGAGCTGGGTGCTCTTGCCGGACCCGTCCGCACCCTCGAACGCGAGGAAACGCCCGGCCAGAAGCGGCGCGATGTCGGTGAGGGTCGGCACGAGGGCGAGTGTAGCGACGGGTCGGCTCAGCGTCCGCCCACGCGGGGCGAGCGTTCGCGCCGCTTGCGCAAGTCCGCGAGTGTCAGTACCACGGCGCGTTCCCCGCCGTGCTCGGCCGCGATGCGATCCATCAGCCCCGAGGGGTCCCGCTCGCCGAACTGGATCGTCCGGATCGTGATCGCACGCGTACCGCCCGGGCCGACGGGGTTCGCCTTGTCGAGCGCCGTCATCACGGCCTCGTCCCCGGGTCCCCAAGTCGTGCCGCTGCGGCGGATGCTGCGGGAGAGCAGGAAGACGACATCGGGCTTCATGGAGATCGCTAGGCGAAGACCCGTGAGCGGGTTGCTGGGCCCGCCGCACGAGGCCTTGCGGACCAGCTCTCTGAGTTGCGACTTGCGTGAGGCGTCGGCGGGGACGAGCGCCGGCAGGCTGGTTCGCTCTCCGACCCAGTCGGCATACGCCGCGAGCATCGACAGATCGGGCAACTCGCCCGTCGACTCGGCCTCGCCTGAGGCGAGCGGATCGCGGAAGAGCACCACCTGGAACTGCTGGTCCGGTTCGAGCCGGGCGACGTTGCGCTCCAGCTCCTCGAGCACGAACTTCAGGTCCGCCACCATCGCCCCCGACACATCCACCGCGTAGACCACCTTTCGCGCGCGGTCGGCCTTGACGCCCGCAAAGCTCGCGGAGGGGGCGGGGTTCGGCGCTGCAGCGGCCTCGGCCGTGCCAGATCCCGCACGCTCGTTCGCACCGGCCTGTCCGACGCTCTCGGCCGTCGCGCTCGCGCCGGGCGCTGGCTCAGGCTTGGAAGTTGTGACCGTTTCCGGGGCAGTCTTTGGCGTCGTTGGTGCGGGGGCGGGCGCAGGGGTGGCGGCCGGTGTGGGAGCCGGCGTCAATTCGTCGACCGCCTGCACCGCCGGGGGGAGGGGTGCGGGAGGCTCGGGCTCGATGGTGATCTGCACCGTCGGTTCGGCGCTCGCAACCACGGGCGGAGGCGCGGGGGGGCTTGTCTCCTCGATCGGTGGCACCTCGGAGGCGGCAGGTGCTTCGGGTACGGCTGCCGCTTGTGATGGCATCGGCGGCAGGTCAAAGCCCAGCACCAACTCCGTCGACTCGCCGACGACGTCCGTCTTGGCGGGGCCGGCGGGCAGGTACGTCCGCAGCACGACCATCGCCCCGGCGTGCACGACAAGCGAGAGCGCCAGCGACAGCCCGGTCCACCGGCGCACACGGTTGGTGCGGCCTGTGGACTGGCGAGTTTGGACCACGTTGCTGGGCGTCATGCGGTCGGGCGGGGTGGCGTGCGGCTGGAACTGGGCGCGCCGAGCAGCGGCCGATCAAGCGAGAGCGGTCCGGGACCGAGCAGGGCGAGCGCGGCCGACATGCCCAGCAACGAGAACAGCCAGGCCGGATACATCCAGAACGAGAAGTCCCAAGGCGCGTGATCGGGCAGCACGCCCAGGACGGTGCGCCCGCCGGACCAGGCCGGCCCGAGCGTCGTCACCCAGAGTGCCGTCGCCATCTGGAGGGTGAGTGCGCCGGCCCAGAGTCGTGTGAGCAGCCCGAGGGAGCAGCACACGCCGCCCGCGATTGCTGTCACCGTCGCGACCCAGGCGAGGAGCACCGCGTGCGAGCCGCCCGCCCACGCGGGCCAGATCGCGCGGCCTTCGCGCCCGTCGCTCTCAACGCGAGGCTCCGTGCCCTTGAGCAGGCGGAGGGTGATCTCGGTGTGCATGCGGCGGACGTCGGCGCCCTGCGGGAAGTCCGCGGCGGTCTTGAGCAAGCGCACGCCCTGACCATCATTGAGGTCCACGGGCGCCACGAGGGGCATGCCCTGTCCGTTCGCCGGGTCGGGCGCGGCGGCGGGTTCCAGAGCGCCCACGTTGGCGAGCCGGGCGGCATCGTCGGGGCCCACGTTCTCCATGGCGCGCAGCTTCGACAGCCCGACCCAGACAAAGGTGATGCCCAAGACCACCCGGAGGATCAGCGGTGCCGCTGTGAACGCCATGCCGTGACGAATGCTCATCGCCGTGCTCCGCGCGGGGGTTGCTGGACGCCCGAACCAAGGTCGGCCAGCGGTCGTGCTTGGGATGATAAGTCCGGTCGGGACCCGGGGTAGGATTGCGCCGCCGCGGGCGTGGCGGAACTGGCAGACGCGCGGGATTTAGGTTCCCGTGGCCGAAAGGCCTTGCAGGTTCGATTCCTGTCGCCCGCATTTCAGGGTTGTGTTCGGCATGTGGTGCGATCTGGCAACGATGGGGGCCCACGCCGGCGACCGGCTGGCCCCGCCGACCCTCCTAGCGGATCTCGATCGAGGCCACGGTCATGTCGTCGTTGAGGCGGACGCTGCGCTGCCCCGAGCCGCGGGGTTCTTCGCCGGCGGCCGCCGGGGGCTGGGCGAAGTCGATCACCGCCTTGACCAGTACGTTGACGTCGTCGCCCGCGCTGCCCGCGGGCTGAAGGACCTGGATGGTGCGCTCGATGCCGAAGTCCGAGCCTTCGGGCGAGGTCTGCTCGACGACGCCGTCGCTGAAGCAGACGACGCGCGATCCGGGGCGAAGGACCATGGTCTCGTTCTCGTACTGCGTTTCGTCGTCGACCCCGACGGGCAGCCCGCCGCGGAAGCTCGCCTTGCGGACGGGCTCTCCTGCGGGGCGAACGAGCCAGTAGCCGTGCCCGGCGTCGACGAAGGAGAGCAGTCGAGAACCGTCGGGCTGCGGGGTGATGACGCCCACGAACAGCGAGATGAACTTGCCCTGGTCGCAGTGGTGGGCGACGTAGCGGTTGACGCGGGTGAGTGCCGCTGCGGGGTCGCCCGTCTGCCGAAGCGAGGAATTAAGGTGGCTCTGGGCGGTGGCCATGATGAGGGCGGCCCCGACGCCTTTGCCCGAGACGTCGCCCAGAAAGAACGCGACCCGTTGATCGTCGAGCGAGAAGACGTCGAAGAGATCGCCGGCGACGAGCCGACCGGGGATCGACCGCATCGCGTACGACGCCCCGGACATTTCGCCCTGCGGCGCGGGCATGAGCCGGATCTGCGCGTCGTGGGCGGCCTGCAGGTCGCCTTCGAGTTCTTTCTGTCGCTGGCGGATCTCGGCCGAGCGAAGATTGCCGATCGCCAGCCCCGCGATCTTGGCCACCGCCTGGCAGAACGCGGCGGCATCGGGAGCGACCGCCGACTCCCCGCCCCGCGCGTCGAGGTAGATGTACGCGGTGGGAAGCCCGTTGGTCATCACCGGGGCGCAGATCGCCGAGTGAATCCCCAGCGTCACGATGCTCATCCCGAAGTTCGCGGGAGTCCCGGCGTCGAGCCGGACGACGTTCCCCTCGGCGGCGGCCTGAATAAGCGATCTGCTGTAGGACATCCGCGAGCCCGACGGCGGGCCCTTGTACCCAACCAGCTCGACCTCTTCGCCCGAGCCGACGTGGCGGAGGAATGACGCCCGCGGCACGCCCGTGCTTTGGGTGACCGCGCTGAGCACCGCCTCGGCCAACGCGGCTTCGCTGGTCGCCGAGGCGATCGTCGCCGCCGACTCGGTCAGCAGATCAAGACGGTGCTGGGCGCGGATGGAGAGCTCGTCGGCGGGAACCTTCTGCACCCGCTGGCTGCCACCCGCCAGATCGTCCTGCGTCGTCATGAAGCCGGTCATCGAGAGACGGTTGCTCAGCCGAACGATGAACGTCCAAGGCCCCAGCGCGACGAGATCTCCGTCGCGAAGCGGGGCAGCCTGGTTGGGCGTAAGACGCACCCCGTTGAGCATCGTCCCGTGCCGACTTTCCAGATCGCTGATGAGCCAGGTGTCGGCCGCGAGCCAGACCTGCGCGTGCCGGCGGGAGACGGTTTCGTCGAGCAGTCGGATGTCCGAGGTGCCGCCACGCCCCAGCACGTGCGGCTTGACGCTCGAAACGACCACCGGTTCGGTCTGTGGACCGGCGAGCGGGTCGAGTCTGATGGTTCGCGCGTTCTGGGTGCCGGCCATGGTGCCTCGTGTGCTGAGCACGGAGCATACCCACGCCGGGCGGGCGGGCGAAGCCCGGACAGGGCCCACACCCACTATCGTTCTCGCATGACGACTCCCGCGTACGAACGGCTCCGACAGAGGTTCGCCGACCGATCGACCCTGGTGGCGGTCGTGGGGCTCGGGTATGTCGGGCTCCCGCTGCTGGCGGCGTTCCACGAGGCAGGCCTGCGCGTGCTGGGATTCGACGTCGACCCGGACAAGGTCCGCCTGCTGGCTCAGGGGGAGCATTACCTGCCCCACCTGGGTGCCGACCTTGCTCGGCCCTTCCGCGACAGCCCGCGATTTCGCGGCACGACCCGGGCCGAGGACCTCGCCGACGCCGATGCCGTCGTGATCTGCGTTCCAACGCCCCTCGGCCCGCACGGTGAGCCCGATCTGTCATACGTGACCCGCACGGGCGAGATGATCGGTCGGCATGCCAGGTCCGGGGTGCTCGTCGTGCTCGAATCGACGAGCTACCCGGGAACCACACGGGACGATCTGTTGCCGGCGATGCTCGCGGCGAGCACTGTCCCTCGCACGCCCGGGGAAGATCTGTTCGTGGCGTTCAGCCCCGAGCGAGAAGACCCCGGCCGCACCACGCACACCACGCGAACGATCCCCAAGCTCGTCGGCGGGATCGACGATGCCTCTCGTGATCTGGCGGTGATGCTGTATCAGCCCGCGATCCACGAGGTCGTGCCAGTCTCGTCCGCCGAGATCGCCGAGGCCGCCAAGGTCTTCGAGAACGTCTTCCGCGCGGTCAACATCGCCCTGGCCAACGAGATGAAGGTCATCCTCGACGCGATGGGGATCGACGTGTGGGAGGTGATCCGGGCGGCGTCGACAAAGCCCTTCGGCTTCATGCCGTTCTATCCCGGCCCCGGGCTCGGCGGGCACTGCATCCCGATCGATCCGTTCTACCTGTCGTGGAAGGCTCGCGAAGTTCGGGCGCCCGCCCGCTTCATCGAACTCGCCGGTGAGATCAACACCGCCATGCCGCGATACGTCGTCGAGCGAACCGTGCGGGCGCTCAACGATCGCGGCGTCGCCGCGCGGGGCGCCCGCGTGCTGGTCCTTGGGCTTGCCTACAAGCCCGACATCGCCGACGTCCGCGAGAGCCCGTCGTTCGAGATCATCGAGCTGCTCGAATCCCGGGGCGTTCAGGCCGACTATTGCGACCCGCACGTGCCCAGGACCTGGCGTATGCGCAAGCACGATCTCAATCGATCGAGCGTCCCCTTCAACGCCGAATCGATCGCGGCGTACGACGCGGTGCTGATCTCAACCAACCACCGCGTGTTCGACTATGCGATGCTCGCGGCCCACGCGAAGCTGGTGATCGACACGCGCGACGCCATGCGTGCGCACGCCGAGGCGATGGGCGATCGTCTGGTTCGGGCCTGATCGCGCTCAGCCCGGCCCCTGCACGGGCGGCGGGCTGTCGACCACGCCGTCGGGCTTCTGGGGCCCGACGGTCTCGGGCTTCTCCACCGGCTTGAGCAGATCCGTCAGCCGCCCCGCGAGCTGCCGGGCGTTCCACTCGCTGATGGCAAACGCCCAAGGCCCGAGCCTGCCGGCCAATTCCGAAGCCTCCTTCCGCACCTCATCGATCGGCTTGCGCTTGCTGGGCGCGGCTCCCTCCGGCCGCTCGCCCTCCGGCACGACCTCGTTCTCGTCGAACGCAACGTCGATCGCGGCCCAATGCACCCCGCCCTGCTTCGTCACCCGCACCGTTACCACCAACCCGTCAAACGTCGTGAACCGAGACGTCGCCCGCGCAAAGGGCGCGCGATCATCTCCAGGCGTCGGCCCCGCGGGTTCGGAGGCCTCGAAGTTCACCTCGGCCCTTGGCTTCACGTCCTCGATCGCGAAGTACCCCAGCGACTGAGACGGCGAGTCCGCCGCGGCCGGCGCCCTCAGCTCGCGCCCGGGGGGCATGTTCCGCACCGAGAAATTCAGGTCGCTCTCGCTCGGCCGCACCAGATCGAGAATCGGCGTCTGCGCCGGATCCTCGCCGACGGGGCCCTCCTCGTGCCGCGTGATCCGCACGCTGTGCAGGCGATTGCGGTCCACCTGCATCACCACGCGGTCGAGCCAGCTCATCGGGTCCGTGTCGGCAACCACCGAACCCGTCGCGAGATACGACGGTGCCTCCCCGCGACGACGAACGAACACACCGCCCCGCGTGCCGGATGCTCCGGGCTCGGCGGCGTTGCCCACGATCAGCCCCAGCAGCGTGCCGCCCGATTCGTCATGGAACGTGATCTCTCGCGAGGTCGAGCCGGGCTCGCTCGCGCCCGCGACGCCCAGCAGCGCATACCGCTCGGGCTTGGAGGTCTTCTCTTCGATGATCCGCGAAGACGCGAGGGACGAGATCAGCGTCGCGACGCGGTCGCTCGCGGGGTAGCCGTGTTTGTCGCGGATCGTCCACGGGTCCGACGCTGTGCCGCGAGCCAGCGTGACGGTTCTCTGCCCATCGCGGATCTCGATCGTCCGTGCCGCAGCCAGGCCTTTCGCAAGATCGGGAAAGAGAGGCGCGTCGATGCCCGCCGGCGTCTCGACACTCTGCCCGCCGCCGCTTCTGGACGCGAGGTACGCCGCCACGCTGAGCCCCGCCGTCGCCACCACCAGAATCGCCAGTGCCTTGCCGTTCACAGTCGATGTCTCCCGTGCGCATCGCGCGAGCGAGCGTTACGCCGCCTTCTTCGCCGCCGATCGGCGTCCCGAGCGATACAGACCCAGCCCGATCGCCGTCAGCGAAACCACCGCGGGCACCGCGGCGATATTGATCGCCTTGATCTTCCGCTCCAGTGCCGCGATGTCCTTGTCGCGTTCCCGCAGCACCGCGCGGAGCGCCCGCTTGGCGTCCGCCTGCTCCTGCTGGAACGCCTTGATCTTCTCGTCAAGATCGGGTGTCAGGTCGATCGTTCCGTCCGCCCTGGGCTGCTTGCTCTGGAGCGCCTGCGTCAGTCGCTCCTCCGCCTGGCGGACCTTCGACTCCGCGTCGCGCACCCGTTCGAGGAATGCCTGCTCCGCGCTCTTGCGGATCTCCTGCACCCGGTCGAAAGGCCGACGGAACTGGCCCCTCGGCCGGATCGACATCAGCTCCGCCGACCCCTGCAGCGACGCCACCGCACGCCGCAGCAGTTCGCCGTTGCCCGCAAAGGGAATGATGTACCGCTGCTGTCCGAGGTTCGCTTCCTGCACCCACGCCCCGTCGTTGGCCATGTCCACGTCCGCGATCAGAACAATGCTGACCTCGTCCTTGCTCTGCGCCAGGTGCTTGCTCGCGTCGGGCGCGGGCCCGTCGACGGGCTTGGGAGGCCCTTCCGCGAACGCGCTCGACACCTTCCCGCGAAGCCGAGCGCCCAGCGTCAGCCGTTCACCCGCCGGCGCGAACCGCTCGATCAACTGCGTCGGGCTCTGCGCGAACTGAACCTCGGCCCGATCGATCAGCATCGACTCCGTCGTGCTCTGGATGATCGGCTCGATCTCCAGCATCGGAGCCTTCGCCTCCGCCTTCCGACGGATCGCCCCGGCGAAGAACATGTTGATCGGCATGTCCATCTCGCGCGTCACCGGATCGTCCTTCGACAACGCCTCTCCCCGGACCATCAGATACTGAAGCTGCGACAGCTCAACCACCCGCCCCTCCTGCGGGAACTGTCTCGTCGGCGCCAGTTGCTTGTCGAGCACAACCTTTTCCTTCACAACCTCCACGCCCCACGCGTTCAGCAGCTTGTCCAGATTGCTGGAACGGTCGGCCATCATCAACTGCATCTGATCGCGAGCCTGGATCGAGTCGTCCGTCGCCGCCAGCGGGTCAACAAAAATCACCAGCTTCCCGCCACGCATCACGAACTGGTCCAGCGCATACAGCGTCTCGTCCCCGAGCCCCTTGGGGTGCACCAGCACCACCACCGACACGTCCGGCGGCACCTCGGTCATCGTTGCCGCCAGCTCCTCAACCCGGAAGTCCTTCAGCGGCTCAAGGAAGAAGCGCCACTTGTTCTTCGGCACAGGCCGACCCGTCGAAGGGTCCATCGCGAACGTCTGCATCCCCACCGTGCTCAAGACGCCGATCTTGGGCTTCTCGTTCTCGGCCGTGCGCAGCGTCTGGATCATCCGCGCCAGGTCATACTCCAGCAACCGCTCCGAATCGGGCATGAACCGCGGGATCACCTCCCGCCCGTTCGTCGAGTTCGTCCCCACAAGCCCGAGAAACACCACGTCCCCCTTGTCGCTCACGGGCTCGCCCTCGAGGCCCGCCTGGGCGGCCTGCTCCTCCTCCTCGCTGAAAGGCTCGGGATGAACGATCCGAAGCCGGATCTTCCCGCCGCTCTCTCGCACGAACTCCTCCAGCGCTTCCTGCACGCGGGCGGCCCGCCCGCGCAGGTCGGGGCGATCCACGGCGAGCGAGCGGCTGAAGTAAAACGTCAGCGAGATCGGCTCGTCGATCCCGCGCGCAATCGCCCGCGCACCCTCCGACAACGTGTACAGCTTGTCCTGCGTCAGGTCGATCCGTGCCCCGCGCAACGCGGTGTTGCTCAGGATGTTGATCGCAAAGAACAGCACCAAAAGTGCCGCCAGTGTTCCCGCGCCCAGAAGCCTCTTGCTCATGACCCGGCTCCATCACGCCGGCCCGTGCCGGCGAATCAACCTTGATTCACTGCCCCTTCTTCATCTCGATCACGACGCCCGTCGCCCCGAGGAAGACCCCGATGACCGATCCGAAGAACACCAGATCCCGCGCGGCCAGCTCGCCGCGCGAGATCGTCTGGAAGTGCGTCAGGAAACTGAACCCCGCGATCGCGTCCACGATCCCCTGCGGCGCCCATCCCTGGAAGAACTCAAGCACGGGCGAGTATCCCGCGAGCAGGAACGCAAAGCACGCCACGAGCGACAGGATGAAAGCGATGACCTGGCTATTGGTGATCGCCGACATCAGCGACCCCACCGCGAGGAAGCCGCCCGCCATCAGCGCGCTGCCCAGGTAGCTCGCCAGGATCACGCCGTTGTCCGGGTTGCCAAGGTAGTTGACCGTGATCCAGACCGGGAACGTGAGCGTGAGCGCGAGCACCGCGAACGCCCACGCCGCCAGGAACTTTCCGATCACCGCCGCCGACCGAGACACGGGCAGCGTCAGCAGCAGCTCGATCGTCCCGCTCTTGCGTTCCTCCGCCCACAGACGCATCGACAGCGCGGGGATCAGGAAGAGGTAAAGCCACGGGTGCGCGTCGAAGAACGCACGAAGGTCCGCCTGTTCCGCCTGGAACCACCGCCCAAGCTGGAACGTGAACACCCCCGCCATCACGAGAAAGATCACGATGAACACGTACGCCACCGGGGTGATGAAGTACCCCGTCAGTTCTCGCAGAAAGACCGCTCTCAAGCCTCGGAGCATCGTCCGTCCTTCCTTCGCTGTACCGCGCCAAGCCCCAAAACGCCCGCCGGTGCGATTACCCGCCCGTGATCTGCCTGAACACGTCATCAAGCCGGCCGGCCTGCGTGTGCATCCACTCCACGCCCCACCCGCGCTGCCCGATGTGCTTCGCCACGGCTTCCTGGATGGGTCGCCCGCCGACCGCCATCACCGTGCACCGAACCAGAGGCCTCTCCCCGCCCTCGATCGTCCCGTTGTCCTCCACCGCCGCCACGCCCGCCAGCCGCGCCAGCTCGTCGAAGACCATCGTCCCCGCCGGCGGACGAAGCCCCAGCGACACCGAGTTGTGGTACTTGCTCTTGGCCACAAGCGACGCGGGCGTCCCGTCGCTGACCACCCGCCCCTTCGCGATGATCACCGCGCGCGTGCAGACCGCGTCGACCTCTTCGAGGATGTGTGTGGAGAGAACAATCGACTTGCCCCCGGCCGCCGCCATCTCGCGGATGAGACGCCGAACCTGGTGCTTCTGATTCGGGTCCAGGCCGTCCGTCGGCTCGTCGAGGATCAGCACCGACGGATCGTGCAGAATCGCCTGCGCCAACCCCACACGCCGCTTGAATCCCTTGCTCAACGTCTCGATGGGTTGGTGAAGCACACCCTCGAGCTGCGTCTGCTCGATCGCTCGGTCCACCGCCTTGCGCTTCGCCGTCCCGCTCAGCCCGCGAACCTCGGCGATGAACCCGAGAAACGCCCTGGGCGTCATGTCCGAGTAGAGCGGCGCGCCCTCGGGCAGATAGCCGATCCGCTCCTTCACCTTCAGCGGCTCGGCCACCACCTCGTGCCCGCACACCCGAGCCGTGCCCGACGTCGGCGACAGAAAGCCCGTCACCATCTTCATCGTCGTGCTCTTACCCGCCCCGTTGGGCCCCAGGAACCCGAGCACTTCGCCCGTCTGCACCGTCAGGTCCAGGCGATCCACCGCCGTGATCGACCCGAACCGTTTCGTCAGCCCCGCGGTCACGATCATCTCGCTCATCGTGGCTCCCATCATCTCCCAATCAAAACCCAAACCCCAACACGCCCCTTCGGAGACGCGATGGTATGTGCTCGGATGCGCAACCGCCGAACATCCGGCCTTGCCCGCCTCCTTTCGGACCCGCCCCGCCAAACCGTGAGGCCCGCACACCCCAACCCCGACGACGCCTACTTCGTGCCCTCCTGTGGCCCGCCGAACCGCGGTTTCTGATCCTCGACTCCGGATCGTCCGCCGGCCGCGGCGATCTGTTGCGGCGTCAACCCACCTTTTGGGGTGTACCGCAGCGCGGGCGGCCGACAAGGGCGTTCCATGTCCCAGTTCCCATTTGACGCACCGGCGGATCAGTCGCTCATCATCGATCACACCGAAGGTGTCACCGTCGTCACCGTGGCCGAGGCCTCGCTCCGCGAGCACACGTCTTCGTCCGTCGGCAACCGACTTCTCGAAGTAGCCCACCTGTGCAGGGGAAGAATGCTCGTCCGAATGGACCTTGTGCGCGACTTCTCCACCGCATTCATCAACGAGATGCTCCGGCTCAGTTCGCACTGCCAGGGGCTGGGCGGGCAACTGGTGATCTCGGGCCTTCGGCCGAATGTGTATCACCTGTTGAAATCAACAGGTCTGGCAAAGCGACTGACCATCGTCGACAACGAGGATGACGCTCGCCGTGCGCTCGGGCTCGAAGCTCCGACGGTGATCGAGTCGTTCTTTGCGCGGCTGGCTGGACAACCCAAAGCGGGTGGTCCACTGACGGGTTCCGCGGCCGCGTAGCGGTCGAGGCCCGACTTTCCGGGATCGAGCAACTCCACCTTCCGGCGGACCGAATGAGGAGGTAGATTGAAACGCCGGCGGGGACCGCTGGCGATTGCATTGGAACGTGGAGAGCTGCAGATGAGCGCACGCGGTCGATCGTTCGGGCTGATTCTCGTTCTCTCGGCCGGGCTGGTTGTTGGGGTGAGCCCCTCTCAGGCGCAAGACGGCGTGCGCGGGCCGGTCAGCGGCGTGCTGGAACTGCGGGCGGGATCAATCGATCTGGCCCAGCGGCCCGACCTTCGACAGACGCTCGAGCGGTTCGAGGCCGACACGGCATACGTCGTGAGCCTGGAAGGTCCGATCACGCCGGCGAGGCGGTCGGCTCTGGAGAACGCGGGAGTGGTCTTGCGGGAGTACCTCCCGGCGCACGCGTACATCGCGTGGCTGGGCGGCTCGACGCCGGAGGGCTTGAGGAAGCTCGACTTCGTGCGCGGGGTCTACAGCGTCGAGTCCTCGTGGAAACTGGCGGCCGACTTGGGCGCGCGTGAGTACCAGTCCGAGGATCGGCGTGCTCTGGCGGCCCGTGGCGAGGCGCTCGCGAGCATCACGCTGTATGAAGGCCGCGAGCCTGCGCGGGCGTTGGCGGCCCTGCGCGGGATGGCGGGCGTCACGGTGCATGATTGGGCGGACGAGGGCGGGTCGTGGACGATCACGGCGACGATGCCCGTCGCGGCGGGGGCTGAGGTCGCGAATCTGTCGGACGTGATGTTTGTGGATGATGCGCCGGAATTCACGCTGCGGAACAACACGGTGCGTTGGATCGTGCAGTCGAACGTGGCGAATTCGACGCCGATGTACACGGCCGGGCTGACCGGCGGCGGGCAGATCATCGGGATTATCGACGGCGGGTTTGACCCGAACCACTGCTCGTTCGTGGATCCGAGCAACCCGATCGGTCCGAATCACCGGAAGGTGCTGGCGCACAACGGGGGATTCTGGGCCGATTCGCACGGGACACACGTGTCGGGGACGGCGGTTGGTGACAACGGCGCCAACGACGACACGCGCGGGATCGCGTACGGCGCGAAAATGGTGTTCCATTCGATCCCGAGCATGACCGAATCGCAGATGTTCAACCGGTTCAATCTGCACCGCGGGCAGGGCGCGGCGATCCACACGAACTCGTGGGGCAACGACTCGACGACGGCGTACGACGGAGCGTGCCGATCGATCGACAACTTCTCGTGGCAGTACGACGACAACCTGGTGATCTTCGCGATCACCAACGGGTCGCTGCTCAAGAACCCCGAGAACGCGAAGAACTGTCTTGCGGTCGCGGCGAGCGGCGACACGGGGTCTCAGGGCTCGATGTGTTCGGGCGGAGCCGGCCCCACGAACGACGGGCGGCGCAAGCCCGAGGTGACCGCGCCCGGTTGCAGCACGCGTTCGTCGCAGGCAAGCAGCTCGTGCGGCGTGATTTCCCTCACGGGCACGTCGATGGCGGCGCCCGCCGTGGCCGGCGCGGCGGCCCTGGTCCGTCAGTACTTCACGAACGGGTACTACCCGAGCGGCGTGGCGACGGCCGAGGATGCGTTCACGCCGTCGGGCGCACTGATCAAGGCGTGCCTGATCAACAGTGCCGTGGACATGGCCAACGTTACCGGGTATCCCGCCGCGCGTGAGGGGTGGGGGCGCGTGCTGCTGGACAATGCTCTGTACCTGACGGGAGACGCACGAAAGCTCGTGGTGCACGACGTTCGCAACGGGACGGACGATGCCCTGAGCACAGGCGGCTCGTGGATGCAGCGATTCCGGATCAACTCGGGCGCTGCAACTGTCGAGGCAACGCTGGTGTGGCACGACGCGCCGGCCGCGGTCAACGCGTCCAGCGCGGCGATCAACAACCTCAACCTGTCCGTGGCCACGTCGGCCGCGGACGTGTACCTGGGCAACAACTTCACCAACGGCTCATCTCGCTCGGGCGGTTCGCCCGACGCGATCAACAACACCGAGCAGGTGCTCCTGACCTCGCCTTCGGCGGGGATTGCGGTGCTTCGGGTGTCGGCGGCCGCGGTCAACGTGGGTTCGCAGGGCTTTGCGGTCTGCTTGACGGGCGACGTGACACCCCTATGCCCCGCGGATATCGACGGCGACGGGTTCATCGACTTCTTCGATTTCGACGCGTTTGTCTCCGCCTTTGAGAGCGGCGACACCTTCGCGGCCGACTTCGACGGCGACGGCTTCGTCGACTTCATCGATTTCGACGCGTTCGTGTCGGCGTACGAGTCGGGCTGCTGAAGTTCGCCCGCTTCAGGCTTTGGGACTGTCGTTCCGGCCGGGCGTTTTCCCGTCGATGGTGAGGGTCACCTTGCGTCCGCGGGGCTTGCCCCGCGCGAGAAACCCCGGCAGCCACGTGGCGGGAACAAACTTGCGCACTAGGGCGATGAGCGCGACCAGAGCGATGGTGGTGGCGATCCAGAACTGCCAATCGTGCCAGGGAAAGGCGGGGGCGGCGGGCGCGATGGACGCGAGCATCATCACGGCGGACTTACCCCAGGCGTGAAGCGATCTGGTACGTCACGAAGGCGGCAGCGTAGGCCAGCCCGCACATCCACGCGAGCTGAAGGAGCGCCCACCGGGCCCGGCCGGACTCGCGCGCGGTGACGGCGAGCGTGGGGAGGCACTGCATCGCCAGCACGTAGTAGACCAGCAAAGACCATGCGACCGGGCGGGTAAAGACCGGTGTGCCGTCGTCCCGCGTTGCGTTCTGCACGGAGGAGATGATGCTCTCGTCCTCCGCATCGTCCGAGCCCGTGGTGACCACGGCCATGGTCGAGACAAAAACCTCGCGGGCGGCGAAGCTCGACAGCACGCCCACCGAGAGCTGCCAGTCGTAGCCCAGCGGGGCGAAGATCGGCTGGACGAGTCGCCCCAGTCGTCCCATGAACGTCTGCGTCTGGGCGGCGACGGCGTCGGCACGCTCCGCTCGCTGATCGAGCGTCTCGGCGAGCGAGGCACGCTCTGCTTCGGGCATCGCGGAGGGATTGATCGTGGATCCCTCGACGACCATCGCGACGTCGGCCGCGGAACGAACCTCGGCGGCTTGTTCGCGGAGCTGGGTCGCGGTCTGCGAGGGTTGAGTGAGGTGGGGGTAGCTGCCGAGCCACCACAGCACGATGCAGATGCCCAGAATGGTGGTGCCGGCTTTCTTGAGAAAGGTCCAGGCGCGATCGGCGGTGGTGATCAGCGCGGTGCGCAGGCTTGGGATCTTGTAGGTGGGCAGTTCGAGGATCATCGGGCGGCTTTGGCCGCGGAGGATCGTGCGGCGGGCGAGCAGGGCGCTCAGCAGCGCCGCCACGATGCCCAGGGCGTAGCACCCGACAAAGGCCAGGGCGGCCCGGACCGGGCTGTCACGGAACAAAAGCGTGATGAGCAGGATGTAGACGGGCAGTCGGGCGGAGCAGGTCATGAAGGGGGCGACCAGGATCGTGGCGAGGCGGTCGCGAGCATCGGGGACAGCCCGTGCGGACATGATGCCCGGCAGGGCGCAGGCGTGGCTGCTGAGGAATGGCACGAACGCGTGCCCGGGAAGGCCGAACGGGCGGAGCAGGCGGTCGACGAGCATGGCGCCGCGGGCGAGGTAACCGGTGTCTTCGAGGAGAGAGAGGAGGAAGAAGAGCAGGCAGATCTGGGGGAGGAAGATGACGGTCGCGCCGATCCCGGCGACGATGCCGTTGACAAAGAGGTCGGAGAGGATGCCTTCGGGCAGGGCGTTGCCGAGGCGTTCGGTGAGCGTGCCGAAGATGAGGTCGATGCCGTCCATCGGGTAGGCGGCGAGGCTGAAAATGGACCAGAAGAGACCGGCCATGACGGCCAGCAGAAGGACCGGCCCGAAGACGGGGTGCATCGTGACGCGGTCGATGCGATCGGTCAGGTCCGGCATCGTGCGGTCGTCGTGGTCATCGTGCGCGGCATGGGGAGCGCCGGCGTGATCGTCGGCGTGCCCGGCGCCGACACGACGCACGACCGCGGCGTAGACCTCGTCGGCCCACGCTTCGAGCCCCTCGCGGGTGCCAGGGGGCGTGTGGTTCGGGATCGTTGCTCGGCGGGCGGCGGGGAGGATGCGGTCCGTGCCGCGACCGCTGCGGGCGGCGATGGGCAGCACAGGGCAGCCGAGTCGTTCGGCGAGCTGATCGGTGTCGATGGCGAGCCCCTCGCGGTCCGCCAGATCCATCATGTTGAGGGCGACGATCGTTGGAAGCCGACGGCGGAGCACCTCGCCCACGAGGATCAGATTGCGGGCGAGGTTGGTCGAATCGACGACGACCAGCACGGCGTCGGGATCGCCGGCACGTTCGCCGGTGGGCGCGAGACGACCCGCCAGAACCTCGCGGCAGATGCTCGCCTCGCTCATGTCGAGTTCGAGGGAGTACACGCCGGGCAGATCGATGATCGCAAGAGGGCCTTCCGCGTCGTGCAGGTGCGCGGTGCGAGACTCTTGTGTCGTGCCCGGGAAGTTGCTCGTCTTGGCCTTCAGGCCGCTGAGCCGGTTGAAGAGTGTGGTCTTGCCCGTGTTGGGGTTGCCCAGAAAGACCACGTGGCGGAGCCCGGTCGCGTCGGTGGTGGTCATCGGTCAGGCCCCGAGGGTCAGCGTGATGGCGGCGGCAAGGGAGCGGGCGACGCCGATGCGGCATCGGCAGTGGCAGCGGCACTCGTGCCCGCTGATCACCTCGACCACGGTGGGCTCGCCCACGCGGGAGATCCGCACCATCGCCCCCACGCGAAGCCCCATGGCACGCAACATCGACGCGTCCGGCGCGGGCAGATCGACCTGCGTCACACGCCCGATGTCGCCCGGACGGCATGAGGACAACTGCTTGGAGACCGGCGGCGCTTCGGCGAGCAGGGTCATACCCCACTCTAGCGTGGCTGAGAATGAGTCTCAATCGTTCGAACGGCGGCGAATCCACCCTTTGGGGTGGTGCGTGATGAGGAATCGCTCGCAGCGTTCGTGGTCGATCTCGAAGTGGCGGGCGTGGGGGCTGGTGGCGAAGAAATCGTCGATCGCCAGGCGCGGACCCTGCTCGCCGTTCTTGTGGAACATGGGCAGGTCGTCGATGACGCCGTCCTGGCACAGCAGATAGCTGCCGGGGGAGACCAGCGGGGCGTAGGCCTCGAGCTCGGCCCGGACGTGCGCGCGGGAGTGGTCGCTGTCGAGGATGACCATGACGCGGGGGTTGCCGGGGCCGATCCAGTCTTTGAGGACGGTCAGGGTCTCGGGGGCGGTGGAGCTGCCGAGGTGGCAGGTGACGCGCGGATGGCGCAGGTCGTGGAGCTTCTCGATGTCGACGGTCCAGAGGCGGCCTTTGGAGAGGTCGTTGGGGGAGAGCAGGTCGAAGAGCTGAGCGGAGAAGAAGGATGAGCCGCCGGGGAGGGGGGAGAAGT
>DDSG01000086.1:0-397 GCA_002343325.1 Phycisphaerales bacterium UBA2396 | reverse complement strand
AGCTGAGCGTAGAAGAAGGATGAGCCGCCGCGGTTGGTGCCGGTCTCGATGAGGATGTCCGGGCGGACGGCGGCGATGGTTTCCTGGATGGTCCAGAGGTCAAAGACGTTCTGCCAGACGGGCGTCCCCAGCCAGGAGACCTTGTCGAAGTTGTTGGTGTGCTTGATGAGGCGTTCGAAGAATCGGCGCTGGGCGGCCCGGTCGAGGGCGCGGGAGACGACACCCCGCTTGCGGGCGCGGTGAACGGGGGGGCGTGCGTCGGGGTGCGAGGCCATTGGGATCAGTGTACGGAGGCCTCTTCGAGCAGGCGGAGTAAGGTGCGACCCGGGTCGGGGTCGTGGAGTCGTTCGGCGTCGGCGCGGGCGGCGCGGCCGAGGGCGGCCCAGCGGTCGCGGGC
>DDSG01000168.1:1452-28660 GCA_002343325.1 Phycisphaerales bacterium UBA2396 | reverse complement strand
GCTGCGCTGGCGATTGACCTCGCCGGCGAGTTCGAACAGCACGGCAATCGCCCCGTGCGAATCGAAATCCTCGTCCAGCGCGGCGGCGAAGCGCGCAGCGAATTCGTTGCTCCAGTCGATGTCGACCGCAGCGGCGGGCGGCACGTCGCGCAGCGCGAAATAGAGGCCATCGAGACTGCGCCGGGCATCGTCGAGGTGGGAATCCGAATAATTCAGGGCGCTGCGGTAGTGGGCGCGCAGGATGAAGAAGCGCACAACCTCGGCATCGTAGCGCTCCAGCACTTCGCGGATGGTGAAGAAGTTGCCCAGCGATTTCGACATCTTTTCGTTGTCGACCCGGACAAAGCCGTTATGCATCCAGTAATTGACGAAACCGCACTGGTGCGCCCCTTCGGACTGGGCGATTTCGTTCTCGTGGTGGGGGAACTGCAGATCCTGGCCGCCGCCGTGGATGTCGAAGTGATTGCCGAGGATTTTCGAGCTCATCGCCGAACATTCGATATGCCAGCCCGGCCGGCCTTCACCCCAGGGCGACGCCCATGCCGGCTCGCCCGGCCTGGCATGCTTCCAGAGGACGAAATCGAGCGGATCCTGCTTGGCCGAGTCGACCTCGACGCGCTCGCCGGCGCGCAGGTCGTCGAGCGACTTGCCCGACAGCTGGCCGTAACCGGCGAACTTGCGCACCGCGTAGTTCACGTCGCCATCGCTCGCCTGGTAGGCCAGACCGCGTGTCTCGAGCAGGCCGATGAGGTCGAGCATCTCCGGCACGAATTCGGTGGCGCGCGGCTCGTGATCGGGGCGCAGCACGCCCAGCGCATCGGCATCCTCGTGCATGAAGGCGATGAAGCGGTCGGTCAATTCCTTGATCGATTCGCCATTCTCGATGGCGCGCCGGATGATCTTGTCGTCGATGTCGGTGATGTTGCGCACGTAGGTCACGCCGTAGCCGCTGGCCTTGAGCCAGCGATAGACCATGTCGAAGACGACCATGACCCGGGCGTGCCCGAGGTGGCAATAGTCGTAGACGGTCATCCCGCAGACGTACATGCGGACCCTGCCCGGTTCGATGGGCGTGAAGACCTGCTTTTCCCTTTTCAGGGAGTTATGGATTTTGAGCATGGGCGAGGGAATTCGCGACGTCGTCAGCCAGTCGCAGAGCTTGGGAAAGGCTGGTGTTCTTGGTAGAATCGAACGATTGTAAACCTGCGCCGAGTATAGCACAGCGATGACTTCAGACCCCCCGCCTCCACCTCGGCCAGGTGCTTTTCGCGCGCTGCGGGCCGCCATCGTCGCGCTGCTGGTCGCCTGCGGCACACCGCTGCTCGCCGACACGCTGGCGGATGTCCAGCGCCTGATCCGGCAGGGCCAGTATCCGCAAGCGCTGACAACGATCGATTCGTATCTGGGCGCGTCGCCCAATGACGCGCACGCCCGTTTTCTCAAGGGTGTGATCTACAGCGAGACCGGCAAGACCGACGAGGCCATCGCGGTGTTCACCAAACTGACCGAGGATTACCCCGAGTTTCCCGAGTCCTACAACAACCTGGCGGTCCTCCATGCCCGCCAGAAGCACTACGAAAAGGCGCGGATGGCGCTCGAGATGGCGATCCAGACGCATCCCTCGTATGCGACCGCCCATGAGAACCTCGGCGACCTCTACGCCAGGCTGGCCAACCAGTCCTATGCCAAGGCCGCCCAGCTGGACGGAGCGAGCAAGTCGGCAAAGGCCAAGCTGGCCCTTTCGCGCGACCTGATCGCGATCCCGGCCAAGGCAGCCGCGAAGCCAGGGCCCGTCGATTCCGCCACCGGCAACAAGGCCGGCAAACCATGACCCGAACAGGAGAACCCGCAATGCTCAAGCAACTCTCGACCCTGACCGCCGGCCTGCTCATGGCGCTGGCCGCCGGGGCGGCGCCCACCGTCGACATGACCACTTCGCTCGGCAGGATCACCATCGAACTCAACGCCGAGAAGGCGCCGAAGACCGTCGAGGCATTCCTCGACAACGCCAGGCGCGGTTTCTACGACGGCACCGTCTTCCACCGCGTCATCGACGGCTTCATGATCCAGGGCGGGGGCTTCACGCCATCGATGGAGCAGAAGGAGCCCCGGGGCCCGATCGCCAACGAGTGGCGGAACGGGCTCAAGAACGTGCGGGGGAGCCTGGCGATGGCACGTCTGGGCGGGCGGCCGGACTCGGCGACGTGCCAGTTCTTCATCAACGTGGTGGACAATGACTTCCTCGACCGTCCGCAGCCGGACGGGGCGGCGTACGCGGTCTTCGGGCGGGTGGTGAAGGGGATGGACGTGGTGGACAAGATCCGGGCGGTGCCGACCGGGCAGAAGGGTCATCACGGGGACGTCCCGAAGACCCCGGTGGAGATCCGTGAGGTTCGGCGTCTGACGGCGGCGGAGGCGGGCACGCTGGGGGCCTGAGCGCACGGGTGTTGGAAGGGTGCTAGGCTGCGTGGGTTGGGTTGAGGATGGACACCGGCGGGTATCGATGATCAGCCACGATCGAGCGAGCGTTCAGACCGAGATCAAGCCCCGGCGTCCCAAGCGTCGGGGGACGCTGGCGTTCTTGTCGGAGTTCATTCTTTCGCCGCTTCAGATCGGCGCGTTCGCGGAGAGCCCGCCCTGGGTGGCAAGGGCGATGGTTGAGGGATTGGGCGTCGAGCGGGCGAGGGCGGTCGCGGAGTTTGGTCCCGGGACGGGGCCGATCACGACCGAGATTCTGAGGCGATTGCCGCAGGATTGCACGTTCTTTGCGATCGAGAAGAGTGATCGGCTGGCGGAGCTGTTCCGCAAGCGGCATCCGGAGACGACGCTGTTTCACGACAGTGTCGAGCGGATCCGTGAGTTCTGCGGGCGGATGGGCGTGGAACAGCTCGACGCGGTGGTGACATCGATCCCGTGGATCCTGATGCCCGGTTCGTTGCAGGAACGAATCCTCGACGAGACGCTGGCGATGATGAGGCCCGGGGCGCGGTTCAGCACGATCACGTACAGGTCCGAGAAGTTCGGGTTGGTGAAGAAGTTCCGGGCGCTGATGGACCGCAAGTTCGCGGTGGTTGAGCCGGTGAGCGTGGTCAAGAGCAGGCTTTCGAACGCGTACATCTACCGCTGCACGAAGTGAGCGATCTGCCGTTCGAAGAGCGCGAGCACGAGGAGCATGAAGAGACGCTGGGCGTGGTCCGCCAGGCCCGAGAGGTGTTCGTGCGCGAGTCTTTGGGCGGCGGCGCGGTCGATGGGCAGTCCAAGGGTTGAGAAGGTGGCTGGCGAGGCGAGCAGATCGCGGAGCGTCGAGGCGATGGAGCCGAAGTCCTCGCGGAACCAGCGCGAGAGCGGGATGGCGAAGCCGGATTTGGGCGCTCGCGTGAGCTCGGGTGGGAGAAGGGTGGCGGCCAGGGCACGCAGCTCCCGCTTGGAGCCGGCGTTGTCGGGGCGTGGGCCCGAGAGGCGCGATTCGAGGATCGCCTTGGCGAGGAAGGGGGATCGGACTTCGAGGGCGACGGCCATGGAGGCTGTGTCGACCTTGCGCAGCAGATCGCCCGGGAGCGAGGTGAGCGCGTCGCGTCGGGCGGGATCGATCGGTGTGTCGTGGGCGGGCTCGGAGAACGTCGGGAGGAGTGAGCGGTAGTGTTCGCGGGGGAAGATCGCGAGGATGTCGTCGTATCCCCAGCCGCGGGCGGCGTGCACGAGCCTCGCCCATCGGGCCCGTCGTGAGCGTGGGTGAGCCGACTCGCCCGCCAACGTCGGGAGGCAGGCGAGCAAAGGCCCGAAGCGTCGGAGAAGGCCGGCGGCTCGATAGCGGGCGTAGCCGTCGAAGAGCTCGTCGGCTCCGTCGCCGCCGAGTGCGACGGTGGCGTGCTCGCGCATCGCTCGGGAGACCCAGTGCGTGGGGAGGATGGATGAGTCCCCCAGGGGGAGCAGGAGCTGGTCGATGAGGAGCGTGAGATCGGCGAGCGGGTCCGGGCGGACGTCGAGCGTGGTGTGGTGTGTGCGCAGGTGAGCGGCGATCAGCGCGGCACGCGGGGACTCGTCGAAGGCGGCTTCGGGCATGCGGAGGGTAAAGGTCCGAAGATCGGGCCGAAGGCGTGAGGCGAGCGCGGCCACGATCGGCGAGTCGATCCCGCCAGACAGGAAGCAGCCCAGGGGGACGTCGGCGTCGAGGCGATGTGCCACGGCGTGCTCGATCATCGCGCGGGTGTCGGGCGTGGATGTGGAGCTTTCTCGCGGGGCGGGCTCCCACCATCGCACGAGCGAGGGGGTGAGCGTCTGATGGAGATCGAGCCTGAGCAACGATGCCGGGGGAAGTTCGCGCAGCCCCGCGATGGGCAGATCGGGGCCGAATCCGAAGGCCAGCCAGCGGGCCAGGGCTGCGGGCTCGATGATCGGGGTCTGGTCGTTGGCGAGAGCGGCGAGTGCGGCGGGGGGTGTGCTTGCGAAGGCGAAGCAGGCCGAGGATTCGCTGGTTGTGTGGGCGAAGTAGAGGGGCTTTTCGCCCGCGCGATCACGGACGAGTGTGAGTCTGGCGCGGCGGCGATCGAAGACGGCGAAGGCGAACATGCCGTCGAGCCTGGGGAGGAGTTCTTCGCCCCACATGGCCCAGCCTTGCACGAGGGTCTCGGTGTCGCTGTGGCGGCTCGAGAATCGGACGCCGAGTGATTCGAGCTCGCGGCGGATCTCGCGGTGGTTGTAGATGCAGCCGTTGAACACGACGGCGACGGCGTCGGTTGGGAGCGAGGCGTGGGCGCCGTCGTGGGGGGCGAGATCGGCGGCGGGCGAGCGAGCCATGGGCTGACGGCCGCCTTGTGGATCGAGGACGGCGAGGCGGCGATGGAGAAGGAGCAGATCGATGTCGGCGTGATCACCCGCCTGAATCGAGGAGCGCAGGAATCCGGAGCCGTCGGGTCCGCGATGGCGAAGCAGTTCGCTGACGCGTGATTCAACGGACGTTGGCATCCCGTGTCGGGATGATCGGACGCGGATTTGGCCGGCGATGCCGCACACAGCACGCGAGAATACGTCTTTGGTGGGGAGCTGGTTGGGTGAGCGCGAACCCGGGAGCGAATGGGGGCGAAATGTGTTGGCGAGCGTCGTGGGATCGTGGATAATGGTCGGGCCGGCGGGCGAGCTGAGAATGCCCGCCCGCGCGACGAGGATGGCGAGAGCCAGGAGGATGGCTTGGGTCGGCTTGACCGACGCGGGCCACAGGACTGTCGAGTCTGGTCCAGATGGAGATCGAGATGAAGAGGATCGAGCGGTCGCGGATTCTGCTGACGGTGCTGGTGCTGGCGTCCGGGGGCGTGGCGTCGGCGAACGACAATCCGGTGATCCTGCAGTGGTTCGAGTCGCGGTGGACGGACGTTGAGCGGCGGATGCCCGATTTCTTCATGGGCGGGTACGGGGCGACCTGGATTCCGAGCCCGTGCAAGGCCGCGTCGGTTGGTTCGGCCGGATACGACCCGTTCGATCGGTTCGATCTGGGGTCGCCCGCGTCGCCGACGGCCTTTGGGACCGAGGCGTACTTCCGCGCGATGATGAAGGAATTCAAGACGGCCAACGGGAACGTCTATCTCGAATCGATCATGAACCACAATTCGGGGCGCAACGGGAGCGCGAGCTTTCAGGCGCTCGGGGGCTGGCCGGGCTTCTGGCTTGCTCCGTCGGCCCCGATCACGGACAAGACCCCCACGAGCAACTGGGGAGATTTCCACAACGGCAACGCGCAGGGGTACTTGCAGTCAGAGAACCCAAGCGGGCCGAACTACGACCTCTTCCGTGGCGACCTCGTCGCCTTGTGCGACGTCAATCAGTCGGCGAACAACGTGTTCATCCGGCATCCGATCGTGGAGGGCGACCCGAGGAACATCCCGGCGGGCACGGTGTACAACCGACCCAATCCCAACAACCGCCGCCTGTATCCGGACCGCGACCTGACGCCGATGACGGTGGTGAACCCCGGCACGTCGCGAAACCCGGGGAGCAACAGTTTCACGATCTACCCGTTCAACAACGCCGACCCGATGCAGGGCGATCCGGTGGAGGAGAACGCGACGGGGCTGCTGCTCCGCTGGACGCAGTGGATGCTGGACGAGTACAAGGTGGACGGCTTCCGGATCGACGCGATCAAGCACGTGCCGAGCTGGTTCTGGGATGTGTATTGGGATGCGGTGGTGCACAACCGTCGCGTTTTGCCCGACGGCCGACGTGTGACGCCGTATTCCTTCGGGGAGAGTGTCGAGAGCCCGGTGTTCACGTTCCAGAACTACGTGCGTAAGGATGGGTTTGGGAACCGCGACTGCCTGGACATCACGGGGTCGGGCTCGCTGCGCGATCTGGTGGGCGCGGGCGGCTTCGGGACATGGGTGAACGTTCTCGACGCGCACCTGGACAAGGCCGACGACAACGACAACAACGGGAGCATCGGCGTCAATCACGCGTACAGCCACGACAACGGGACAACGGAGGGCATGGGAGCTGCTCCGCCGAATCCGACGACGCGGCAGATGGGGTACTTCGCGCAGGCGTACGTGCTGATGAGGCCGGGCGTCGTGAAGCTGTATCACAACGCTCGTGGGATCAATCGGCCGGGCGGTTTCTGGCCGGACGGGGGGATCAACACGGCGCTGGGCGTCGACCCGGTGAGCAACGCCGCGGACCCGACGATCACGCGTCTCGTGCAGATTCACAATCACTTTGCGCGGGGGGCGTGGAACGTGCTGAACGGGACGGACGGGGCGAACCCGAGCCTCGACGACGCGCTGATCTTCGAGCGTCGCTCGTGGACGGGCAGCGCCTGGTCGGGCAACGTGCTGGTGGGGATCAACGATCGCTACGACAGCGGGATTGACTGGCGGAACGTGCAGACCTCGTTCCCGGCGGGCACGCGGCTGATCGAGCAGACGGGCAACGCCGCCGACGCGCAGGTCGATCCGACGAACGTCATCCCCGAGGTGCTGGTGGTTGACGCCAACCGTCGCGTGCAGATCGGGGTGCCGCGGAATCGGTCCTCCGCGGGCGAGCACCACAAGGGGTTTGTGATCTACGGCCCGGCGATCCCGTCGGGGACACTCGCGTTCTCGAACATCGCGTCGACCATTCCCGCCGATCCGGCGGCCCGTGCTTCGGCGAGCCGGCGATCGACGGCGGTGCCGGTCATCACCACGCCGACGTTCGACATGACGCTGACGACGGTGAACGGCGACAGCGGCGCGGGAAACAACAACAACGCCGACGATAACGCCGTGTTCCGGTTCAATCAGGGCTTCCAGGACCTGAACGGCAATGGGGTTGTTGACATCGATGGGTTCAACTCGGTCGTGCCGGGGTATGAGCAGTTTGTGACGGAGCGTCGCCCGCTCGCGGGCACCTCGAACACGCAGGGCGTGTACCGGCAGACGATCAACGCGGCTCTCCTGCCCGAGGGGATGAACTACGTGTCGGTGATCGCGTTCCGCAAGCGGAACTCGAACGAGGCACCGCTCTTCCGCGACTTCCGCCAGGTGGTGTACATCGATCGACTGCCGCCCGGGGTGCAGTTCGTGAATCCTCCGGCGGAGATCGCGACGACGAGCTTCCGGTTTGACGTGAGGTCGACCGACCGCACGGCCAACCGGGCCCACGTGATTCTGAATGTGCCCGCGGGTGAGGATCCGCTGTCGAGCACCTACTCGAACAACTTCACACTCGCGACGCGCAACGACCGGTACGACTGGTCACGCACGATCAGCGGGATGACGCACGGATTCAACACGGTGACCGTGACCGCGTTCGAGGAGTCCGGGCGAGGGAACGCCGTGACCCATACGTTCTTCGTGGATCGCTGCAGGGCGGACTTCAACAAGGACGGATTCCTGGACTTCTTCGACTACGACGACTTCATTTCCTGCTTCGAGGGCTCGGCGTGCCCGAACGGTCGTCAGGCGGACTACGACGGCGACGGCTTTATTGACTTCTTCGATCTCGACGCGTTCATCGTGGATTTTGAGCGCGGCTGCTGAAAGGAATGCTGGTAATGGTCCGATGTGCTGTTCTCGCGGTAGGCGTTGTTTCGATGTGTGCAGCGTCCTTTGCGATGGGTGAGCCCTGGCGTGGCTCGATCGCGGACGCGACGGGCCCCGGCCCGGGCGGGTCGGTTCGCCTGTCGGTGCTGCCCGAGCTGTACGAAGCGTGGAGCGCGTCCGACGAGGTGGTGGTCGAGCGATTCCCTCTCTCGGACGGTCGCGAGATGACGCTTCGGCTCTCGCGATTCGAGGCCTTGGCCCCGGACGCGACCATCGTCGTCGCGACGGCGGAGGGCGAGCGTCCGCTGCCCCGCCCGGCGATGACGCTGTGGGGTGGCTCGACGGACGAAGATCCCTCGCTGCGGGTCTATCTCGCGGTCGCGGCCGATCGGCTCGATGGGCTGGTCTGGTCCGATGATCACACGTTCGTCATCACCAGCGGCCCCGAAGACCGCGTGATGCCCACGGTGATCTACGACATGCGAGAGCTTCCGCAGGAGGTCCTGGGCTTGTCGGGCGGGGGCTGCTCGGCGCTGCGAGCACCGAACGTGGTGCTGCCTCAGGAGCAGGCGGGCTCGGTCCGTGGGACGCCCCCCTGCCGGATCGCGATGGTTGCGATCGAGACCGACCACGAGACGCTCGCCGCGTATCAGGGCAACACCGCGACCGCGACGGAGTACCTCACGCGGCTCATGGGGGCGGTGTCGCAGATCTACTTCGCCGATGTGAACATGCGTCTGCAGATTCCGTACCTCAGGCTGTGGGCCGACCCCAACGATCCGTGGGATCAGACCGAGATGGGCCCGCAGCTCGATCAGTTCCGGGCGCACTGGGCTGCCAACATGCGTGGCGTACGCCGCACGCTCGCCCACTATCTCACGTTCCGCGGGTTGGGTGGAGGCGTCGCCTGGGTCGGGACGATCTGTGACTACGACTGGGGCTTTGGGCTCTCCTCCGGCGTGGGTGGGGGCTTTCCCTACCCCCTCCAGAACAACAACAACCGCAACTGGCCGATCTTCGTGACGGCCCACGAGCTTGGTCACAACTTCGGCAGCCTGCACACACACGACGGGTACACGCCGCCGATCGACGGGTGCGGCAACGGGGATTGCACGAACGCCAACCTCGGCACGATCATGTCGTATTGCCACGGGTGCGAAGGCGGGATGCGCAACATCGTCCTGACGCTCGGGCCGCGTGTGTCGCAGCAGATTCTCTCGGTGCTCGAGGCTCGCGATACGACGTGCAGGCTTTGGGGGAGTGTCCGATTCCGCACGCACCCCAGGGACGCGACGATCCGCCGCGGCATGCCGGTGACGCTCACCGCCGAGGCCACGGGGCCCGGAGTCCTGGGATATCGCTGGTTCCGCAACGGCACGTCGCTCGCGGGGCAGACGAGCGCGACGCTCACGATCCCGTCGGCCTCTCTCTCCAGCGCCGGGGTCTACACCGTTCAGGCCTTTAACGTGTGCAGCACGGTCGTCACGAGCAACGCGGCGACCCTCACGGTGCGGTGCAGGGCCGACTTTGACCGCGACGGGTTTGTCGATTTCTTCGACGTGGACGCGTTCTATGCCTGCTTCGAAGGGGTGTCGTGCCCTGCGGGTGACTCGGCGGACTTCACGGGCGATGGCTTTGTTGACTTCTTCGACATCGACGCGTTCTTCACAGCGTTCGAGGGCGAGTGCTGATCGCGGAGTACATTGAGCCCGAGTGAGGAGAGCGGCTCATTCCTGCTCGGCGGAGCGGCGCAGCCGCCGTGCCAGGTACCAGTCGCCCACCGACGGGAACGCAGTCAGCAGACCCAGACTCAAGCGCATCTTCGTGCTCGTCCAGACTTCGCCGATGGGCTTGCGAAGGCAACTCACGATGCGGTCGGCGACAAGCTCGGGTGTCTGCATCATGGACTTTGGTGTGCGGAGGGCTTTCCGTGATCCGCCGGAGCGGTCGGCCGTGCGAGCCGAGAACTCCGTGAGCGTCCCGATGGGGTGCACCGTCGAAACGTGCACGCCGGTCCCGAGCAGTTCGATCCGCATCGCCCGTCCGACATGGTCCTGCATCGCCTTGGTGAGCGAGTACGCCGAATGCAAAGGCAGCCCGACTTTCGACACGCAACTGCTGCAGATGAGCACGTGCCCCTGCCGGCGTTCGAGGAAGTGGGGCAGGGCGGGGCGGATGACGTTGAGCGTGCCCCAGAAGTTGGTCTGGATGATCGCCCGGAGTTGTTCGTCGGTGACGTGCTGCACCGATCCTTCAAGCCCGTACCCCGCGTTGGCAAAGACGCTGTAGAGGCCTCCGAAGGCTTCGATCCCGCGACGGACGAACGCGGCGGAACTCTCCGGGTCATCAACGTCCACGGCGTGCGCGACGGCTCGCCCCCCCTGGGCCGCGATCTGGTCAGCGACTTCCTGGAGCTTGTCAAGACGCCGCGCACCGAGCACGACGGGCATCCCCGCCCGTGCCGCGGCGATCGCCGTCGCCCGTCCGATCCCGCTGCTGGCTCCGGTGATGGCGATCGGCTTTCCGGCAAGGTCGGTGGTCGGCATCGTGCGTCTCAGGAGAAAGGTCTGCGTGCCCGTTCAGCGATCCGGGTTGCTGCCGTCGTTGGTCGAGGCGGTCCGGGGTTGATCGTCGGAGTTGTCCGACGAAAGGGCCCGTTGCGTCGCGCTGGAAGCCTCGCGAAGGTCGGCCCCGATGCCGTCGATGGTGTTGCATCCCGCGAGGCAGGAGGCGAGACCCAGACCGATGGCTCCGAGGATCGGCCGACGGCTGTGAGTACGAGAATGTCTGGAAACGTTCATGGCATGTCGTCCTTGAAAGCCGAGAACGCCGCAATCCTATCTCACTCGGCGAGGTAGGCTCCAGCGCCGCCTTTGGGTGCCCGCTGGACGAGCCAACGCAGTTCCGGAAGCCGAAGGACCATCGCGGCCACCAGGAACGCGATCCCTCCCGCGGGCACCATCAGCCCGAGCCGAAGGGCATGCCCGGACCATGCTTCGGGAGTGGGGAGCGTCGCCCGCAGCCCCAGCAGCAACGCCGCCATGACCCCGGAGCAGACGAGGATGTTCGCCGCACCGCGAAGTGTGGCCGGATCGATGATCGGTCCGTGGCGGCGAGCGAACAGCACCATCAGCACCACACACTGCATCGTCGCCGAGATCGAGGTGGCCCAGGCGAGCCCGGCCTCGCGGAACCACCAGATGAGCGTGAAGTTCAGCCCGACCGCCATGGTCACCGCCGCCAGCGAGACCCGCATGGGCGTGCCCGTATCGCCCTTGGCGTAGAACGCCCGTGTGACGACGTTGTTGAGCGAATAGGCCCAGACGGCCGGCGCGAACCCCACGAGGACCCACGCCGCCCGTCGCGTCCCCTCATCGCTGAAGGCGTGTTCGCCCCCCGAGAGCATGACGCGAGTCAGGTCGTCGGCGACCAGCACAAGCCCGACGCTGGCGGGCACTCCGACGACCAGACTCAAGCGGATACCCCGCCGAAGCATCGCGACGAACGCATCGGGGTCGCCCGCGGTGCGGTTGAGCAGCGGGAAGACCGCCGTCGCGACGGCCAGCCCGAACACGCCCAGCGGGAACTGATAGAACCGCGACGCCGCCGACAGGATGCTGTTGCTCGCCTCGTCGAGGGGCACGGGCTGGCCGAACATCGTTGGGCCCACCCAGGTCGGCCACATCGCGATCACCTGATCGACCACCGTGCTCAGTTGGAGCGCCCCCAGCCCGATGACCACCGGGATGAACCGCGAAAGCACCGTTCGCCCGGCCTTTCCGACGCCCGCGAACACGCCCGTCCATCGAACATGAGGCCTCAGCGATACCAGAGACCAGATGATCTGGGCCACGCTCGCGCCCAGCGCCGCCCCCGCGACGACGTACGCGGTCCCTTCCGCCGAGGCGTCCTGCCTGAGAAAGTGCGACGCCGCCGCCGCGATCATGAACGCGTTGAGCAGCAGCGGGGCGGCCGCGGGCGGGCCAAACTTCCCGTGCGACTGCAGCATCCCGCCCAGAATCGCGGTGATGCAGACCATCGGCATCATCGGGATCATCAGGATCGTCAGCCGGATCGACAGTTCCGCCTCCGCCGGCGCCCATCCCCCGGCGAGGGTGAGCGTCAGGAAGCCCGCGATGAGCAGCGTCAGCGTGCCCGTGACCAGCGTGAGCAGCGCGATGACCAGCGACGCGAGCCGACGCGACAGTTCCGGGTCGTCCTTGCTCAGCCTCGTGTACTCGGGCAGGAACGCCGCGGTGAGGGCACCCTCTCCAAAGAGCCTGCGGAAGAGGTTGGGGATCAGGAAGGCCGCGGCGAAGGAAGACCCGACCAGGGTGTCGCCGAGCACGCGGGCCGTCAGGATCTCACGCGCGAGCCCCGCGAAGCGAGACAAGAGCGTGAACGAGAAAACCACGCGGATCGCCCCCGCCAGAGCGCCGGCCATCTCCGTGTGATCCTGCGCCGGTTTGTCGGGTGGGGTGGTGGTCATCGAAGTGTGTGCGGCATGGTCGGCTCCGCGAGAGCGCCAAGCGTACCCCCTTCGAGGTCGATCGCCAGCACCGACTGGTCATCGATCGCTGCTCCATGAGTTCGGGCTGCCGAGAAGAGTGCCGCACGCACCTCGGCCGCGGACTTGCCCGCCCCTGCAATCACCCGGCGAATCGTCGCGAGGCCCAATTCCCGTCCGCGGGCGTCCTGAACCTCCACGAGGCCGTCGGTCAGCATCACCAGTACGTCGCCCGGGCGAAGTTGGGTTGTCCCATGGCGGAACGACTCGTTCGGATCCACGCCGAGCGGGAGTGAGTCGTTCGTGCACTCCTCGATCGTTCCGTCGTGCCGCCGAATGAAGATGGGAAGATGCCCCGCCAGTGCGAACTCCACCGTCGCGCCCGATCGCGCACCCTTCAGCCGTACACAGGACATCGTCGCGAACATCCCCGGGCGGGTCAGTTCGGTCAACATGATGTTCAGCTCCGACAACAGCTTGGGCAGCGGCGGACTCTCCCGGAGAAGCGTGCGGGTGGTGCTCTTGACCATTCCCATGACGATTCCAGCACCAACGCCATGCCCGGCCACGTCGACCAGCAACGCGTCCACCCCGTTGGGTCCCACGACAGCATCGATGAGATCGCCACCCATTGTGTTCGAGGCCACGCTATTTCCAACGATCCGTATCGATCCCGACTCGAACGACAGATTCGGCACGAGCGTCCGATGGATCTCCGACGCCAGGTCCAGCTCGGCCTTCGCCTGGTTGCTCCGCCTTTCGTGATGCCTTGCGACCCGCATCGCGATGATGTACCCCAGCACCATCGACAAGATCGCCGCAACGAGCATGATGATCTTCATGCTCGCCACGCTTGTGCCCGGCGAACGATCGAGCCAGCCGCTCGCGGCCAGCCTTGGGAAGCCAGCGAAAGGAATCAGAAACTGCAGCGGAGCGATGATCAGCGTGAGCCAGCGCACGTTATAGATGAACGAGGCCGCCCAGCAGACCGACGACACCCCGGAGAACCCGGCGATCAGCCCGACCGCGGTCCAGTTCCCCGGGTTCTCTTGGATCATCGCGCCCATCAAGCCCATGGGCATGAACGTGCAGAACACCCCCGCCAGCACGAGACGGCGTTCCCCCTCGTCGGCCCATCGTTCGCGAGGCCGATCTCTCTTCAGGTCGAGTGTTCGTGCGATGCTGACCACGAGCCGGTGCATCGCCTCAGCCTACCCGACGCGGTCGCCCGGCACGCCCTCGCGCATCCGCTGGATATCCGTCAGGACGTCGGCCTGGTGGTCGGCGTGGTAGCTCGACCGGACCAAGGCGCCCGACTCGACCACCTTGAACCCCCGCCCAAGCCCCTCCGCCTTGAACGAAACGAATTGTTCGGGCGTCACCCACCGGTCGATCGGCAGGTGGTTCCGGGTTGGCTGGAGGTACTGGCCGATCGTCAGGATGTCGCAGCCGTCCGTTCCCCCGCCCACGCGGGTCCCTGCCTGCACCTCGTCCATCAGTTCGAGCACTTCCTCGTCGCGCTCGCCGATCCCGACCATGATCCCGGTCTTGGCGACCACGCCTTGTTCCTTGCAGCGGCGCAGCAGCTCGACCGACCGGTCGAACTTGGCGCTGGGCCGAACGGCAGGGTACATCCGCCGAACCGTTTCAAGGTTGTGATTGATGATGTGCGGGCGGGCGTCGATCACCATCTGCAGGGCGCCCCAGTTGCCCTCAAAGTCGGGAATGAGCACCTCGATCGACATGCCCGGGCAGGCCTCGCGGGACCTGATGATCGTCTCGGCCCAGATGCCCGCCCCCCCGTCGGGCAGCTCGTCCCGATTGACGCTCGTGATCACGATGTGCTTGAGCCGGGCGTGCTCGTACATCAACCTGAGCGACTCGGCCACACGCCGGGGTTCGTCCTTGTCGAGGGTCGCGGGTCGTCCCGTCTTGACGTTGCAGAACCCGCACGCCCGCGTGCACGTGTCCCCCAGAATCATGATCGTCGCGACGCCCCGGCTCCAGCATTCACCCATGTTCGGGCACGAGGCTTCCTCGCAGACCGTGAAGAGCTTGTGCTTGTCCAGAATGCCCTTGAGCCGCGTGTATCCCTCTCCGCCGGGCACCCTCGCCCGCAGCCAGTCGGGCTTCTTCTTGAGCGACAGCGTCTGAGGCCCGTCCTGGTTGTTGAGCACCATCCCCGAAAGGCTGACCTTGGGCGGGTCGACCGTCCGCAGCGGATCACCACCCGCCGGCCGCGGATGCCGCGCGAGCGTCCGGGCGATCGCCGCCTCGGTGCCCGAGCCGTGGACGGGCGGGGTGTTCGGGGTGCTGGGCTGAGTCGGGCTCATGGCTGACTTTAGGGCTGTCCTCCCCGTCGCCGCGATCATTGACTCGGCCCGCAGACGCCGTAGCCTCTTGCGCCGAGTTGGGCGGGGTTGGTCGAAGTTTGCTAGGATGACAGCCGGGCCGATAATCGATCGGGCCCCAAGGAGATCGGTGTGACTCACGCTCGATTCGTTCCTGCTCGCCCAAGCCTGCGTCTGACCGCCTGCGCCGGGATGCTGGCGGGCGTCGCCTCGCTCGTCGGCGGGTGCTCCAACTTCGATTCCTACCTCGACCCGAGCGTGCTTGGTCGTTGGGAATACACCCCCGCCTCCGTGCCCGTTCTCGAGTACATCAGCTCCATCGAGGGCAAGCCCGCCGACCTCGTCGCCTACAGCGACGTCATGCCCAGCGACCTGCTCCCCAGCCCCGCCGACTACCGCGTCGGCCCGGGCGATCGCATCCAGATCCGCGTGTTTGACATCATCACACGCGACGACATCCCGACCCAGTACGAGCGGCAGGTCGATATCCGCGGCACGATCGACGTGCCCCAGCTCGGCCGCCTCTTCATCTCCGGCAAGACCATCGGCCAGCTGAAAGAGCTCCTCACCGAACGCATGCGGGGGCTCATCGCCGACCCGCTCGTCGAAGTCGACATTCTCGACCTCCGCCAGCAGACGTTCACCCTCCTCGGGGCCGTCTCTCGCCCCGGCGCGTACTTCATCCCCAAGCCCGACTTCCGTATTCTCGAAGCTCTCCCCTTTGGCGAACGCTACGAACCGGCCGCCAAGGAGATCTACATCATCCGTCTCGTCGGGCTTGATCCCGCGCTCGACGACCCGACCGGCGGCCCGCCTCCCGACGCCATCGGAGGCCCATCCTCAGGCAGCCCGTCCGAATCGCCCTCCGGCTCGCCCGCTCCCCGCGGCTCGCAGCCCGCCGCCGGCGAAGACCTCATCAACATCATCGACGACCTTTCCAAGCCCGCCGGCGAGCCCCGCCGCGATCGCCCGAGCCCCGCCTCGGTCCGTGGCGGCCAAGGTCTCGACCTGCAGTCCAGTGCCGTTCAGCCGGCCAATGACCGCCGCCCGATTATCGATCTGCCCGATCCGACCGCCCCGGCGGCCGCGATCGAGCAGCCCGCTGTCGGCGAAAGCTCCGCCGCCCCCTGGGCCTTTGTCAACGGCAAGTGGGTGCAGGTGCGTGGAGCCGCCGCTCCCGCCGGAGGCACGCCCGTGAGCGGCGGGGAACCCATCGGCCTCGAAGGCGACGGCCGTCGGTCGTCCGACATCATCACGCAGCGGGTCATCCGCATCCCCCTCGAACGCCTCCTGGCGGGCGACAGCTCGCTCAACGTCATCGTTCGCCCGGGCGACGTCATCCGCGTGCCCGATGCGCCCCGCGGCGAGTTCTACATCGGTGGGTTTGTGCGTCGGCCCGGCGTTTACAACCTGCCCGCGGATGGTCGCATGACCATCCGCCGTGCCATTGATACCGCCGGCGGCCTCGACAGCCTCGCCTGGCCCGAACGCGCCGAACTCACCCGCGTCGTCGGAAAGAACCGCCAAGCCATCGTCAGCATGAACCTCCGAGCGATCGTCGAGGCCACCCAGCCCGACGTCTACATCCGCCCCGACGACCACATCAACGTGGGAACCAGTTTCTGGGCGATTCCCCTCGCGGTCCTCCGAAACGGCATGCGGGCAAACTACGGCTTCGGGCTGCTGCTCGATCGCAACTTCGGCAACGATGTCTTCGGCGTGCCGCCCGAGTACAACACCCGCTCGCCAAGCCTCTTCCCATAACCTAACGGGAACCAAATTGGGTAGAGGGCGTCTCGTCCGAGAACGATCTCGGCGGTGCGAAGTTGGGCAAGGTGGCCCCGAGTGGGCAACGCGCGGGACGCAGTCGGCCGATGCAAACGGGCGACGTCGTTGTGAACCCCGAACGGGTCACGCGGCGTAGTATGGCCGTCTGTCAACCACGAAGGACCCATAACCTGAGACGTACAGAAGAGTTGTTCACGTGAGCAGCGTTCCAGCGCAACAGCCGCGAGTGTCGGGCACGACGCCTGGAGAGGGCAAGCCTCTTTTCGGGATGATGACGCCGGCGCGCCTGGCGATTTTCGGGCTCTTGGCCCTGGCGTTTGTCGGGGTGTTTTGGCGTTGGTTCTACTCGCAGCACCGGCACTGCATGGACGCGCTTCAGGACTGGGGGCATGCTTATGCCGTCCCGTTCATTGCGGGCTTTCTGGTCTATCGCTCGTGGCCCGAGCTGCGGGCGACGCGGTTTCGGCCGTTCTGGCCCGGCCTGGTGGCCTTGACGACGGGGATCGCCAGCTACGGGTTTTTCCTGCTGGGGTACCCGAACCACATGGGCCAGGGTTTTTCGATGATCCTGGCGCTCTTCGGGCTCGTGCTGCTCGTGCTGGGGCCGGCGGCGATTCGCGTGCTGTTTATCCCCATCGCCTTTCTCGCCTTCGGGGTCACGGTCTCCGAGGCGGTCATGATCCAGTTCACGTTCAAGCTGCAGGACGTTGCAGCGCAGGGCGGGTTCTTCCTGCTCAGCCTCCTGGGTCCGATCTTCGGTTACCAGTGCACGCTGGCAGGCCACCAGCTTGAGATCATCAAGGACAACGGCGAGGTGATCCCGCTGGGCATCGCCGAGGCCTGCTCGGGCATGCGGATGGTGATCGCCTTCCTCGCGCTGGCGGGGATCGTGGCGATCCTTTCCTGCCGGTGGTGGTGGCAAAGGGTCGCGGTGTTCCTGCTCGCGCTCCCGGTGGCGATCGCGATGAACATCGTGCGCATCGGGATCCTCGGGGTGGCGTCGTTGTGGGATAAGAACTTCGCGGCCGGCGAGGCCCACATCTTCATCGGGACGGTTCTGCTGCTTCCGGCGCTGCTGGCCTACATGGCCTGCGTCTGGTCGCTGGATCGGATCTGGGTCCCTGAGGAGGAAACGGCCAAGCCCATCGGCGCTCCGAAGCCCCTCCCCGTCGTTCACGGATGGTCTTCGGCGGGGTCGCCGGCGTTCCTCGCGGGGCTTCTCCTGCTGGGTTCGTCGGCGGTCGTGCTGCCCGTGGTGATCGCCAAGTGGGACGTGCACACGATCAAGAAGCCCGTGTACGCCGAGGGTGGCCGTCTGCTGCGGGACATTCAGCCCAGGGCGATTGCCGACTGGACCGCCGGGCCCGATCACCGCGAGTCGGCGGAGATTGAAGAGACGCTTGGCACGACGAACTACATCACCCGCCCGTATCGCAAGGTGGTCAACGGTCGGAACGTCGACATCGTGCTGCACGCCGCGTACTACACGGGCGGGATCGACACGGTCCCGCACGTGCCGGAGCGGTGCATGGTGGGCGGCGGCTGGGGGATTCTGTCCGGGCCGTTCCGGGTTCCGCTGACGTTGGACCAGACGCGCTGGTACGAGGATCCGCGTGATCCCGAGGCGATGAAGCTCGGGTATCGCAAGACGCGAACGGGCTTTGCGAGCGATTCGCCGGGGATGGGCGTGACGCTTCCCCGCGGGATCGAGAACGCGGCGATGCAGGTCACGGAGTTTGGTGATCGGGACAAGCGGATGTACGCCGGGTATTTCTTCGTGGCCAACGGGGACATCGCGCTGACCGCGAACGACGTTCGGCTGCTGGCGTTCGATCTCAAGTCCGACTACGCGTACTACATGAAGGTTCAGGTGTCTTCGTCGATGGTGTCAAGCCCGGAGGAGCTGGCGGCGGTCGCCTCGGAGTTCCTGAACGAGGCGATGCCGGAGCTGATGCGGTGTGTGCCCGATTGGGTGAAAGTGACGCGCGGGGAGTATCCGCCGGATAACCCGAGGCGTGGGGCTGGGAAGAACGAGCGGTAAGTCAAGAGCGGCGAAAGATCGCCGAGGAGAAGGTTTGACCATGGCCGGATCTCGAGTCAACAAGAAGTTCGTGACGCTCCTGGTGGGCGGGCTGGTGACGGTGGTGTGCGTCGGCGGCGGGCTGGCGTACTTCTTCGTCTTCAACAACGCGAGTCGCCTCGCCGCGGCGGGTGATGCCGCCCTTGCCAGGCAGGACTTCCTCGCCGCCGACAAGCTCTTCTCCAAGGCGGTCAACAAGGAGCAGACCAACCCCGAGTATCTGCGCAAGTGGATCGAGGCGATGAAGAACTACACGCCGGACACCGAAACGGCGTACCGGGCGAAGTACTCGCAGGACTACCTGCGTGCGCACATGGCGCTCGCCCGGGCCCTGCGCACGGACGTGAAGGCCTACCGCGAGGCGCTGGCGCTCTTTCACAACGAGCTCCGCGAGATCCCGCGTGTCGACCCTTCCGTCAACAACGACGTCGTCCGCATGGTCGATGAGTCGCTCGCGTTCTTTGGGGGCGGCAACCAGAAGGAAGGCGATGTCCTTCGTCGCTACAGCGGACTGGCGCTCCTGCGGAGCTACAACGCCGCGGCGAACATGAACGATCGCGAGATCGAGCGGGCCCGGACGGATCTGGAGGCCGCCCTTGCCGCTGATCCAAAGGACGGCGAAGTGGCGGTCGGGCTGGTTCAGTGGTGGGATCGCCGAGGCCGAGAGTTGCTCGCGCGTCAGGACGTGGACGGCGGGAACGAGGCGTTGGCCAAGAGCCGCCAGGTGCTCACGGAGCAGTTGGCCGCGAATCCGGAGGATCCGCTGCTGCTGCTGACCGAGGTGGCGGTCTTCTTCGGGGACAAGCAGAACGAGCTGCGCACGCTGCCCGATCGGGCGGCTCGCGAGGCGGGCCTGGCCGAAGTAATGAAGGAAGGTTCGGCCCGGCTTGACCGCGTGGCCGCGGCGATCGGCAAGATGAGCATGGAGACGGTGGAAGCGCGCCTGATCGATCTGCTGCAGACCACGGAAGAGCGGTACGAAGGCCCGCAGGTGGGCATGAAGCGTGCCGAGGCTCTGTACAAGCGGGCGTTGGAGGCAAGGCCCGCCGACACGCGGATGCTGATGTCGCTGGGTGTGCTGATGGCCTCGCGGAACGAGTACGAGAAGGCGATCGAGCAGATGCAGCGAGTGGCGGACCTGAAGCAGCAGCCGCTGAGTTTCATCGGCGTGCAGCAGTTCGGGCACCGCATGATGAGCCGGTACCTTCAGGCGCAGTACGCGCTCAAGCTTCATGAGACCGCGGAGCAGAGCAAGAAAGCGGAGTGGCTCCAGAAGGCGATCCAGTATCGCGGGGAACTCGCCAAGCTGACGGAATCGGACAGCAGCCAGCTTCTGCGGATCGACGCCGAGCTTGATCTTGCTCGGGGCGACGTGGGACCGGCACAGAAGAAGCTTCTCGAGTATTGCCGACGGACGAACAACGAGGAGACGGAGGCGCTGTGGCTTCTGGCCGAGGCTTCGTTCCGCGTGAACGAGCCGGGCACCGCGGAGAAGACGCTGCAGGCGCTGCTCGCAAAGGAGCCGTTCAACTTCCGCGCGCTTGCTCGTCTGGGGCAGTACTACGCGAACGTCCGCCGGTTTGCCGACGCCGTGCCTTACCTCCAGCAGGCGGCCGCGATGGACCCGTCGAACGAGACGCTCAAGACGATGCTGACGCAGACGATGGCGGCGGCGGGTGCCTCGGTGTCGAGCAACGACCCGATGGTCGTGCTTCGTCAGCAGGTCGACAAGCTCGAGGCAGAGGGCAAGGCCGAGCAGGCCTTCAAGCTCCTGCAGGACACCTACGCCAAGGAGAAGCGTGGGGATCTGGCGGCACTTCTGGCGGCGAAAACGGCGCAGCGTGGCGACCGCGTCGGGGCTCTGAAGATCGTCGACGAGTTCCTGGCGACGGACGCCTCGGATGATCGGCTGAAGCGGATGCGTGCGGTGCTCTCGACCGACAACCCCTTGGAGCAGCGGATCGCGTTGATCGATGTTTCGGGCGCACCCGAGGCCGAGAAGGCCGTGGCGAAGGCGGTTGCGTATCGCGAGGCGGGTGATCTCGCCAAGAGCGCGGAGTGGACGGACAAGGCGGCGGCGGCGGACGCGGCGGCGCCGGGAGTTCTGGAACTGCGGTTCCAGGCGGCGTTGGACGCAAAGGACTTCACGAACGCCTCGAAGCTGGCTGATGAGGCCCGCACGCGCGACGTTGATCGCGTGGAGGGAGCGACGTTCCGGGCGAGGGTGTTTGACGCGCAGAACCGCTTGGCCGACGCCGTGCGTGAGCTGGAAGCGGTGCGGAACCGTTCGACGTTCAGCGTCGAGGCGGGACGGATCCTTGCGGCGATGATGATCCGGCAGGACCGGGTTGTCGATGCGGTCGCGGTCTTCCGCGATGCTCTGGCCCGCCGCCCGCAGGATCGCAACTGCCTGTTGGGGCTGATCTCTCTGCTTGTTCGTCTGGATCGCGGGCAGGAGGCGATGGAGGAAGCCCGCTCGCGTGCGCAGTATCACATGGGCGACGCGGAGGTGATCGACGCGTGGCTCAAGCTCGAGGCCGCGTTCGGCGACCGAGACCTTGCGTTGCGGGAGCGTCAGAAGCAGTACGACCTGAACCCGAACGATCGGGCGACGCAGGTGGCGCTGGCGAGCCTGTACATCGACATGAAGCGTTGGCCGCAGGCCCGCGAGATGATCGACCGGATCAAGAAGGATCGGATCGATCTGGAGATTGCGCAGATCGAGGCGCGTTGGAACTCCGAGCAGGCGAGGCTGACGGAGGCTCTGCAGGCGTTCGACGAGTACATCGCGACGCTCCCCGAGGACCAGCGCACGCCCGAGGTGTATCTGGCCAAGGGGCGGTTCATGGAGCGGGTCCAGCTGCTCGATGAGGCGATCAAGGCGTACGAGGCCGCGTCCAAGAACCAGTCCAAGGCGATGGAGGCGGACAAGGCACTTGGTGACCTCTACGCGCGTCAGGGTCGCAACCAGGAAGCCCTTGAGGTGTACGGGCGGATCCTCGCCGGGAACGCGGACACGCCGGATCACTCGATCACGAAGCGATCCATCGAGCTGCAGATCCGGTCGCGAAAGATCGACGAGGCGCTCGCCGCGCTCGACAAGCTGGGCTCGACCGTGATCGGACAGGACGCGGTGCTGTCGATGCAGTACGCCGACGCGATCCGGCTCAAGGGCGACGAGAAGCGCGGCGCTGAGCTGCTCGATCAGGCGGTTGCGAAGTTCCCGAACAACCCGCAGGTGTTCTACCGGCGTGCGATGGCAAACCTGAATTATCCCCAGCTTCGCACGCAGGTGATGCAGGACCTCGACCAGGCGATCCGCCTGCAGCCCGAGCACTGGGAAGCCAGGCAGGCCCGGGCGGTGCTGCACGAGGAGGCCGGCAACGTCCAGGCGTCGATCGGCGACCTGCGCGAGGCGGTGAAGCTCAACCCGATGATCGACGAGCTTCGGGTTTCTCTGCTGCGGTACCTGCTGAGTCTGGGCGATCGGGATACGGACGCGGTCGAGGTCGTCGAGGGCGTGATCAAGCGCCGTCCGGGGGATCTCGCCCTGCTGGTCAACACCGGCGACATCTTCCGCGAGGCCGGCCGCGTGGACCGAGCCGAAGACTACTACGAGCGTGCCTACAAGCAGAGTGCGCAGCTCTTCATCGTGCTGCGGTATCTGGATCTGCTGCAGACGCGCAAGCCCCCGGCGCTCACCAAGGCCGACGAAGTGCTCCGCACCATGGGTTCTGCGGTGGACGCTGAGCCCTCGCTGCTGATGTCCCGGGCGAAGCAGTTTGCGTTCCGCGGCAAGCAGGAGGAGGCGCTCCGCGACATGACCGCGTCGCTGCGACTGATCAAGAAGGACCAGCCCAGGCTCATCATGGCGTGGTTCGGCGACGTGAAGCGCAACATGAGCCGCCCGGACGACATCGCCAAGCTGCTCGACGCGGTCGATCGCGAGGGGCTGATTCCCGGCTGGACGACGTTCTTCAGGGCGGGCGTGCTTCTTGAGAAGCCCGAGACCGAGAAGGAGGGGATCGCCCGCCTCGAGGCCGCCATCACCAAGACCGAGGACATGCAGCTTGTCCAGCAGATGGCGATGATCCTGCAGGCGAAGTACTACCAGCTCAACGACTGCGAGAACTCGCTGCGGATCACGCGGTGGAGCGTGGAGAAGTTCCCCAACGATGCCTTCATGCTCAACAACCTCGCGTTCATGATCGTCAAGTGCGGCGGCGACCCGAAGGAGGCGGTGCCCTTCGCCGAGCGGGCCCTCAACGCCGCGCTCGCCCAGGGCCAGACGCAGACCGCCGACGTGTACGACACGCTGGGGTGGGTCTACACGCGTGCGGGCATGCTGAAGGAGGCCGAGGCGCCCCTGCTGATCGCGTACCGCCAGGCGGGCAACAGCTCGATCCGCCCGACCGTCATGATGCACATCGCCGAGTGGCAGATCGCCCGCGGCGACATGGTCGAGGCCGAAAAGCTCATTCAGGGGCTCGACACCTACTTTGCCAACCCACAGGCGGCCCGCGTCCCCGGACAGGAGGCGCAGTTCGCCGAGCTCAAAAAGAAGTTTGAGGCTCAGAAGAAGAAGTGATGGCGGTTTGCCCCGGGGACCTCCCCGGGACGATCGACCGGACAAGAATGAACCCTCTCCCGAAGGCGGGGGAGGAAGGAAGACGCCGATGACCACCATTCCCACCAGCGCCACCAGCCCCTTGCCCGTGCCCCGGCGAGAGCCCTCCTCCGCCCCGATCACGGTGGGTGGTGGGATCGACCCGGTCAAACTGATCATGCGCAACCTCTGGCTGCTGGCCGGGGCTGGCATCGCCGGAGCCTTCATCGGAGCGGCGGCGCACTTCGGGCTGCTGTTTGTCTATCCGGTCTATCAGCCCAAGGCCGTCTTCGAGTGCAACTCGCCCGTCGACAATCCGTACCGCCCGACGGGCGCGGGCAGCGTCTCAACCCAGGAAGAACTCCAGACCTTCATGCAGACGCAGGTCCGCATCATGACCTCCGACGAGGTTCTGGAGCGTGTCGCACGCAGCCCCCGCCTCGCCGCCGAGGCCCCGAACTGGATCAAGTGGTACCTCAACAGCGACGGCACGACGGACCAGAACGCGGTCTTCAAGGAATTGCAGGACGAGATCCGCGCCCGCACCGTTCCCCAGACGCGACTCATCGAGCTGTCCTTCGGCTGGAAGAAGTCGCAGGACGCGGCCGGCGTGGTCCAGCTCGTCATGAACGAGTACATGGATCTGGTCCGCGCGCAGGGTGACAACGAGTTCAAGGACCAGACCGCCGCCCTCTCAAAGAACATCAAGGACCTCGAGGATGAGATCGGGCGTCTCAAGACGCGCCGGGCCGGCATCATCCGCGACAAGTCGATCGACTCTTCGGACCCTCGCCTCAACGAAACCACGATGCGTCTTGAAGGGCTCGGTCGCGAACGCCTCATTCTCATGGGTCAGAAGCGTGACACCGAGACGCGCATCTCGATCCGCGAGGAGCAGCTCAACGATCAGGGCGGCGCCGGGGCGATCCAGATCCCCGAAGAGATCAAGTCGCGGGTCTCCGTCAATCCGCAGATTCTGAACATCGAACAGTCCATCGCGCTGTACGAGTCGGAGCTCGACGGTCTTCGCCGCAAGGGAATGACGCCCGACAACCGTGTTTTCAAGCGCACGCAGTCGACGCTCGAAGCCTACCGGCAGAAGCTCGAACAGACCAAGCAGGAGCTCGAGGAGCGGGAGTTCCGCGCGGAACTCGAACTGCTGCGGACGCAGCTCCGCTCCGTCGAGTCTCAGTTGGACACGGTCGACAACGAGCGCAAGGAACTGCTCACCCGCCAGACCGAGCTGACCCAGACGCTCTCCGAACTCAACGACATCGACGATCGCATCAAGCAGTCCGACTTCCAGGCCTCGCAGGCGCGGGAGAAGCTCAAGGAGCTCAACGCCATCACGGCGATGCCCACGGCGAACCGCATCCAGGTGCGCACGCCCACGATCCGCCCCCCGCGCGAGCCGATCTTCCCCAGGCTGATCTTCCTCGTTCCCGCCGGCGGGATCCTGTGCCTTGGCTTGGTCGGGGGCATCGTGGTACTCCGCGAGGTCGTTGATCAGCGCATCAAGAGTCCCTCCGACGTCACGATGCTCAACCGCACCACGCTGCTGGGCTGGGTTGCGGACGCATCCGAGGATCCGTCGCAGCCGGCGGTCGTCGAGACCGCGTTCCGCGATCGCCCCAAGGGCGTCATCGCCGAGAACTTCCGCCAGTTGCGTTCGAGCCTCGCCAAGCGCATCGAACCGGCGGGCCGAAAGACCATTCTCGTGGCCGGCTGCATGCCCTCCTCGGGCACGACGAGTGTCGTGTCGAACCTCGCGCTCTGCTTCGCCTCGGCGGGCAAGAGCGTGCTGGTGATCGACGCGAACCTCCGCCGCCCGGCGTTGCACAAGGTCTTCGGCGTGCAGGACCGTCCGGGCCTGGGCGAGATTCTCGCCGGTGAGGCCACCCTTTCCGCCGCTGCCAAGCCCCTCGACGACGCTCCGGGTCTGAGCGTCGTCTGGGCGGGCGAAAAGGAGAAGCGTGTGTACGAGGCGCTCGCCACCGACGCCATGGGCAAGGTCCTCCAGGAAGCCCGCGGCAAGTACGACATCGTGCTGGTGGATTGCTCCCCGGCCGTCGTCGCCGGCGACGCCAACGCCATCGCCGCCCGTGCTGATGCCTCCATCCTCGTTGCCCGGGCTTTCTCGGATAAGCGGGGCATGGTCAACCGCATCAAGAACGAGCTGCTCGAAGCGCGCGGCGAGTTCCTGGGTGTTGTCGTCGACGGCGTGAAGCACGCCGCGGGCGGATACCTCCGCGGGAACATCAAGGCCGCCCACGAGTACCACAACGATCCCTCCAAGCCCGCCGCCTGAGACTCGCCCGATGACGTCCACAGGCGACCGACATTCCCCGCCCGCGTCCAGACGCGTCCTTGTCACGGGCGGGGCTGGGTTTATCGGATCGCACCTCGTGCGCCTGCTCGTGGGCCGTGGCGATGCGGTCACGGTGGTCGATGACCTCTCCACCGGCAGACGCGAGAACCTCGATTCCCGTGCGAGCTTTGTTCATGCCGACGTGAGAGACGCCCTCGTCGGCCCGCTCGCGAACGAGACTTTCGATCAGATCTATCACCTTGCCGCCGTCGTCGGCGTCAAGCTTGTCGTCGATGACCCGCTCAACGCCATCGAGGTCAATGTCGGGCGCACCAGCGATGTCCTGCGTTTCGCCCTGACCGCGGGTCCGAATGCAACGCCCGCGAAGGTTCTTCTGACCTCCAGTTCCGAGGTGTACGGCAAGGGAACCGCCAGTCCGTTTTCCGAAGACGACAACGTCGTGTACGGGCCAACCACCGTCTCACGATGGTGCTACGGGTGTTCCAAGGCGATCGATGAGTATCTCGCGCTCGCCTACCACCGCCAGCACGGGCTCCCCGCCGTGGTCGTGCGGTTGTTCAACACCGTCGGGCCCGGTCAGGTCGGGGATTACGGCATGGTGCTGCCCCGATTCGTGAACGCCGCGCTCGAGGGGCGGCCCATCGAGGTCTACGGCGACGGCGCGCAGACTCGTTGCTTCTGCGACGTGCGCGATGTCGTGCAGGCATTCCCGGCCTTGCTCGATCACCCCGAGGCCTTGGGACGGGTGTTCAACGTCGGGTCCGATCAGCCCATCTCGATTCGTGATCTTGCGATGACCGTGGTGCGCACGCTCGCGTCCGCTTCGTCTGTTCGTCTCGTGCCCTACGCCGACGCCTACGCCCCCGGATTCGAGGATCTCCGAGACCGCAGGCCCGACCTCGGCCGGATTCGGTCGGCCATCGGCTGGCAGTCAAGAGTGCCCCTCGACCGGACGATTCGAGACATAGCGGCTTCGCTCGGCGCGGCCCAAACGCCTCAGGGAGTGGCCGGGGGGAGTCGGTGATGCAGGTGATGCTGGCGAACATGCTGGCGATGGTCGATCCGGCCGCCTCGGCGGACCACGTGATCACGCGCTTGGACATGTTCCACCGCTACATCTGGGTGCTGCTGGTGGCGTTTGTGGTGACGATTTTCGCCACGCCGATCATGCGGCGGCTCGCCGTGAAGCACGGCGTGATCGATCGTCCCAGCGAGGCCCGAAAGATCCACAAGATGCCCATCGCCTATCTGGGCGGCGTGGCGGTCTTCGCCGGGATCGTGGCGGGGATCTTCTATAGCTATCTCGGCGCGGCGTACCCGGAACTGCTCGATTATCAGGGCATCCGCCAGATGGAGTTCAGCGCCGAGCAGGAGCCGGTGCCCCTCTCCGTGCTCCTAGGCATGACGATCATCGCGGTTGTCGGGCTGATCGATGACGTCACGGGCATCGACCCGCGCGTCAAGGTCGGCGGGCAGCTCATCGCGGCCGCCGCCCTCGCGATGGACGAGGTGGGTGTAAAGGTCGCGGCGGGGGGGGG
>DDSG01000168.1:966-1217 GCA_002343325.1 Phycisphaerales bacterium UBA2396 | reverse complement strand
TAAAGGTCGCGGCGGGTGCGGTCCTCCCCATCGCCCATGCTCTGGGGATTCCTGTCACCGTCCTGCCGAGCGGCCTGGAGACGATCCAGTTCACGCTGATCCCGGGGCTGCCCCCGGTGGACGCGGTGTACTGGCTCGGCACGGCGGTCATCGGGTTCTGCGTGGTGGGGGCGTGCAACGCCTCGAACCTGGTGGACGGGCTGGACGGGCTGTTGTCCGGTACGACGGCGATCGCCGCGGCGGGGCTGCTC